>JAZNWU010000033.1:0-50740 GCA_045593555.1 Candidatus Fimenecus sp. | reverse complement strand
CTGTCTGCGAAGCAGACTGATGAGGTGTAGATTGCGATAGCAACCGTTAATAAATATAACATTTCACCTTTCCACCTCATCCGTCACCTACGGTGACACCTTCCCCTCAAGGGGAAGGCAACACCTCGATAAACTCCAATTAGTTAAAGAATTAATAAAAAACTGTTGACATCACGGAAATTTGTGTTATAATAACAGAGCAAAATAAAGCAGAGCAGTTAAATTTTGTTCTCACCTTTCGGTAATTGAGCTGAATGGTCAATACATTTTCTTGAATTAAGATTAACTTGTATTGTTGTGGACAGAATTTTTCTGTCCACTTTTTTAATTTCGCCCACAAGGGCATGGAGAGGTGTTTATTTATCAGTACCAAAGAATTGCAAATCAATGAAGAAATTCGCGACAAGGAAGTCAGAGTTATTACTGACGATGGTGAACAGCTTGGCATTATGTCCAGTAAAGACGCTGTTAAAGAAGCTGAAAAGCGTAGCCTTGACCTTGTAAAGATTGCCCCTAACGCTCAGCCACCAGTTTGTAAGATTATGGACTATGGTAAGTATCGTTTTGATAAGGCAAAGAAAGAAAAGGAAGCAAAGAAAAATCAGAAGGTTATTGAAACAAAGGAAATCAGACTTTCTGTCAACATTGATACTCATGACTTTGATACCAAGGTAAATCATGCACTTAAATTCCTGAAATCAGGCAACAAAGTTAAGGTTTCAATCCGTTTCAGAGGTCGTGAAATGGCTCACGCACATTTAGGTAACGGAATTATGGAACGCTTTGCTGTTGCTGTTGAGGAATTAGGCACAGTTGATAAACCTGCAAAACTTGAAGGTCGTCAGATGCTTATGTTCCTTTCACCTAAGGGCACAAAGTAAACAGGAAATTATAATTAGGAGGATATTATTATGCCAAAGATTAAAACACATAGCGGAGCTAAGAAAAGATTTAAGCTTTCAAAGAACGGCAAGCCAATCAGAGCACACGCTAACAAGTCTCATATCTTAACAAAGAAGAGCACAAAGAGAAAAAGAGGTCTTCGTCAGACAGCTGTTGCAGATAAGACAAATACAGCTCAGATTAAGCGTCTTATTCCTTATAAATAAGAACCTGACCCATCAACGCATTAAAAATGCGGATGGGTACCCCAGAACCTTGTTGCTTCGCAATAATCAAAGCGTAAGTAACGCATAAACGTATCTACTAAATCGGAGGTAAAGAGAAATGGCACGTGTTAAAGGTGCGATGATGACTCGCAAAAGAAGAAATAAAGTATTAAAACTCGCTAAGGGTTACTATGGTTCAAAGAGCAAACTTTTCAGAACAGCAAAACAGGCTGTTATGAAGAGCGGTAACTATGCATATATCGGCAGAAAGCAGAAGAAACGTGATTTCAGAAAGCTCTGGATTACAAGAATTTCAGCTGCTTGCAAGATGAACGGTATGAACTACTCAACATTCATCAACGGTCTTAAAAAAGCTGGTATTGATCTTAACAGAAAGATGCTTTCAGAGATTGCTATTGCTGACCCTGCAGCATTCACAGCACTCACAGAAAAAGCTAAAGAAGCTCTTAAATAATTATTTAACCACGCTTGAGGATATCCCTCACGCGTGGTTTTTCCGTTTTTTAAATTATGTTTGATATTGTAATAAATGCTAAAAATAACTCGAAAATTAAAGAAGTAAAGTCGCTCTTGACTTCCTCAAAAGACAGAAAAAACAGCGGACTTTTCGTAGTGGAAGGTGTCCGTCTTTGTTGTGATGCCCTTTTGAGCGGATGCCAGATTGAAAGTGTTTTTTGTACTGAAAACTGTGCTGAAAAATACGGTGATGAGATAACGTCTTTGCGTAATGGTTGTCAGTCATTTTATACTGTCAGCAACGATGTTCTTAAAGCTATAAGTGATACAGTGACCCCTCAGGGTGTTGTGTGTACTGTTAAAATGAAACAGAATAGTTTTGAGTATGAAAAAGGCAAAAAATATATTGCTCTCGATACCATTCAGAATCCTGATAACTTAGGTGCGATTTCCCGTACTGCAGAGGCGTTGGGTCTTGATGGAATGGTAATTTACGGTGGTTGTGATATTTATAATCCAAAGGCTTTGAGAGCTTCGATGGGTGCTCTTTTCAGACTTCCTATTTATATTTGTCAGGATTTAGGTAATGAAATCGATAAATGCAAAAAAATAGGAATTGATATTTTTGCAACAGTCCCTGACAGAGATGCTAAAAATGTAATAACCGTTGATTTTTCAAAAGGTGCTGTTTGCATAATCGGTAATGAGGGCAACGGTGTTTCAAAAGAAATCATCGAAAAATGCAGTGATAAAATCACTATTAAAATGAACGGCAGAGCGGAATCCTTGAATGCTGCTGCGGCTGCATCAATAATTATGTGGGAAATGACAAGATGAACTACGATGTGTATTGGATATGGATGTCCTGTGGCTTGGGTGCAGGGGCATCCTGCCTTGACTTAATTTCATATTATGAATGGAATCCATATGAGATATATGCCTCAAGTTTCAACGAGGTTTTTTCTCTTGATGTGCTTACAAAAAGACAGGTTGAAAAGCTTAAAAGCTTTCCTCTTGAAGAAGCACAAAAAATATACGACACAGTTATAGAAAATGGTTGGAAAATAGTCACTCCATCAAGTGAATACTATCCACCACAATTGTTGCAACTTCAGAATCTACCTTTAGTGTTATATGTTGACGGTGATGAATCTGTCCTGGCAAATGAACTTATGATTTCAGTTGTAGGTGCAAGAAAAGCATCGGATTACGGAAATTCAGTTGCAAGAGCATTATCTTCGGCTATGGCACATATTGGATTTACTATTGTTTCAGGTGGAGCATTGGGAATTGACAGTTCAGCACACAAAGGTGCTCTTGATGAAAACGGTAAGACAATTTGTATATTAGGTTGTGGTTTAGGTACAAAATACCTTATGGATAATAAACCGTTAAGAGATAAAATTGTGAACAATGGTGCATTGATAACGGAATTTCCACCATATCATTCTGCAAGCCGTGTAACATTTCCTTTGCGAAACCGAATTATTTCGGGAATCAGCCTTGGAACAGTAGTTGTTGAAGCAGGTGAGAGAAGCGGATCGCTTATAACTGCAAGACTTGCACTTGAACAAGGTAAGGACGTTTTTGCAGTTCCCGGAGATTTGGTAAGTTCATCATTTTTAGGGACTAATAATCTTATCCGTAATGGTGCAACTCCTGTTTTCTCACCAAATGATATTATTGAAGCATATCACACAAGATATTTCGATAAACTGGGACATAAAGAACGTTTTCCTGATGATGAGATAATCAGAAGAACACAGAAATATCTTATGGAAAAGGAAAATGAGCCTGTTATAGTAAAAGTACAGGAAAAACCTGTTAAAATGGTTAGTAAAGTAAAAAAAGAGGCTCCTGCATACTTGACAGAGTCTGCTAAAAAGGTCTATGATTTTTTAGATAATGATTCGAAACACATAGATGAAATAATAAATAGTTGCGGAATGACGACTGAAAAGACGCTTTCTGCGATAACAGAATTGGAAATTTATGGTCTTGTCGCTCAGCAGAGTGGCAGACGATACACAATAAATACAGATTAAATTTAGGAAGATGATATATGTCAAAACTTGTAATTGTTGAGTCGCCATCAAAGGCAAAAAGTATTCAGAAATATTTGGGAAAGGATTACACGGTTGTGTCCTCAAAAGGTCATATCCGTGACTTACCTGCTGCAAAATTAAGTGTTGATGTTAAAAATGATTTTGCACCTAAATATGCTGTAATCAAAGGTAAAGAAAAGCTTGTAAAAGAACTTAAACAGCTTGCAGATAATTCGGAAGCAGTTATTCTCGCAGCCGACCCTGACCGTGAAGGAGAGGCGATTTCTTGGCACCTTGCAACACTTCTTGACCTTGATATGAACGATAACAATCGTGTTAAGTTTAACGAAATCAATAAAAATAGTGTTGTAAAGGGAATTGAACACCCTGAGAAAATCGACTTGGATTTGGTAAATGCTCAGCAGGCTCGTCGTATTCTCGACAGACTTGTAGGTTACACTTTAAGTCCATTCATTTCACAGAAAATCCGTCGTGGTCTTTCTGCAGGCCGTGTTCAGTCTGTTGCAGTAAGACTTGTTGTTGACCGTGAAAATGAAATCAGAGCATTTAATCCTGAAGAATACTGGACTCTTGATGCAAAAATGCAGGCCCCTTCATCAAAAAAGGCTTTCAAAGCACAGTTTACAGGTGATGAAACAGGTAAAGTTAAGATTACAAATAAAGAGCAGAGTGATATGTATTTAGCTCGTCTTGAGGGTGCTGAATACATTGCAACATCAGTAAAAAAAGGTATTCGTCGTCGTCAACCTGCTCCACCATTTACAACATCTACAATGCAACAGGAAGCATCCCGTAAGCTTAATTTCCAGGCAAGAAAGACAATGAAAGTTGCTCAGGA
Source organism: Candidatus Fimenecus sp. (assembly GCA_045593555.1). Taxonomy (GTDB): domain Bacteria; phylum Bacillota; class Clostridia; order Oscillospirales; family Acutalibacteraceae; genus Fimenecus. The sequence goes on along the minus strand of JAZNWU010000033.1, from coordinate 46,250 downwards.
GCTTTACGAAGGTGTTGAAATTCAGGGCTTTGGTTCTGTGGGTCTTATCACATATATGAGAACAGACTCTCTTCGTATTTCAGAAGAATCAAGGGCTGCTGCAAATGAATATATTGTAAATACTTACGGTAAGGAATATCTTCCTGAAAAGCCAAGATATTTCAAGACGAAGGCAAATGCTCAGGATGGTCACGAGGCTATTCGTCCTACAATGATGGCAATTACTCCTGAACAAGCAAAGTCAAGTCTTACAAATGACCAGTATAAATTATATACACTCATCTGGAAACGATTTATTGCTTCTCTTATGGCAAACTGTGTTCAGGATACTGTCAAGGCAGAAATCACAGGTGCTAATGAACAAGATAAGGCGAATGGTAAGTTTGTTACATTTAATGCAAATGGCTATTCAGTCCGTTTTGATGGCTATACTTGTCTTTATGAAACAGGTACGGATGATGACGAGGAAGAGGAAGGAAAACTTCCAAAAATCAATGAGGGCGATGCAATAAAAATGAAAGAACTTGCAGGAAATCAGCACTTCACACAGCCACCTGCAAGATACACAGAAGCATCTCTTATCAAGGCACTTGAAGAAACAGGTGTTGGTCGTCCGTCAACATATGCTTCAATTATTTCAACAATTACTCAGCGTGAATATGTTATCCGTGAACAGAAACAGTTAAAGCCAACTGAATTGGGTGAGGCTATTACAACTCTTCTTAAGGATAAATTCTCAAAGATTGTAAATGTTAAGTTTACCGCAGGAATGGAATCACAGCTTGATATGGTTGAAAGTGGTGAAACTGACTATATTAAGATGCTTCACGAATTCTATGATGAATTTATTGCAACTGTTGATAAAGCAAAGGCAGAAATGCAGGGACAGAAGATTAAGCTTAAGGAAGACGAAACTGACATTAAGTGTGATAAGTGTGGCAGAAATATGGTTATCAAGTCAGGTAGATTTGGTAAATTTTTGGCTTGTCCCGGATATCCTGAATGTAAGAATACGAAGCCTTTAGTTGTTGAAACAAAGGCAACTTGTCCAGTTTGTGGCGGCAAGGTTATTGAGAAAAAGTCAAAGAGAGGCTATGCTTTCTTCGGCTGTGGAAATTATCCTGAATGTAACTTTATGACTTGGGATAAGCCAACTGATGACCTTTGTCCACAGTGTGGTAAGTCACTTTTCAAGAGAAAAGGTGGAATTGTGGCTTGCCTTAATGAAGATTGTGGCTTTGAGAAAAAAGCAGAGCGTAAGAGAAAGGCAAAAGAAGAATGAAAGTAGCAGTAATCGGTGGTGGTCTTGCAGGTGTTGAGTGTGCAAAGGCTTTATCGAGAAATGGGATAAAGGTTGATTTATATGAAATGAAACCTTTAAAAAAATCTCCTGCACATAAGCTCCCGACTTTTGCAGAACTTGTCTGCTCAAATTCGCTTAAAGCTGAAAGACTTAATTCTGCAGCAGGACTTTTAAAGCACGAAATGGCATATCTTAATTCTATTTGTGTTGAAACTGCTTATGAATGTAAGGTTGAAGCAGGCGGAGCACTTGCAGTTGACCGTCTTCTGTTTTCAGAAATTATTACTGAAAAAATCAGAAATGATGAAAATATAAATATTATCGAAAAAGAAGTTGTTGACCTTCCTGATGGTTATGACGGCACAGTTATATGTGCAGGACCATTAGCAAGTGAGGGACTTTCTGAAACAATCCGTCAGATGTGTGGAAACGGATTATCTTTCTATGATGCAGCAGCACCGATTGTAAGTGCTGACAGTATTGATATGGAGTGTGCCTTTAGACAGTCACGTTATGACCGTGGCGGTGAGGCTGACTATATCAATTGCCCTATGAACAAGGCTGAATATGAGGCTTTTTATGAGGCAATTATTAATGCCGAAAGTGCTGAAATCCATTCTTTTGATAAACGAAAAGATGTTTATGAGGGATGTATGCCTATTGAGGTTTTAGCATCCCGTGGTAAGGATACAATGAGATACGGTCCGTTAAAGCCAGTTGGACTCACAGACCCTCGAACAGGTCACAGACCTTGGGCAAATCTTCAGCTTCGTAAAGAAAATAAAGACGGTACAATGTACAATCTTGTGGGATTTCAGACTAATCTTAAATTCGGTGAACAGAAACGAGTTTTCAGTATGTTCCCTGCACTTAAAAATGCAGAATTTTTAAGATATGGTGTGATGCACAGGAATACTTTCATTGATTCGCCAAGACTTCTGAATGGTGATTTCAGTTTAAGAAGTAATCCTTTTGTTTTCTTTGGTGGACAAATTACAGGTGTTGAAGGTTATATGGAGTCAGCAGCAAGCGGACTTATGGCAGGAATTAACTTGGCACGTCGACTTAAAGGACAGGAAACTGTTGTTTTACCTGTTGATACAATGATTGGTGCATTGAGCCGATACATAAGTGATGAGAGTGTTAAGAATTTTCAGCCGATGGGTGCGAATTTTGGCATTTTACCACCATTGGAAGAGAAAATCAGAGATAAACAGGAAAGATATATGCAACTTGCAAATCGTGGAATGGAGTCTTTAAAGACTTTTGTGAAAAATAATAATTTAGGTGACAATAATGACTGATTTTGAGAATAAAATCGGATATGAATTTAAGGATAAGTCTTTGCTTAAACGAGCATTGACTCATTCTTCTTATGCCAATGAAAAGGGTACGGGACTTGATAATGAACGACTTGAGTTTTTAGGTGACTCGGTTTTAGGTTTTATTACTGCCGAATACCTTTTTGAGCATTATAAAAACAAGCAGGAAGGTGAGCTTACTAAAAAGCGTGCTTATGCTGTTTGCGAAAAGACACTTTTCGAGTATGCTGAAAAAATTCATTTAGGTGATATGATTCTTTTAGGTAAAGGTGAGGAGCATACAGGTGGCAGGCATCGTCCGTCAGTTGTATCTGATGCTTTTGAGGCACTTATTGCTGCTATTTATCTTGATGGTGGAATCGAAAAAGCAAAAGAATTTGTTTTACCTTTTATTGAGATATCATCAGAAGAAACTCCTGTTTTCAAAGACTATAAAAGTACATTGCAGGAGGTTTTACAGCAGAATCCGACTGAAAAATTCGAGTATGTTGTTGTTGGTGAAAGTGGACCTGACCACGATAAAGAGTTTATTGTTGAAATTCATATGAACAGCAATATAATCGGCAGAGGTGTCGGCAGAAGTAAGAAAAAAGCAGAGCAGGAAGCTGCAAAATCTGCTTTGGAGTTAATGGGATTATGAGCCACGGGAATATAAGCATTTTCGTTCCGCATAAGGGTTGTCCCAATGACTGCAGTTTCTGTAATCAAAGGACAATCAGCGGACAAACTGTTCCTGCTACTCTCGAAGATGTGAGAAAAGCAGTGGAAACAGCAATTGAATATAATGTTGACCCGAAGAATACTGAAATAGCATTTTTTGGTGGTAGTTTTACGGCGATTGAGAGAGAATATATGTGTTCTCTTTTAACCGCCGCAAAGTGTTTTTTGGATACTCAAGAATTCGCAGGAATCAGAGTGTCAACAAGACCTGATTGCATTGATAAGGAAATACTTGAAATATTGAAAAAATACGGTGTAACTGCTATCGAATTAGGTGCACAGAGTATGGATGATAATGTGCTTTCTGCTAATCGCAGAGGCCATACAGCAGAAGATGTAAGAAAATCATCAAAACTTATTAAAGATTATGGTTTTGAGTTAGGTCTTCAAATGATGACGGGGCTTTATAAAAGTGATTTTCAAAAAGATTTATATACTGCAAATGAAATTGTAAAATTAAAGCCTGATACAGTACGAATCTATCCCACAGTTGTTCTTAAAAATACTCATTTGGGTTATTTGCAGGAAACCGGTGAATATAAAGCACCGTCAGCAGAGGAGTCAGCGCCGTTTTGTGCTGAACTTTTGCAATTGTTTGAAAAGAATAATATAAAAGTTATAAAATTAGGACTTCACAGTAGTGAAACGGTTGAAAGTGATATGATAGGTGGTGCTTATCATCCTGCATTCCGTGAGCTATGCGAAGGACATATTTATCTTGAAAGAATACTTGAAAAATTAGATGGAAAAGACAAAAACTGCAAATACGATATTCTTGTCAATGAAAAAGCATTAAGTAAGGCAAAAGGACAACAGAAAAGAAACGAAAAAGCATTGAAAAATCAAGGTTTTCATTGTATAATAAAGGGTAAAGAAAATTTAGAAGAATTTGAAGTTAAGGTTGTAGAAAATAAATGATTTTAAAATCAATAACAATGCAGGGTTTTAAGTCCTGTCCTGAAAAAACAGTACTTCAATTTAATAAGGGAATTACAGGTGTTGTTGGTCCTAACGGTAGTGGTAAGAGTAATATCTCTGACGCTGTTCGTTGGGTTCTTGGCGAACAGTCAACAAAGAGTCTTCGTGGTTCAAAAATGGAAGACGTTATTTTCAGTGGTACAAAGTTCCGTAAAGCAACAGGCTTTGCGGAGGTTACACTTTGCCTTGACAATACTGACAGAACACTTGGCAAAGATAGTGATGAAGTGAGCATTACTCGTCGTTTTTATCGTAGTGGTGACAGCGAATATAAAATCAACGGTGAAAACGTAAGACTTCGTGACATCAACGAACTTTTTATGGATACAGGTCTTGGTCGTGACGGTTATTCAATGGTCAGCCAGGGTAAGATTGCTGAACTTATTTCTTCAAAATCAGGTGAACGCCGAGAAATGTTTGAAGAAGCAGCAGGCATTTCTCATTTCCGTTACAAAAGACACGATGCGCTAAAAAGGCTCTCACATGCAGAAGAAAATCTTGTTCGACTCCGAGATATTTTAACTGAACTTGAAAGTCGGGTTGGACCTTTGAAAACTCAAAGCGAAAAGGCACAGAAGTTTTTGGTGCTTGCTGAAGAAAGAAAAAATCTTGAAATCGGTATCTGGCTTCACAATATTGAAAAAACACAAGAAAAGTTAAAAGAACAAGACAGAAAAATTGATATTGCTTCTGTTCAGTATAAAGATGCACAGCGTCAGCTTGAAGAAATTGAGCAGAAGATGAACGATATTATCGAGAAAACTCGTGAAATCAATGTTAAGATTGAAGAAGTCCGTTCATCAACGTCTCATTTTGAGGAGCAGGCTGCTGAACTTGAGGCACAGGCTAAAGTTTACGAAAACTCAATTTTACATAACAAAGAATCTATCGAAAGACTTGAGAAGGATAAGTTGTTAGCAAATCAGGATGATTTGGACATTGATACTCAGGTTAATGAAACTGAAGAACAGAAAAAGAAATCACAACTGGGTCTTGAAGAATCAAATAAGAAGCTTCAGGAACAGATTGCAGAAATTGAAAAACTTCAGGTTGAAAATAATGAATTTGCAACAGTTGCTGCTGACCTTGCAAAAGAAATATCTTTACTTACAGTAAGTCTTGCTGATAATCGTATTATTAGCGAAACTGCAAACTCACAGATTGAAGAAATCAAAGTCAGAATTACTGCAATAGATGAACTTTTAGGTAACCGTAAGGAAACTGTTCTGGCACTTGAAGAAAAGAAAAATGATGCTAAAAAAGTTCTTGATGAATGTAATGAAAAAATCAACGAATATAAAAATGCAGTTGATGGTTACAGAATGAAGGTACAGACACGTACTGAAAAGAGTGAAAAAATCAAGGCTGAAATCAGCACTCTTCAGAGTGAAATTGACCGTAAGAATGAAAGAATCCGTATTCTTGATGACCTTGAAAAGAATATGGAGGGATATCAGGGTTCTGTTCGTAGTGTTATGAAAGAAAGTAAACGTGGTGCATTGAATGGTATTCACGGACCACTTTCACAGCTTATAACTGTTAAGGATAAGTATTCTGTTGCAGTTGAAACTGCTCTTGGTATTGCAATTCAAAATATTGTTGTTGAAAATGAAAACGATGCAAAAAAGGCTATTGCATATCTTAAGGAAACTCGTGGTGGACGTGCAACATTCTTACCACTCACTGCAATCAAGTCAAGAAGTCTTAATGAAGATGACCTTGATGATTGTTATGGCTATGTAAATATTGCATCCGAACTTGTTACAACAGACAAGAAATATCGTGATATTATTGAAAATCTTCTCGGTAAAACTGTTGTTTGTGAGGATATGGATTCTGCCATTTCAATGGCAAAGAAATATAAAAACAGATTTAAAATCGTTACTCTTGACGGACAGGTTATTAATGCCGGTGGTTCAATGACAGGTGGTTCTAAAGCACAGGGTGTCGGAATGCTCAGCAGAAGTAACGAAATAGATAAACTTCGTGCAAGTGTAAAAGACCTTGAAGATAAGAAAGATTCTCTTTCTATTCAGGAAAAAATGATTTCAGAGGATTTGGCTTCTGCAGTTGCTGACCTTAACGGTATTGAGGGCGATATTCTTTCTGCTAATGAAGAAAAAATCCGACTTGAAGGTGAATATAACCTTGCAGTTCAGCAGTATGAATCTTCTTCAGGTGGCGTTGGTGAACTGATTGAAGAAGAAAGAATACTCAACGACAGAATTGAAAAAATAAATGAAGACAGTATAACTGCAAAAACAAAAGTAGAAGAACTTACAAAAGAAATTGCAGATAAGGAAAAGAGCCTTGAAGCAGTCAGTGGCGACAGAGAAAGCCTTGCAGTTGTCCGTGAAGAACTGTCACAAAAAGCAGAGCAAATCCGACTCGAGATATTAGGTTATGAAAAGGATATTGAATCTGCTGATGATAATATTCGCAGACTTAATATTCTCAAAGGTTCACACTCTGACCGTCTTGAAGAACTTAACAAGGAAATTGAAGCATTTAATAATAAAAATATCTGGCTTACAAAGGATATTGAAAGCTTAAGAGCATCTGCCGATGAACTTCGTAAACAATGTGGCGATGCAAAAACAGATGTGGACGATTTGCTTGAGTCCCGTGCACAGCTTGAAAAAGAAAATACTGACCTTCGTAATCTTGAAAAAGAAAAGTCTTCCGAAAGAGAAAGAGTCAGCGGTGAACTTGCCCGACTTGAAGAAAGAAAAGCATCTATGCTTAATGAGTTTGAGGAATATAACTCAAAACTCTATGACGAATATCAGTTGACAAGACGAGAGGCTATTGCTCTTGAAATTGTTATTGAAAATGTAGGTGAAGCAAGAACTCGTCTTTCAGCATTAAAGAATGAGATTCGTGGTCTTGGTTCAGTTAATGTTTCTGCTATTGATGAGTATAAGGAAGTTTCTGAACGATATGAGTTTATGTCAGAGCAGATTGGTGATGTTGAAAAATCAAAGGCAGAGCTTATCCGACTTATTGATGATTTGACAACAAAAATGAGTGTTCAGTTCCGTGAACAGTTTCAGAAAATCAATGTTGCTTTCGGTGAAACTTTTGTTGAACTTTTTGGTGGTGGTAAGGCAGAACTTGTCCTTGAGGATGAAATGAATGTTCTTGAATGCGACATTGAAATCAAGGTTCAGCCACCCGGCAAAAATGTTCAGAATATTAACCTGCTTTCAGGTGGTGAAAAGGGACTTTCTGCTATTGCACTCCTCTTTGCAATTCTTAAGGTTACTCCTGCACCATTCGTAATCTTCGACGAGGTTGAAGCAGCACTTGACGATGTCAATGTTGTCCGTTATGCACAGTATGTAAGAAGAATGACAAAGAACACACAGTTCATTCTTATTACTCATCGTCGTGGTACAATGGAAGAGGCAGATATGCTCTACGGTGTTACAATGCAAGAGGAAGGCGTATCAAAGATTCTTGAATTAAAAACAGCAGAATTAGCTCGTAAATTGGGTTTGGCGTAATAATATGGCTTCTCCTTGAGGAGAAGCTGTCGCGTGAGCGACTGATGAGGTGTAGGATACGAAGTATCCGTTAATCCAATTCCACCTCATCCACCGCAAGCGGTCCCCCTTCCCCTCAAGGGGAAGGCAAAATTCTCTCTATGGAAAGGATATTATCTATGGGAATTTTTAAGAAAATTAACTTTGGTCTTACAAAGACACGAAATAAAATGGCAGGAGCTATTGACGATATGCTCGATAGTTTCGACGAAATTACTGATGACCTTTATACTGAACTTGAAGAGATTCTTGTAATGGGTGATGTTGGTGTTACAACTGCCGTTGAAATTACAGAAAAACTTCGTGAAGAAGCAGAAAAAGGTAAAATAAAGGATGCAAATGAAGTCCGTCAGAAGATTAAGGAGATTATTTCCGAAATGCTTTATGGTGGTGAGGATATGGGACTTATCACAGTTCCGTCAATTATCCTTGTTATCGGTGTAAACGGTGTTGGTAAGACAACAACAATCGGTAAAATGGCTGCTATGTATAAGGCAGAAGGTAAGAGCGTTATCCTTGGTGCTGCCGATACTTTCCGTGCTGCTGCTATTGACCAGCTTCAAATCTGGGCTGATAGAGCAGGTGTTGATATTATCAAACACAAAGAAGGTGCTGACCCTGCTGCAGTTGTTTTTGATACAATCGGTGCTGCAAAGGCAAGAGATAGTGAGATTATCATTATCGATACTGCGGGACGACTTCATAACAAGAAAAATCTTATGGACGAGCTTAATAAGATTTACAGAGTTATCGACCGTGAATTACCATACTCTGACCGTGAGGTTTTGTTAGTGCTTGACTCAACAACAGGACAGAATGCAGTTAATCAGGCTCGTGAATTCCAGTCAGTTGCAGAAATCACAGGTATCGTTCTTACAAAACTCGATGGTACTGCTCGTGGTGGTGTTGTATTGGCTATCAAGAACGAACTTGGAATTCCTGTTAAGTTTATCGGTGTCGGTGAACAGATTGATGACTTACAACCATTCAAACCTGCTGCATTTGCAGACGGATTGTTTGATAAGATAGATTACAAGGAAGAGGAGGACATTAAAATTGAAATTATTGAAGAGAACAAAGAAGAACTCGAAGAATTTAATGAAGATATTTTACAAGAAGAAGAACTCTCCCTTGAAGACGCTGGAAACACTCAAGAAGATTCCGAAACAGATGATACAGGACTCGAACAGGAAGAAGAAATAGAAACAACAGAAGAGGTAGAAGAGCCTCAGGAAGAAAAGAAAGAAAAGAAGAGAAGGGGATTCTTTGGACTTTTTAATCGCAACTCATAATATGAAAAAACAAGCAGAGTTACAGAGAATTCTTGCTCCGCTTGGTATAAATGTTTTAACTGCTGAAATGGCAGGAATAACACTCTCTGATGTTGATGAAACAGGAGAAACATTTGAAGAAAATGCATTTTTAAAGGCAGACAGCGGATGTAAAGAAAGTGGAATGGTCTGTGTGGCAGACGATTCAGGACTTATGGTTGACTTCCTTGATGGTGCCCCCGGAGTTTATTCAGCTCGTTTCGGTGGTGAACATGGGAACGATGCAAAAAACAACGAAAAGCTTTTAGGACTTATGAAGGATGTTCCTGACGAGGAAAGAACAGCACGATTTGTAAGTTGTGTATGTTGTTGCTTCCCTGACGGAAGAAGCTTTACAGTCCGTGGTACATGTGAGGGTGTTATCGCACACGAGGTTCACGGAAACGGTGGTTTCGGTTATGACCCGATATTTCTTGTAGGGTACAAGACTTTCGGTGAACTTTCAGCAGAAGAAAAGGACAAGGTTAGTCACCGTGGAAATGCACTTCGCAAATTTGTAGAAGAATTACCAAAATATTTATAAAAAGTGAATTCGTGTCATTCTGAGCGTAGCGAAGAATCTCATAAAGATTCTTCGTCACTCCGTTCCTCAGAATGACAAACAGATTGATAATAATTTTTAGGAGAAAAATATGACAAGTAAAGAAAGAGCATATTGGAGAAGTCAGGCAAATGGAATACCTGCATTATTTCAGGTTGGCAAAGGCGGAATTTCAGATGCACTCATAAAGCAGACTGATGATGCACTCAAGGCGCGTGAGCTTATTAAAATCAAGGTGCTTTTAGAAACAAGTCCTGAAAAACCAAAGGTTATTGCACAGAAGCTCGCAGAAGCAACAAACAGCGATTGCGTTGGTGTAATCGGCGGTAGTATGATATTCTATCGTTATAATCCTGAACTCCATAAGGACGAAAAGAAGAAAGGCAAAAAATAATTATGAAAATAGGTATTTTTGGCGGAACATTCAATCCACCTCATAAAGGACACAAAAGAATGGTTGAAAGAATGGCAACGGAATTAGAGCTTGATAAGGTTATTGTCATTCCGAATAAAATTCCTACACATAAGCGTTGTGATGATTTAGCAGACAATCATCATAGAGTAGCAATGTGTAAGCTTGCATTCAGCGAACCATTATACGAAATCAGCACTATGGAAATGGACAGAGATACTGATAGTTATACAATTTTCACAGTTAATGAATTGATGAAAAAGTATCCTAATGACCAGCTTCATCTGATTATCGGTTCTGATATGTTCCTTATTTTCCATAAGTGGTATAAGCACAAGGAATTGCTCGAAAAATGCAAAATTTGTGTTGCATCCCGTGATAATGATGAAAATATTCAGAAGCTTCGTGCTTATGCATTTGAACAGTTGGGTATTTATATGCCTGAACTTGATGCAAAGAGTGTACATATTTCACTTCTTGATGCTTATGAGGTAAGTTCAAGCGAAATCAGGGAAAGAATAAAGATGGAAAAGAGTCTTTACGGACTTGTTGACCCTGAAATTATTGAATATATGGAGCAAAACAAGTTATATGGTTACGGAAAGAAACGCTGAATTTTTTGAAATAATCAAGAATCGACTTACTCCAAAAAGGCTTTATCATTCAATCTGTGTGGCTGAAAAAGCAAAGCATCTGGCAGAAAAATATGGTGCTGACCCCGAAAAGGCATATACAACAGGACTTGTTCATGATATTATGAAAAATGAGTCTGTGGAAGAAATGCTTCAGTTAATTGAAAGTGACGGACAAACACTTACAGAAAATGAAAAAGCAATAACAGTTACTTTACACGCAATAGCTGGTGAGGTTTACTTGAGAAAAAACCTTGGTGTAACTGATGAAGAAGTGCTTTCAGCAGTTCGTTGGCATACAACAGGCAAAGAGGATATGTCGCTTTTTGAAAAAATAATTTATGTTGCTGATTTGGTGTCGGAGGACAGAGAATATCCCGATGTAGATGAAGTCCGTCAATTGGCAGAAGAAAATCTAGATAAAACACTACTTCGAGGGTTATCCTTTACAATAGAGGATAATGCAAAAAAATATAAGCTTATTCATACTGATACAGTAAAAGCGTATAACTATTATGCAGAAAGGATAAGATAAATGGAAAGAACAGAACTTATGAAAAATGTAGTTGCTACTCTTGACAGCAAGAAGGCAACTAATATAAAATCACTTGAGATAACAGAACTTACTTCAGTTGCTGATTACTTCGTAATTGCAACAGGTACTTCAGGCACTCACATTCGTGCTCTTTCTGACGAAGTTCAGGATGCACTTACAAAACAGGGTGTTGAGCCAAGAAATGTTGAGGGTAAATCAACAGGTTGGATTCTCCTTGACTATGGCACAGTTGTTGTTCATCTTTTCACACCTGACCAGAGAGAGTTATATAGTCTTGAACATCTTTGGGGTGATGCAAAAGAGTACGACATCAGCACTATTATCACAGAAGATTAATCATAAAGAAGGTTATATATATGAATTACGATTTTAAAGCTACCGAACAAAAGTGGCAACAGAAATGGGAAGAAGCAAAGGTTTTTGAGGCACAGGATAATTCTGAAAAGCCAAAATTCTATGGTCTTGTTGAATTCCCTTATCCATCAGGTGCAGGTATGCACGTTGGTCACATCAAGGCATATTCAGGTCTTGAAGTAGTATCAAGAAAAAGAAGACTTCAGGGTTACAATGTATTGTTCCCAATCGGTTTTGACGCTTATGGTCTTCCAACAGAAAACTATGCGATTAAAACAGGTATCCACCCAAGAAAAGTAACTGATATGAACATTGAAAAGTTCACAAGTCAGTTAAAGAGAGTTGGTTTCTCATTCGACTATTCAAGAGTCGTTGATACAACTGACGATAAATACTATAAGTGGACACAGTGGATTTTCCTTAAAATGTTCGAAAACGGACTTGCATTCCGTGACAAGACTCTTGTTAACTATTGTCCATCTTGTAAAGTTGTTCTTTCAAATGAAGATTCACAGGGTGGCAAGTGTGATATCTGTCACAGTGATGTTGTTCAGAAATCAAAGGACGTTTGGTACTTAAGAATTACAGAGTATGCTGACAAGCTCCTTGAGGGACTTCAGGATGTGGATTATCTTCCAAACATCAAGCTTCAGCAGGTTAACTGGATTGGTAAGTCAAGAGGTGCTTTCGTAAACTTTAACCTTAACGAAATTCCTGAAGAATTGAAGATTTACACAACTCGTCCTGACACTCTTTTCGGTGTAACATTTATGGTTATGGCTCCTGAACATCCAATTATCGACAAGTATGCTGATAAGATTTCTAATATGGATGAAATTCTTGCATATCGTACAGAGTGTGCAAAGAAGACAGAATTTGAGCGTACACAGCTGGTAAAAGATAAGACAGGTGTTAAGATTGCAGGAATTACTGCAAAGAATCCTGTAAACGGTAAGGATATTCCGATTTACATATCTGACTATGTTATGATGGGTTATGGTACAGGAGCTATTATGGCTGTGCCTGCTCACGATGACCGTGACTACGATTTCGCAAAGAAATTCGGTATTGACATTATCGAGGTTATCAAGGGCGGTAATATCGACGAAGCTGCATATGCAGGCGACGGTGAAATGGTCAACTCTGATTTCCTCAACGGTATTGATAACAAGAAGGATTCAATTGCAAAAATGATTGATTTCTTACAGGAAAAGGGCATCGGTGAAGGCGGCGTTCAGTACAAGATGAAGGACTGGGCATTCAACCGTCAGCGTTATTGGGGTGAACCAATTCCGATTGTACATTGTGACAAGTGCGGTATGGTTGCAGTTCCTTATGAAGAGCTTCCGTTAAGACTTCCTGAGGTTGAAAACTTTGAACCAGGTACAGACGGTGAAAGTCCTCTTGCAAAAATTGAGTCTTATGTAAATTGCAAGTGTCCGAAATGTGGTGGCGACGCAAAGAGAGAAACTGATACAATGCCACAGTGGGCAGGTTCATCTTGGTATTTCTTAAGATATATTGACCCACATAATGATGATGCACTTGCTGATATGGATAAGCTTAACTACTGGATGCCTGTTGACTGGTACAATGGTGGTATGGAACACGTTACTCGTCATCTTATCTATTCTCGTTTCTGGCATAAGTTCCTTTATGACATCGGTGCAGTACCTTGTGCAGAGCCTTATGCAAAGAGAACAGCACAGGGACTTATTCTCGGACCTGACGGTGTAAAAATGAGTAAATCCCGTGGTAATGTTATTGACCCTAACGAGGTTGTTGATGTGTTTGGTGCAGACGTTCTTCGTACTTATGTACTCTTTATGGGTGACTATGAGCAGGCTGCTCCTTGGTCAGAAAATTCAGTTAAGGGTTGTAAGAGATTTGTTGACAGAATCTGGAATTTACAGGAAATTCTCGTTGACGGTGATGAATTCTCAAAGGAACTCTCATCATCATTCCATAAGACAATCAAGAAAGTTACAGAAGATATTGAAACTCTTAAGTATAATACTGCAATTGCAGCACTTATGACACTTCTCAATGCAATTTATACAAAGGGTTCAATCAATAAGGCAGAACTTAAAGCACTTCTTTTCCTTGTTAATCCATTTGCACCTCATGTTACAGAAGAAATGTGGGAAACATGTGGCTACGGTAAGATGATAGCTGCAGACGGTGAATGGCCAACTTATGATGAAGCAAAATGCGTTGATGAAACAATTGAAATCGTTGTTCAGATTAACGGTAAAATCCGTGCAAAGCTCAACGTTCCTGCTGATATTGAACAGGCAGATGTTATAGCTTTGGCTAAAGCTGACGAAAAAGTTGCAGCAGAACTTGATGGCAAAAACATTATCAAGGAAATCTATGTTAAGGGTAAACTTGTAAATATCGTTGCAAAATAAAAATATGGCGGTGGAGAAAATATCTCTACCGCTGTTTTATAGGTGATTATTATGTTCATTTGTCCTGTTTGTAAATCAAAACTGAATATCGACAGAAAAACATATCAATGTGAAAATAATCATTCATTTGATATTGCAAAACAAGGATATGTGAACTTGTTACCCGTAAATAAAAAGCATTCCGATAATCCGGGTGACTCAAAGGATATGGTGTTATCTCGTCGTGCATTTCTTGAAAGTGGATATTATGATTGCTTTACTGATAAATTATGCGAGATAATCAATTCTCTTTTTTCAAAGTCACAAAACATGTTTGTTGCTGATTGTGGTTGTGGCGAGGGTTATTATGATGGAAAACTTGATAACCTTTGTTGTGATTATGAACTTTTTGGGTTTGATATTTCCAAAGAGGCAGTAAGATATGCTGCAGGGAAATATAAAAAATACAATTATGCTGTCGGAAGTTGCTTTGATATGCCACTATCTGATAATTGTTTTGTCCTTGCATTAAATATTTTTGCACCTATGGTGGAAAGCGAGATGTCAAGAATTCTCAAAAAAGACGGTTATATGATTTATGCCGTACCCGGGAAAAGACATCTCATGGGACTAAAAGAACTTCTTTATGAAAATACTTATGAGAATGAAGAAAAGCATACGGAATATGATGGCTTTGAATTTGTTGACAGAGTTTCTGTACAAAGAGAAATTACAGTAAATGGTGAAATGGGTGTAAATCTTTTCAAAATGACACCATATTATTTTAAAACTGAATTAGGTGCAGAGGAAAAAATTATAAAAAATAATGGATTTACGACCGAAATCCACTTTGATTTTTTAATATATCGAAAAAAATAACGGTAGAGAAATTAATCTCTACCGTTTTCTTTTGCAATTTTATATGCTTCTTCTGTTGCGAGAGCAAGTTTTGTAACAATATATTTTTCCGTTGGGATACAGTAAATTGAATCATGCTTTGTGGGTAGTTCGAAACAGTCAACGCTTTTAAGATGGCTGAATTGATATTCAATATGCAGACTGTAAAGTGAAGATGCAGTCTTTTGAATTCTGTAATCCTGACCATTATAGCTTCCGGTCAGCACAAAACCATTTTCAAGGTCGTGAGTAACTTTTGCCATTCCAAGATTGATATATTTTGTAATTCCCGGAAAACCATATACCTTAATCTCGTCAGAATACTCATAACTTCCGTTAAGAAGTTCTTTACGGATATTTTCTCGTTGCCATTTATACCAATCAGGAATATGTGAAAACTCGGTTTCACCACCAAGTGCTTTGAGTTCGCCAAGTTCAGTCATTTCCCATTGCTTTTTACAATGCTCACAAGTTAGACGAATTCCCTTACTCATCATTTTGCCTTCTGTCATACAATGAGGGCATTGATAAAGAATTCTGTGCAATCCGTCAGCACGATATTTTTCAGTAATACGGATGTTATTATCTTTTTGCCACTTATAATCATCATACTGAAATTCTTTTTCGATAATTTTGTTTATCTCATCAACACTTAATTTTTCAATATCTTCAGCTGAAATTACCTGTTTCATTGTCGCATAAAAAGGTACTTTTCTGAATTTGTAATGTGACCAGAATGGTTGATTTAAAAAGTTTCCGTGATTTAACAATATAACAACGGGAACTTTGTTCTTTTTTGCAAGTTTTCCGATAGCAGGTGGCAAGACAGATTGTGTTCCGTCAGGGGAATATCTCGCTTCAGGGAACATAGCGAAAATATCACCGTAGTCCTGCAACACTCGGTGACAATTTCTCACAAGGCCTAAATCAGTAATGAATTTCCTTGTGCACATACAACCAATTTTCTCCAATAAAGCATAGTCTTTATAGTACACATGATTTGCAGCAACCAGATTAACCTTTTCAGGATAAGTGGCGTCAAAAAGAACTGCAAAGTCCATAAACTGCATATGGTTTGAGAGAAGAAGATATGGTGGTTTTAAGCCATCCATATTGACTTTTTCAATTTTGTGTCCTTTTCGCAGAAGTGGAAGCAACACACTTGAAAACAGATGGGTAAGTCTTACAATATTCTTCGTCTGTTTAACAGGTGGTTTAGATAAGTCGTATTTTTTGACATTATCCGGATAGCATATTTCTTCTGCAAAGGTTGTGTTGTTTTTGTTCATAATCCTCTTAAGTTTTTGATTGTTCCTTAAGGATTTTATAAGCCTCTTCTGTTGCAAACATAAGCTTTAAAACTACATCCTTTTTAGAAGGAATGCAGTAGAATGAATCATCCTTAACAGAAACATCAAAATTATCAGTTTTGTCAAGTTTCTTATATAAAAATTCTGTGTGCAAAGTAAAGAGTGATTTTGTTGCGCGCTGGATTCTGAAGTCGTGTCCGTTATAATGACCTGTAACTATAAAGCCATTTTCAAGGTCGTGAGTAACTTTGCCTTCGCCTAAGTCAATGAATTCAATTCCCGGTAAAGAATGAATATGAACATTATCCTCAAATTTATATGTACCGTCAAGAAGCTCTTTACGGACATTTGCTCGTTCCCATTCATACCAATCAGGAATGTGTGAAAATTCGGTTTCACCATCGAGTGCTTTCATTTCACCAAGTTCGGTCATTTCCCATTTCTTTCCGCATGCTTCACAAGTCAGGTAAATTCCCTTACCAATCATTTTTCCTTCTGTCATACAGTGTGGACACTGATAGAGAATTTTATTAAGGCCATCAGCACGGAAATCTTCTGTAATTCTGATATTATTTTCTTTCTGCCACTTGTAATCATCGTAATACATTTCACGCTGAATTACTTCATTAATTTCTTCAACAGACATTTCTGCAATTTGTTCTGCAGTAAGAACCTGCTTCATAGTAGCATGGAAAGGAACTTTTCTGTATTGACGGAAATCCCAGAAAGGAGCATTGAGATAGTTGCCATGGTGAATCATAGTAACCAACGGCACCTTGTTCTTTTTCACAAGCTTTGCCACAACATCAGGAATAATTGATGTTGTACCCACATTTGTATATCTTGCTTCAGGATACATATAGAGAATATCCCCGTAATCATGAAGAACCTTGTGAACGGAACGTACAAGACTTATATCAGTTGTAAATTTTCGATGACAAGCACATCCAAGTTTTTCCATTATCTTTGCCATACCAACAAAGCCGTCAAGAGTTGCAATATTGTTGAAGTTGTATGGACGAGTTGCCCTGAAACTTACAAGAAAATCGGCAAATTGTGTGTGATTGGAAAGAACCATATATGGTGGTTTTAAACCATCCATATTTACCTTTTCAATAGTGCTACCTGCACGGATAGCAACTTTTGAAATAACCGAGCAAAGCACAAAAACTAAATTTTTATAAAACTTGTTTTGCTTTTCAGGCATTGTAGGTGGAACATATATATTGATGTCATCAGGATAAACTACATAATCCTTTATTTCACTCATTTAATCACCCTCAAAGTCAGCTACAAAGATGTAACTGATTTGTAATCATTTTACCATATTTACAGCTGTTTATCAAGTAGGAGTTATTTGACAAACTGTGCAATATCTTCCGGTAATGGAGATTCAATTTCGATTAATTCCTTTGTAACCGGATGAATGAATTTGCAGTAACAACAATGTAAAGCCTGACGAGAGATATCTTCTCGTGGTGTTCCGTACATTGTATCGCCCACAAGTGGAGTACCAAGAGAGGAAAAATGAACTCTTATCTGATGTGTTCTGCCTGTCAGCAGATGAATACGTAAAAGAGTTTTACCGTCGTGGTGTGAAAGAGCTTTCCATTCAGTAATTGCAGTTTCACCACGTTCATCAACAGTACGATAAGTCTTTATAGGGTCAGGACGATAAATTGGTCTGTCAATAACGCC
Source organism: Candidatus Fimenecus sp. (assembly GCA_045593555.1). Classification (GTDB taxonomy): domain Bacteria; phylum Bacillota; class Clostridia; order Oscillospirales; family Acutalibacteraceae; genus Fimenecus. The sequence continues at coordinate 28,261 of JAZNWU010000033.1, read as the reverse complement.
TTCGCCTTCATAAATTCCGTCACAGACAGCCATATATTCCTTATAGATTTTTCCGTTAAGTATGCCCGTAACAAATTTGTTGAGTCCACAGACTACAATTCCTGATGTACCTCGGTCAAGACGACCGATTGAACGGAAAACTGATGCCTTTCCCTGTTTTTCAAGGTGGTATGCCACAGCATTTGCAAGAGTATCGCCCTGATGATTGTGTGACGGATGCAAAGGAAGTCCTGCAGGCTTGTCAATAATAAGGAAATCCTCATCTTCATAAAAAACCTTTAAGGGATATGGTAAGGGCTCAACAGCAGATGTTTGTTCTTCCTTATCAATGGGCAAAGTGATTGACAGAATATCACCCGTTTTCAAAAGGTCAATGGTGCGTGCGTGGATATTATTAATCATAATTCCGTCATAATCGTGCTTTAGCTTTGTAATAAGTCGTGCAGATGCTTTTGCTTGATTTTTAAGGAAGTCAAGGACCTTTTTACCGTTGTAATTTTCTTCAATTGTGAAATCTATTCGTCTTTTTGTGTTCATATAAAGATTTCACCTTTCAAATAATTTCTGTTGCATTATACCATAAAACAACGATATAGACAATAAGTGTTTTAGAGCGTGTTAAAACAGAGGTATTTATAAATTGGAGTTTATTGGGATAATTCGTAATGCGTTATTCGGAATTCGTAATTAATAATCGCAACGCAGTTCCGACATTTTGCGCTTTGCGCTTTGCATTTTGCACTTATAATCATCCCGACAAATTATAATTTGAATACCTTAAGATGAAAATTTTATTGAATTTTACGTGTGCAACCGTCAGTTGCTAAATTTTAAAGGTAAGTTGGTGGATTTTATAAGAGTTTTATGTTAAGATTTAATCAGAAAAGGAGGGAATATGATGAATTTAGGTGAAAAGATTTATCAGTTGAGGACAGACAAGAATTTGTCCCAAGGTGATTTGGCAGATAAACTGGATGTGTCACGTCAGTCAGTTTCAAAATGGGAAAATAATACAGCCGTACCTGATTTGGATAAGCTTATTAAAATATGTGACATTTTTGAAATTTCACTTGACGAGTTGACAGGCAGAGAAAAAAGAGAAGAAAAAGTTCCTAATAACATAAATGATATAATTGCAAGGTTATCGAAAAATCAAAAGATAGGATGGGGTTTAATAGGAATAGCAATTTTAAGTTCGATTATTCCCTTCGGTATATTCTTTTCACTACCGTTAGTGTTGTCAGGTATAATGTTCATAAAAGAGATAAAGAATGTGAAAGTTTATACTGTATGGCTAATATACATGTTTTTTCAATCGGGAATAAATGTCTTTCTTCAATATTATATGTCACATATTATTTCGGCTGTATTGCTTGTCTTTATGGCATTTATTACTTATAAATCATTTAACTGTGAAAACATAAGCATTTCAAAACTGCAATCGATATTAATTATAGTTGGTAGTATTATATACGATATATTATATGTGATAGGAATTTGGTGGTGTTTCTATTCAGGACTTACGGAATGGGAATTCAGAATTATGGAATCTGGTGGCACGATAATAATAGGTGAATTTTCTCAACTATTGTATGTAGTGATTAATTTGTTTTTAAATGCAGGAATAGGTGCGACACTGATAGGAATAACTTTAAGCATTAAAAATTTGAGAAAGCAAAAATATGCTTGTCATTCTGAACGAAGTGAAGAATCTCAAATATGATTATGGATAGAGATTCTTCGTCGTTACACTCCTCAGAATGACATCTAAAACAATTGTATATAACACAAAAAGCTCGGTTGTGACACCGAGCTTTTGTTATGTGCAATATTTTATTTTGCCAATGCGCCAACTTCAAGCATAAATCCGCCGAGCTGTGCACCGAATTCAGGACCACCGTCCATAATAAGACGACCTGCCTTTGTAGCCTCAAGCATATCGTCTGTGCTTAAAAGGATACCAAGTGCTGATGTAAGGCAGTCAAAACGAAGTGTAAAGAAAGGCATTGCTCTCTTGTATTCGCCACGACCTGCACGGGATTTACCTGCTTTAATACGGATAAATGCAGAAACCTCAGGATGACCGTCAACTGCGAAAGCGTAAACACGGTCAGGACTCTTTGTTGTCCAATCCTTGATTTCAGTATGACCCATTTTGTTAAGCTGACTGATACCGCTTGAAAGGAGATAGAAGAAGCACTTAACCATAAGTACCTGTGTTTCCTCGTCCTTTGGAGCTTCAGTAGCACCTGTGAGTGCTGAAAGCTTAAGAAGTGTCATAAGCATAGCCTTGAAAGCACCGAAATGCTTAACAACACCCTTCATCTTAGGAAGTGTTGCAGGACCGATTTTGCCCTTGAAGAAAGCGTTCATTGCTTCAATATTCTTAAACTCAAGCTCAACATCAGGATTTTCATATACAGCATCAAGCTTTGTTTCCCATTCACCTTCAGTGATGATGAAGTGAGTAGCGTATTTTCCTGCAGGAGCTTCAGGGTCAAGTGCACTGACCTGAAGTACAGCAGTCACCTTATCAAACTGTGCCTTAAGTGAAGGAACATCATTTGCGATAACCTTCAAAAGAGGTAATGCAGCATTGAAAAATATTTTTGATGCATAAAGTTCATTTTGTTCGTGCATATTATCAACTCTCTTTCTGAACGATTAAGAATTAAACTTCGTCGTCCCAGTTGTCGTCTTCTTCAAAGTCTGCGTTCATTGTTTCACGAACTGCAGCGATGATGCCGTTAGCGTCAATACCTGCATCAGCCATAATATCTTCCTGAAGACCAATCATAGCAAAGCCCTTATGACCGAGCATCTTGAATGCACAGCCCTTACCGTACTGAGCCATAACTTCAGCAACTGCTGAACCAAGACCGCCTGTTACGAGATGGTCTTCAACTGTGATAATTCTTCTTGTGTCAGAAATAGCCTTCTGAATAGCCTCAACGTCGATTGGGCTGATTGTATGCATATTAAGAACACGAACTGAAAGTCCGTCAGCATTCTTAAGGAATTCAGCAGCCTGCTTTGCCTGGAATACGCAAGAACCGCAAGCGATAACTGTAATATCTGTACCTTCACAGATTTCAACAGCCTTACCAACCTCAAAGCCGTAATCCTGATTTTCATAAAGAACACGGTCAAAACCACGGTTGATACGGATGTAATATGGTCCGAAGTTATCATAAGCAGCGTTAACTGCGTTTGCTGTTTCAAAACCGTCAGCAGGAACGATAACTGTAAGATTTGGCATTGCTCTTGTAATAGCAAGGTCAGTAATAGCATGGTGAGTTGAACCTGCCTGACCGAATGATGTACCTGAATGAGTAGCAATAATCTTTGCATTTACATTCTGATAGCAGATGTCTGTGTGAAGCTGGTCACAAGCACGCATTGATGTGAAAGCAGAGAAACCTGAAAGGAATGGAATCATACCTGCTCTTGCCATACCTGCTGCAACACCGAACATATCCTGTTCTGCGATACCAACGTTGATAACTCTTTCAGGACAAACCTTTAAAACGTCACCAAGCTTTGTTGATTTTGCAAGGTCAGCTGTGATAGCAACAACCTTAGGGTCCTTTAAAATAATGTCGGCAAGTGCCTTACCGTAAATTTCAGCTGTAGAAAGTGCAGTCTGGTCAACTGCTGTATAAACAAATCCGCCTGCCATAATTATTTACCCTCCTTTTCTGCTCTTGCAACTCTTGCTGCATAGTCACTGTCAAGTTCTTTATTGAACTTTTCAAACATTGCATCGTCAATAGCACCATAGTGCCATGTGTAGTCGCCTTCAATTGACTTGATACCAGCGCCCTTCTTTGTATCCATAAGAATACAAGTAGGAGCCTGTGGTGTCTTTGCTCTTTCAATAGCAACATCGATTGCATCACAAAGCTCACCGATATTGTTACCGTCAACAACGATTGTGTTAAAGCCGAATGCTGTCATCTTGTCAGCAAGTGGTTCAAGCTTCATAACATCTTCTGTGTTACCGTCAATCATATTGTGGTTACGGTCGATAAATACGATACAGTTAGAAAGGTTATAGTGATTCATTGTCATAAAGCCTTCCCAACATGAGCCTTCACCAAGCTCACCGTCACCAGTAACTACATAAGTAAGGAAATCCTTGTTCATGAGTCTTGCTGCAAGTGCTGTACCTGCTGCGATTGATGGGCCGTGACCGAGAGAGCCTGTTGAAGCGTCAACGCCAACAACTTTGTTTGAGTCAAGGTGCATACCCATTTTTGAACCTGAAAGGTTGAATGATTTAAGCATTTCAACATCGTTAAAGCCCTTGTCGCAAAGAACAGGAGCATAAGCGATTGCTGCGTGACCCTTTGAAAGAATAAATCTGTCACGGTCATCCCATTTTGGGTCTTCAACCTTAATGTTGAGATATTTGTGATAAAGAACTGTGAGAAGGTCCATAACACTCATACCGCCACCGAAATGTCCGCTACCTGCCCATACAGTTGTCTGTACGCAGAGTTTACGGAGCTCAAGGGCTTTCTTTTCGAGTGCAAGCCATTCTGCTTTTGATAAATTAGCCATAATTTTCCCTCCAAGAAAATTTATTTAAAGCAAAGTCCCCACTTTGCTATGATTTACATAATTATCCTCTGAGTTCAGGATGATTCTTTGCTACAACTGAGAATGCATCTTCTGCAATTTCAATTGACTTCTTAATGTCTTCTTCAGTAAGAGAAGCGTTGATGAAGTGGTTGTGGTGAGATGTGATAAACAAACCACGATTAACACATTCTGCAACCCATTCCTGATGGAGCATAAGGTTGTCATCATTTGCTATTCTTAAGTAGAAGAGTGCAGGTTCACCTGAAACTCTGAGGTCAAAGCCGTGCTCAGCACCTGCTGCCTTAAAGCCATCAGTAACCATTTTACCAAGACGACGGAACATTGTTGGTGTGTCAAGAGCCTTCATCTTGTTGATACAAGCGATACAAGCTGCAAATGGAACACCACTGAGCCAATACGAACCTGTGTATGTAATACCTGAAACAGTAGCTTTCATGTGTTCGCCACCACAAAGTGCTGACATATTGTAACCGTTTGCAAGAGCCTTACAGAAACAGATAAGGTCTGCTTTGAAGCCATAATAATGGTCAGAACCTGCAAGGTCAAGACGGAAGCCTGCACGAACGTCGTCGATAATGAGAACTACGCCGTGGTCGTCACACCATTTACGGACTGCCTGCCAATATTCTTTTGAAGCAACTTCGTTATCTTTAAAGTTACCGTGGTCATAAGGCTGTGCAATAAGACCTGCGATATCACCATTGTTATCATCATATGCTTTCTGAAGAGCATCAAGGTCAAACCAAGGAACGATAACATTGTTTGCAACGTCTTCAGGAGTAATGCCAGGGTAGTCGATTTTCTGTGCCCATGGGAAATCTCCATGATAATAGTATTTTAAGAAAATAATCTTTTTCTTATGTGTATGTGCTCTTGCTGCCATTGTTGCAAGAGTTGTTGTATCAGAACCGTTTTTGCAGAAGAATGCCCAGTCAGCACTTGCTACTGTATCAACAAGTGTTTCAGCACATTCAACCATAACCTTTGCAGGAGCAGTTGTACAGTTACCAAGCTTTAACTGTGCAAGAGCAGCAGCGTCAACATCAGGGTCATTGTAACCGAGAACGTTAGGACCGTATGCACACATATAGTCGATGTATTTGTTGCCGTCAACGTCCCAGAAGTATGAACCCTGTGCTTTTTCTGAGAAAGATGGCCATCTGTTAACAGGAATCCACTGACCTTCAGCAGGACCTAAATGGCCGTAAATACCTGATGGAATAACCTTTGTAGCGCGCTGAAACATTTCACGGCTTTTTGTGGTATCGTATGTTGGAAATTTACTCATTTCAGTGTCCTCCTTATGCTAAGTATAATGCAACTCTGTCAAGGATACGGTTTACATTATCAACCATTGAGATAAGACCACGGATAACAATGTTACCGTTGCCCACATGGTCAATAGAGTTTACTGTACCTGCGAAAAGTGCATTTGCAAGTTCAATGTCGCAGAATTCCATAATTGCTCTTGGCTTTTCAGAAGCCTGCTTGATTGTGATAAGGTGATTATTCTTAACACGGATAGTAGCGTAAACTGTATCCTTAATGCCAAGCTGAATGTCACCGTCAACAATGTTTGAAGCACTGAATTTACCGATAGCATCCTGATTACCAATCTGTGAAATAGCAACTGAAACTGTATAGAATGTGCAGAGAGTGTTAAGACGGAAGAAATCAGGGTCTTTCAAAGCCTCTGGTGTAGGTCTCATAACTTCTGTAAGTCTGTCGGTAAGAGCTGTGAAAGTTTTCAAAAGGAAACTTACTTTTGTAAGACCTTTTGTAGGGATTGGTGTTACAACACCGTCGATAATTTTATTGAATTTGTCGCAAGAAGATACAGGAATCTTAATATCACACTTGCTGTTGACGCCATCATCCATACGGCATCCTTTTGAAGAAAAAGTGAGCGTAGCACTTGGGCCATCCTTAACATCAAAAGCCAATGAAACAGGTTTCTCGATTGTTGAGAGAATTTCCTTAGCCTTGCTGTCAAGCTCGCAAAGATTTTCCAATGTGCCCAGAACAGCATACATATTTATGTAAGCTAATGTTCTTGCATCAGTCATTTTAACTCCTCCTTGATTAATTTTTTACTGTAAGTAAATTTAGAAATTTATATACATATTAAGAATACCAAAAATTTTGTGTCAAATCAAGGAAAAAACATAAAAATTTCACAAAAAGTTAATGATTTTTTCTGAAAGATATGTTATAATGTTACCAATATATAATGGGTTGGTTTAGGCAAATACCAAAATTAGACAAAACCCTGCCTAAAAGTGCAATATTCTGAAAGGATAGATATAAAAATGTCGTTATTTAAAAAGATTTTTGGTGATTATTCATCAAGAGAAATCAAGAGAATAATTCCTATTCAAAAACAGGTTCTTGCCCTTGAAGAAGAGTATAAGAATTTAACGGATGCCCAACTTCAGGCAAAAACTCCTGAATTTAAAGAAAGACTTAAAAATGGTGAAACACTTGACGATATTCTCCCTGAAGCATTTGCTGCTTGTCGTGAGGCATCTGCTCGTGTTCTTAATATGCGTCATTTCCCTGTGCAGATTATCGGTGGTATCGTTCTTCACCAAGGTCGAATTGCTGAAATGAGAACAGGTGAAGGTAAAACTCTTGTTGCAACACTTCCTGCATATCTTAATGCTCTTGCAGGTAAAGGTGTTCACATTGTTACTGTCAATGACTACCTTGCTCGTCGTGACTCTGAATGGATGGGTAAGCTTTACAGATTTATGGGACTTACAGTAGGTCTTATCGTTCACGACCTTGACGGTGAACAAAGACGAGCTGCTTATGCCTGTGACATCACTTACGGTACAAACAATGAGATGGGCTTTGACTATCTTCGTGATAATATGGTTATCTATGCAGAACAGAGAGTTCAGCGTGGTCATCACTTTGCAATCGTTGACGAAGTTGACTCAATTCTTATTGACGAAGCAAGAACTCCACTTATCATTTCAGGTATGGGTGATAAGTCTAACGAGCTTTATAAGGTTGCCAATGAATTTGCAAAACGACTTAAAATGTATAAGGTTAAGGAAGTTGATGCAAAGCAGGGAATCGAAAATATGGTTCCGGATGAATATGACTATGTTGTTGACGAAAAAGGTAAAACAGCATCTCTTACAAAAACAGGTATCAAAAAGGCAGAAAAAGCATTTGGTGTTGAAAATCTTGCAGATGTTGAAAACCTTACACTTCAGCACCATATTGACCTTGCAATCAAGGCAATCGGTGTTATGAAATGCGACGTTGACTATGTAGTTAAAGACGGTCAGGTATTGATTGTTGACGAATTCACAGGTCGTATTATGATTGGTCGCCGTTACTCAGACGGTCTTCATCAGGCAATTGAAGCAAAAGAAAATGTAAAGGTTGAGCGTGAATCAAAAACACTTGCTACAATTACATTCCAGAACTATTTCCGTCAATATACAAAGCTTTCAGGTATGACAGGTACTGCTATGACTGAAAGTGGAGAATTTCAGGAGATTTACTCTCTTGACGTTATTGAAATCCCTACAAATAAGCCAATGATTCGTAAAGATGAGGAAGATGTTCTTTATAAGACAGAGTTAATTAAGTACAAGGCTATTATTGAGCAAATTTTAGAGTGTAATAAGATTGGTCAGCCTGTACTTGTCGGTACAACAAATATCGAAAAGAGTGAACTTTTAAGTAAGGCTCTTCGCAAAGCAGGTATCAAGCATAATGTTCTCAATGCTAAATACCATGAAAAAGAAGCTGAGATTATTGCTCAGGCAGGTGCTCTCGGTGCTGTTACAATTGCCACAAATATGGCAGGTCGTGGTACTGACATTATCCTTGGTGGTAACCCTGAATATATGGCTCGTGCTGAAATGAGAAGAATGGAATATTCTGATGAGCTTATTGCAGAGGCAACAGGCTTTGCTGAAACTGACAATACAGATATTATAGAAGCTCGAAAAACATATCGTGAACTCGAACAGAAATATAAGGATATGTTAAGGGATGAGGCACAAAAAGTTCGTGAAGCAGGTGGCTTGTTTATTATCGGTACAGAGCGTCATGAATCACGAAGAATTGATAATCAGCTCCGTGGTCGTGCAGGTCGTCAGGGTGACCCAGGTCGCAGTAAGTTCTATCTTTCAGCAGAAGACGAATTACTTCGTTTGTTTGCAGGTGACCGTTTTTATAATATTATTGATGCATTCCCAGGTGCTGAAGAACTTCCGATTGAAGCAAAAATCTTTACAGGAACAATTGAAAATGCACAGAAAAAGGTTGAAAGTAATCACTTTGCAGCTCGTCGTAATGTTCTTAAATTTGACGATGTTATGAATGAACAGAGAAAGAAGATTTATGAGCAGCGTAATCAGGTGCTTGACGGATACGATATTCACGGTGCAATTCTCAAGATGTTCGACGGATATTTTGCTGAAATGGTTGATTTCTATTGTCCTGCATCACAGTCACCTGATGATTGGAACAGAACAGGTCTTATTAAGAAATTGAATTACCTCAGTGAAGAAGGACTTGAAACAAAGTTTGATACAAACGCTGAATACAAAGAATACTTCTACAACAAGGCTATGGATATCTATAAGGCAAAGTATACTGAATACGGTGAAGCACTTATGTCAGAGCTTGAGCGTAAAGTTCTTCTTCATAATGTTGACCAGCGTTGGATGGACCACCTTGATGCTATGGATGAACTTAAACGAGGCATTTATCTTCGTTCTTATGCACAGCAGGACCCTGTTGTTGCATTCAGAATGGAAAGTTATGATATGTTCGACGAAATGACATCACTTATTCGTGAAGGTACAGTTACAACACTTACTCTTTTCCGTATAAGAAGTGAAGAGGATGTTAAGCGTGAACAGGCAGCAAAGATTACTGCAACAAGTGGTGCTTCTGACGGAACAGACAAAAAACAGCCGGTTAAAAAAGGACAAAAAGTCGGCAGAAATGACCCATGTCCTTGCGGAAGTGGTAAGAAGTACAAGAAGTGCTGCGGAGCTAATGAATAAGCAAACAATAAACCTAAGGAGGAATAACCTTGGACGAAAATAAAGAAAAGCTTTCAGGTGCATCTCCTAATGATGCAGAAAATATCCATGATGAAATGGAAGAACTTGCAAAGGTTTTCAAGGAAGAACTTGCAAAAGCAAAGCAGGAGGCAGAAAGCCTTACTGACGGACTTGAAAATCTTCAGGTAGAAGGATACAATCCTCAGACAGTTTCCCGTGGAGAGAAAACAACAGTTTCGGAGGATGAACTCTGCGAATACTGTGGAGAAAGACGTCGTGGAACAGAAAAAGAACCTGACAGTCCGTACTGTTCGGAATGTGAGGAGCTGTTGGAAAAATATCCTTACGATTACAGAGGTATAATCGCTGTTATTGTTACAGTTTGTATTGCAGTTGCTGCTGTTTTCTGCTTTGCAATCAGCGTTCCTCTTTTTGCAACAATGAAACAGGCTGATAAAGCTGCCGATGAAGGTCGTCTTTATACTGCAATCAATAAGTATAATGATGCAAGTGAGTTTGCAAATAATTTAAGTCCGGATAAAAAGCACTATAATCTTCATAAAGAAATGGCTATTGTATGCTTTGATATGGTTAATATGAATTCTGCAATAACTGAAATCGGTGACAATATTCCTGATTCAATTCTTAAGCTTCTCACATTCAAGGAATTAAATGATATTCTTGATTCATCTGAAAGAATGCAGGCTACTGCAATGGTTGCACAGCAATATATCGGTCAGTATGCAGAAGTAAATGATGAAACCTATGATAAAATCATTGCTGACCTTGATGCACTTTCAGGTAAGAAGATTTATATCAGCGGAACAGAATATCACGATGAAACTGAAAAAGATTTTACTCCTGATGGTACTGAAACAGAAGTTTTAGCTGATGAAGGCTGGTTGTGTATGTATAAATATGCAGCAGCACAACAGATGAATAAAGACCCTGAAATTATAGTAGGTTATTTGCAGGATGTTGCTGATTCTTCAGAATACATGAAAACACTTGTAGGTTCATTACTTGCAACTACTTATGCAGGTATGTTGGGCGAATATGAAAAAGCTGAAGAACTTGCAGAATATCTTAGAGAAACAAATAGTGAATCACCTGAATACCATATGGTGATGTCAGTGATTTTCCGTCATCGTGATAAAGATTATGACAAGTCACTTAAACTTTGTGAAGAAGGACTTGCAATGCTTGAAGCTCTTCCAAATGGTGAGGACTATGTTATGCAGTATGGTTATATGCTCTATGTTCAGCAGACTCTCAATTTCATAATGCAGGATAAATATGAAGAAGCATATGAAACAATCACATTGGCATATGATAGTCTTTCAATGACAGGCGGTCTTACAATTCAGGTAAGAGACTTATATGCAATGCTTGCACTCCAGACAAATGATAAGGAAACATTTGAAGCAGTTTCACTTGAAATTGAATCTTATGGTGACGATTCAATCGCATTTACAAGTGATGTGACAGATTATCAGGCAGGCAAACTCACTCTTAAAGAAATTGCAGAAAGTGGAAGGTATGATTTAATATGAGTATAATTTATGTAATAATTAAAACATTGACTCTTCCCGGTGCTGTGCTTCATGCATTTTTTGAGCATATGGTTTGCCGTAGTGCAAAGATTATTGTTGATGATGAGCGTGTAATTCAGTTTAACGAAATGCTTTCTCATGTTGACCATCAGCTTATTAAGAGAAAAGGACCAAGCTTTGATATCTGTTTCATTCCATTCTTTATGAATTTGTTGTTAGGTTTTTTAACACTCTGTTACGGTTCAACAACAATCATCTACTTTGGAAAATATGCTGATATTTTCGGCTGGGTTTGTCTTTATTTCGGAATCTCACTTCTTACAAACCTTTTCCCACAGCTTGAGGACGTTATGATGCTTAAAGAAAACTATCTTGTGAACAATGATAAGAAAGTCAACAAAGTGCTTGTAACTCCTTTGTATGGTATTTTCTCAGTTGGTGCAAGACTTGAAAGATGGGGAATTACACTCCTTACATCAATAGGTTTCGCATTCCTTGTGCCTGTGATTTTAGGCTGGTTTGTACCATCGCTTTATAATGTTTTGAAATAAAAACAAAATGGAGTTTGTCTGTTAAATGCAAAATGCAAAACGCAAAGTGCAAAGTGTTGGAACTGCGTTGCAATTATAAATAGCAGGTCATTCTGAGGAGTGTAACGACGAAGAATCTCTGTTGGTTGATAGGCTACTTTGTTAGAGATTCTTCGCTTCGCTCAGAATGACATACCAATTTATTCTCCTCGATAAATTATAATTTGCAAGTTATAATTAAATAATTACTTGAGATTAACAAAACACCCGATGAGCAGTTGTTCATCGGGTGTTAATCTATTTATTTAGTTTCGGATTATCAGTTCTGCCTAAAATGTAATCTGTAGATACATTATAAAAATCTGCAAGCTTGATTAAAATAGCTGTTGGAATATCATTTTCGCCTGTTTCATATTTAGAGTATCCTGTTTGTGACATTCCAAGTATTTTTGCTACTTGAGTTTGATTTATATCCTTGTCTTCTCGTAAATCACGAATGCGTTTATACATATCAATCACCGAAAATAGTATATGATAATCTGTTTCAGGTTATTGACATTTAATCTGAAATAGGTTAAAATATTTTTTGTATAAATGTGAAAGGGTGATTATTATGAAAAATACAATAACACAACTTTATATGGGACAGCTTGAACCTAAAAATGTTTTGGGTAATGGCAATATTGAAATGAGAAGAATTGAAATCTTAATGGAAAGGAATTACAACAGAATAAAAGATAATCTTGATGAAGAAACAAGGACAATATTGGAAAAATATAGTCAATGTATAGATGAATATGTTGTTCTAATCAGTGAACAAGCTTTTTATGATGGTTTTTGCTTAGGTATGAGAATTTTGTCAGAAGCAATAGGTGGCGCAGAACAAGTATTGCAATAATTGTTATTTTTTGTACACCTTGGGTCGTCAGCTCACTTTGTTTGCACAATAAATCTTAATTATAGTCATAAACGACAAAAAACACCCGATGAGTAGTTGTTCATCGGGTGTTAATCTTTTTTATTCTTCTTTATCTTTTCCGTATTTCTTATTTCGCTTTTCAACTCGTTTTTCACGGATTTTTTCAAAGGCAATTTCTGTAACAACAAAAAGTATAATTACAAGAATTGCAAAGAAAACACGGATTGGAGTAACTGTTAGTTCATTTGAATACTTGACTGTTTTTTCTGCAAAAGCCGTTACAGTAAAGGTAAGGCATAAAATTACCGAAAACAGGACAGTATTCAGTTTTTTTATACCTTTTTTCATAATTATTCCTCTGCTACTTTCACTGTAATACCAAGGTCGTCAAGCTGAAGTGTATCAACAGGTGACGGACATTCTGTCATTGGTTCACTTGCATTTTGGAGTTTAGGGAATGCGATAACATCGCGAAGTGAATCAGCACCAATCATCTGCATAACAAGTCTGTCAAGACCGATACCCATACCGCCGTGTGGAGGTGGGCCGAATTTGAATGCATCTGTCAGGAAACCGAATTTCTCATAAGCTTCTTCATCTGAAAGACCAAGGAGTGAGAACATTCTCTTCTGGAGTGCAGGGTCAGTAATACGGATTGAACCTGATGACAACTCAACACCATTGAGAACAAGGTCATAAGCCTTTGCACGAACCTGTGCTTTATCTGTTTCAAGATATTCTAAACATTCATCCATAGGAGAAGTGAATGGATGGTGCATAGCAACGAAGGTTCCAGAGTCTTCGTCCCACTCAAAGAATGGGAATTCAGTAATCCAGAGGAGATTGAACTTGTCTGTTGGAATAATGTCGAGCTTCTTTGCTACTTCCTGACGGAGTGCACCAAGAACTGAAAGAACGCTGTTTTTCTTTGTATCAGCAACGATAAGTACAACGTCGCCTGTTTCTGCTCCTGCTTTGTTAAGAAGTGCTGTCATTTCGTCTTCTGTAAGGAATTTTGCAAATGAAGATGCAGTTGAGTCAGGCATAAGACGAGCAAATGCAAGTCCTTTAGCACCGATACCACGGACAAATTCAGTTAATTTATCAATTTCTTTTCTTGTAAGAGTATTGACTGCATTTTTAGCTGTAATACAGTAAACTGCACCGCCTGCCTCAAGTGCTGATGTGAATACACCAAAGCCACAACCCTTAACAACATCACCAAGGTCGCAAAGCTCCATTTCGTAACGAGTGTCAGGCTTGTCAGAACCATAGCGTTCCATAGCGTCTTTATAAGTAAGTCTTGGAAGTGGTAACTGAATATCAACACCCATAGCTTCCTTGAAAACTCTCTGAATATAGCCTTCACCCATATTCATAACATCGTCAACATCAACGAATGACATTTCAAGGTCAATCTGTGTGAATTCAGGCTGACGGTCAGCACGAAGGTCCTCGTCACGGAAGCAACGGGCAATCTGCATATATCTGTCAAAACCTGCTACCATAGAAAGTTGTTTGTAAAGCTGTGGTGACTGTGGAAGAGCATAAAAGCTTCCGTTATGAATTCTTGATGGTACAAGGAAGTCACGAGCACCTTCAGGAGTTGAACGGATAAGCATTGGAGTTTCAATTTCAATAAATCCGTTTTCGTCAAAATAGTCACGAGTAATTTTTGTAATCTTGTGACGAAGAAGAATGTTTTTCTGTAAGTCAGGACGACGAAGGTCAAGATAACGATACTTAAGTCTTGTAACTTCTGATGTCTGACAATTTTCAACGATTTCAAAAGGTGGTGTTTCACTTACACCAACAACTCTTAAATCTTTAACTTCAATTTCAATGTCGCCTGTGGGAATGTCCTTGTTCTTTGAAGAACGCTCACGGACAACACCTTTTGCCATAAGTACATATTCACTTCTTACTGTGAATGCCTTATCAAAAACTTCTCTGTCTGTATTGTCGTCGAATGCCAATTGAACAACACCTGTTCTGTCACGAAGGTCGATGAAAATAAGTGCACCTAAATCACGACGACGCTGTACCCAACCTGCAACTGTAACCTCTTTGCCTACAAATTCGGCATTGAGAGTACCACAGTAGTCAGTTCTTTTTAATCCATTCATTGTATCCATTAGTTTGTGCCTCCTAAAATTTCGGATAAGTCAAGACCTTCAACACCAAGGGATTCAAATCCTGACATAGCATCTTTTATAACAACTGATTGGAAATTTTCAGTGAATTCAGAAAGTGTCATTTCTGTGGTCTGGCCTGTTTCCATATTTTTAAGCTTGATATTTCCTGTTTCAAGTTCGCTGTCACCTAAAACAAGTGTGTATAATGCACCGATTTTGTTAGCATATTTCATCTGTGGCTTTAAACCACGACCCACAGTATCAAACTGAACACACATACCCTCGTTACGAAGTTCAGTCGCAATTTCTGCAGCCTTGATGTTTGCGTTTTCACCCATACTAACAATGTAAAGGTCACATTTCTTTGGTTCAGGGAATGGGGTTTTCTGTGCTTCCATAAGAAGTAAAAGTCTTTCAAGACCTAAACCGAAACCACAAGCAGGAGATGGGTTTCCACCCATTTCTGCGATAAGACCGTCGTAACGGCCACCGCCACAAACTGTACCCTGAGCACCGATTTCTTTTGATACAAACTCAAAAACAGTTCTTGTGTAATAGTCAAGTCCACGAACAATCTGTGGGTTTACTGTATATTCAATATTCATAGCATCAAGATATTTCTTAACGCTTTCAAAGTGATTTTTACAATCATCACAAAGGAATTCAATAACAGTAGGTGCATTTTCTGCAATACCGGAGCATACAGGACTCTTACAGTCGAGAATTCTCATTGGGTTTCTGTCAAGACGACCAAGGCATGTTTCACAAAGGTCACCCTTGTACTGTTCAAAGTATTCCTTGAGTGCCTTGTGATAATGCTTTCTGCATTCAGGACAACCTATTGAGTTGATTTCAAGAGCAAGGTTATTGATTCCAAGATAATTGAATACTTCATTTGCAAGTGAGATAACTTCTGCATCAGCACTTGGAGCACCTGCACCGAAACATTCTACACCGAACTGGTGGAATTCACGAAGACGACCTGCCTGGGGTTTTTCGTATCTGTAACAAGATGTGAGATAGTAAATTTTCTGTGGAAGTCCTTCGTTGAAAAGACCGTGTTCAAGGAATGCTCTTACTGCACCTGCAGTACCTTCGGGACGGAGTGTGATTGAACGACCACCCTTATCCTCAAAAGTGTACATTTCCTTTTGCACAACGTCAGTAGTTTCACCAACACCACGCTGAAAAAGCTCAGTATGCTCAAAAACAGGTGTACGCATTTCGTGGAAACCGAAGTTTTCTGCAGTTTCTCTTACTGCTGATTCCACATATTGAATTTTGTAGCTTTCTTTAGGGAGTGTATCCTGTGTTCCCTTAATAGCATTTGTGATTAAAGCCATACGATTCTTCCTTACTAATATGTTTTTGCCTCCCACGAGAATGGGAGGCGTTATATTTTATTTAATTATTTTGGATTGACAATATCTCTCCAGTCAAGGTCGCCACGTTCAAGTGCGTGAATAAGAGCCTCGGCAGTTGCAATATTTGTTGCAACCGGAACATTATGAACGTCACAAAGACGAAGTAATGTATTGTCTTTTGGCTCGTGAGGTTTTGGGTTGAGAGGGTCACGGAACATTAAAAGCAAATCAATTTCGTTGCAAGCAATTCGTGAACTAATCTGCTGGTCACCACCCTGAGAACCACTTAAGAACTGTGTAATCTGAAGTCCTGTTGCTTCTGATACCATTTTACCTGTTGTTCCTGTCGCACAAAGTTTGTGACGAGAGAGTATACCACAGTAAGCGATACAAAACTGTGTCATAAGTTCCTTTTTTGAGTCATGTGCCATAAGTGCTATATTCATACCCAATCCCTTCTTTCTTAATAAATTTCTACGATTGATAATACTTAACCCGATAAAACGGATTATATATACCTATAATAACAAAAAAATATAGGTTTTTCAATATTTTTTTACAAATTTAGCGGGATTTCTTTCCCCATAATTCTGTCAGCAATGTTGTTAAAGCAAATTTTTGCTTTGCAGGACTTAGGAAGGTCAGTATCCTTGACCGAGGCGTACATCATTCTCTTTTCTTCAGGCACAACACCTAAAAGCTTAAGATATGTAATATTGATAATTTCATCAATGTTGAGATACTTACCGAAAATTACAGCAAAAGAGTCAAAACGGTTGATAATCAGATTGATTTTATCGTCGTCTAAACCTGCTTTTACAAGCTCTGTTCCTGCTACACAAGCACTTCTTGCACTTACATTGTCAGGAGTTGCAACTACAATACATCTGTCAGCACATTTCGCATAAATCAAAGGTAAATCACCGATGCCTGCAGGGCTGTCAATAATTATGTAATCATATTTTTCTTCATACTGTGATAAGAGTGCTCTGAAAGTGTCTGCGTCGAGATTTTCAGGATATTCCAAAGGTGCAGGAAGAAGCTGAAGATTATCGTCATAAAAAAGACGAGCCTTGTCCATATCACAACGGTCTGATATAACATCTGACCAGTCATAAAGCACCATTCCGTCAAGACCTAAAAGCAAATCAAGACTACGAAGAGAAATATCTCCGTCTATGAGCAATACTCTGTTACCTTTTTGACTGAGTGATATTGCAATATTAACACAGAGTGTGGATTTACCCACACCACCTTTACCTGATAAAACAGTAAATACTTGTGCCACAGTTTCACCTCTTCTGATTACTTTTACAGAAATATTTTATCACAAAAATATTGTTTTTAAAAGGATATTTTTGAAATTTGTCAGGATATTACATAAAAGGATTTTTTATCAGAAAAAATGAAGAAAAAACTGCATATTTTCGGACAGTTTGCGTCAAAAATTTTATATGTACAAGCATATAATCAAAAGGTAATAAAAGGGTAGGTGAGAAAAATGACAAACAGTGAATTCGGTAATGAGATTAATGAAGGCAGAATTGAACTGTCAGAATTGGGTAAATCAGCCATAACACAAGGATTTTATTTCGGGATAGGATTCTTAACGGCATCTGCTTCTTCAGAGGAATATTTTTCGCCTTTGGGAATTGCTTTTGCAAGTGGAGTCCATAGAAAAAACACCTTGTTTTCCTGCTTCGGTGCGATGGCAGGATATATCGTGTCAAATGATTATATCAATGCTTTTCGTTATGTTATGGCGTTAATACTTGTATATATTCTCAAGGTTTACATTAATACGTTTCCGAATTTGCAGGAAAAAACACTTATCCCTGCATTCATATCACTATTCGCCACAATCTCAACGGGAATTGTTGTAATGGCGACAGAACCTTTTGGTCTGAATTCAATACTTATGAGAATTGCAGAATCTGTAATATCCTTTGGTGCTGCATATTTTTTCTCGGTAAGTGTAAAGACAGCGGAAAAAGTCGGTGAAAATGAAAGAATCACATCAAAAGAGGTGATTTCTCTTGCTGTGTCATTACTTACCCTGATACTTTGCATTTCAAAAATTTCACTTTTAGGTGTAACACCATCGGGAGTTGCCTGCTCATATATCGTTATGATTTCCGCTTATCTTTTCAAAGAATCAGGTGGTGCATTAATCGGCACAGGAGCATCTCTTGGATTTACAATGACAGGAAACAGTATTCCCACCGTTTTTTGCTATGCAGGGGCAGGTCTTTTTTCCGGACTTTTTTCTTATTCAGGCAGAGTGCTTTGTGCATGTGCATATATTTTCTCATACGGAGCATTATATGTGTTTCTTGGAGATGGCCCTGAAGGCTTTGAGCCATTAATTGAAACGGCACTTGCATCTGTATTTTTTGTACTGACACCACAAAAATTGCTGTTTCAGTTAAAAATGAAATTGTCGTTTCTTTCTTATTCGGGAGATGGCAGAGAATTCCGTAATATGATTATTTCACAAATAAAATCTGTCCGTGATGCAGTAGGGGATATGTCAGAAACTGTTTCAAGAGTGTCACAGGCATTAAGAGAAAAATCTGCACCTGACACAACTGCTGTATATCTTCGGGTAAGAGATAATGTGTGTGAAAAATGTGCAAGCTATAACAGGTGTTGGAGGAATATGCTTCCTGCCACATTGGGAGAATTTGACGAAGTTCTTGAAACTATCAGGAAAACAGGAAGTATAACGCCATCGGTAACACCAATGTCACTTCAAAGCAAGTGTATAAGGATAATGTCACTCTGTGACAGCTTTAATAAAAATTATGTATTGTATTCAGCACATCTGGGTGCGGAAGGGAGAATCAATGAAATGCGAAAAATTACTGCCGACCAGTTTGATACAGTAGGTGAAATGCTTGATGATTTACTTGTGAATTTTGAAAGTGGTGCAAAGCCTCTTGCAAGCAAGTCACTTGCTTTGAAAAACAGCCTTGATGATATTGGAGTTCATGCTTTTGTTAATTGCTATGAGGATGAAAATATGAATATGGTTATCAATATGAGTGTGGAAAACGATTGTAAGGCATCAACAGGTGAAATCCGTGAATGTATCATAAAGTCAACCGAAAAAAACTTCCCGTTTCCTGCTGTTATCAGTGGTGAAAAGGAAAAAATGATGCTTTTCTGGGAACAGACACCTCTGACTGCAGAATGTGTTTATCATCAACTATCGGGAAATGAAGAAAAAGTCTGTGGTGATTGTTTTGACTCTTTTTTTGATGGAAAAGGTAATTTTATCGCAGTTCTCAGTGATGGTATGGGCACAGGTAAGCGAGCAGCAGTTGACGGTGCGATGGCATCATCACTTTTCTCACGATTAATTATTTCGGGATTCTCGTTCCCTTGTGCATTACGACTTGTGAACTCTGCAATGCTTGTGAAAAGTTATGAGGAATCTCTTGCAACACTCGATATATTAAAAGTAAACCTTTATAACGGACAAGCTGTCATATACAAGGCAGGTGCAACAGCATCACTTCTTTACAGAAAAGGAAAAGTTAGTGAAATAAAAAAATCTGCTATGCCCATAGGAATTTTAAGGCAGGCAGAGTTTGCAACTGTTAAAGGTGGACTGAAAAATGGTGATGTTGTAATTATGATGTCTGACGGTGCAGTTGACAACAGCCTTGAAGAAATAAAAAAATATGTAACGGAAAAAGGCTTTTCATATGATTTACCAGAAAAACTGTGTGCTATTGCCAAAGCAAAAAATATAAGCCACAGTGACGATATCACCGTGGCTGTAATAAGGATTCAGTTTAATGATGAGGAAGATTAAAAATTGAGCCACATAGCAGGACGGACGGAACGCTTTTCAACAGATACAGGAGTACCCAATTGAAGAATAAACCCGTCAACCTTTACAAATGATGCTGTGTAAAGAGTTGAACCCGGAGAGCGAAGCCACCAACGACAACTACGGGTAAGACTTTCAAGCTGTGAACCTTGTGACTCGGCATATTTTGTAGCAACACAAACTCTTTCAACTGTTGACGGAAGGTATGCTTTTGCTTCGTCGATAGATAAAAGGAAAACTTTATCCTTTGTATCGTTACCACCGTCTGTGTTGTAGTCGGTATTATCTCTGTTTTCAAGAGTTACAGTTTTAATATTTTTCTTCTGTGAGTTTGTAAAGGCAGTTGAGATAAAATCATTGTTAAGCCATTGACGGATATCACTTGTTTCCCAGGTTACCTGTTGTGGAGAGTTGTGGTAATGACGACAATCAAGAGCATATCGGCTTACTACAAGCATATTCCCGTCCTGGTCTTTTTCGAGAACACGCCACTCGATTTCTTCTTTACCATTAGCAGTTTTATTGTCTTGCTCATAATTTCCGTAATAGATAATGTCGCCAACTTGTGCAACTTCAGGGTGTTCCTTTATGAGTGCTTTTGCTTGGTCCTGACTATCTTTGAATGTGTATAAAGATTTGAATGTTATGTAAGCATCTTCATAATTCTTTTCTTCAATATCTTTGACGGCATTATTGTATTTTACTGACGGGATAATAACTGTAACTGTAAGAATACCCAATGCAATAACAACGAAAAGAGAAATTAAAACTTTAAGAATTTTACCATGCTTCTCTTTTTTGCGCTTTGCCTTCTCAATGCGATTCTTTTCAGCAAGTCTTTCTCTTTCCAGACGCTGTTCTTCAGCTTTAAGACGATTTTGTTCTGCTTTGACACGAGCAGACTCTGCCTGTGCTTTTGCTTCTTCGGCTTTTCTTCTTTCGTTTTCTATACGCAGAGCATCAGCTTGAGAAGAAATGTCCTTAGCACTACTGTCCGGAAGTGCCTGACGAGTGCCACAATAAGCACAAACGGCAAACCCACCATTATCTTCTATTTCAAGTGTGCCACCGCACATCTGACATTTTAAAGTAGACATATTTTTACCTCAATTTATTATTTATATTTTATCTTATTACTTTTTGACAATTATAATACTATAAAAAATTAATGTCAATTTAAAAGGTGAAATCTCTTGAATAAACCTATTGAAAAAACATTAAAAAAATGTTATCATCTTTTTTAATGAATGAAAGGGGAGGAAACCTTTATGGCAAAGAAAGAAAAAAAGGTTAAAGAGGTTAACAACCATCCTAATCGAATAGGCTTTAAGGATATTGCCGGTTATACTATTGCTGAATCAGGTAATATGTTTAATCTTACATATATCACAAGCTACCTTAAAATCTTTATGACTGACGTTTTCGGAATAGCACCAAAACTCGTTGGTTATATGTTTATCATCACTCGTCTCTGGGACGTTGTCAATGACCCACTCTGGGGCGCAGTTGTTTCAAAACGAAAGGCAGGTAAAGACGGTAAATATCGTCAGTATTTAAGACTTGTTGCAGTACCTCTTGGTATCTCAACAGTAATCTGCTTTATTCCATTTAATGACCCGAATTCAATTTTCTATAATCAGACATTAGCAGAAAAGCCGATGCTTTTATTCGTTCTTGCAATCATTTTGTATCTTGTGTATTGCACAATGTATACTGCTATGAACATTCCTTTCGGTTCATTGGCTTCTGTTATTACTGATGACCCTCAGGGCAGAACTGTTCTTTCTACTGCCCGTTCAGTAGGTAGTGGTATCGGTGGTGCAGTTGTTCTTCTTATTGCTCCAATGGTTATCTATGTGGGTAGTGGCAGAATTGATGAGCAGACAGGTCTTGAAATTGAAGTTGCAGACGGTAACAGAATGTTTATCTATGCACTTTTAATGGGTATTTTCTCAATTGTCACTTACCTTGTAGGTCACAGAATGGTTAAGGAACGTGTTCCTGCTGTTGAAGACGAAAATGTTGACCTTAAGGGTGTTTATAAGGGTCTTTTCAAGTCAAAGCCATTCGTTTTGCTCACATTGTCAGGTGTTCTTATCAGCGGTCAGCTTCAGTTTGGCTCTTTCAATACATACCTTTATAAGAACTATTTTACAAACACAGGACTCAGCATTATCGGTACAATTTGTAATTACCTTCCAATGGTAATTCTCATTTTGTTCACACCAAAGCTTTCTGCAAAATTCGGTAAAAAAGAGCTTTGCGGAAAAACATCAATTATTTCTGCAGCAGCATCAATTTTCCTTTTCCTTACTGCAAACAATGAAGATTTTATTATGTGGATAAACCCTGAACAGGGCATTTATCCTGCATGGCTTTATATGCTCTGTATGCTCCTCATCGGCTTCGGCTACACATTCGTAAGCCTTACTTGTTGGGCAGTTGTTATGGACGTTATCGACTATCAGGAATACACAACAGGCATCAGAAATGAAAGTGCAGTTTACTCTGCATATACATTCGGTCGTCAGCTCGGTCAGGCAATTGCTGATGCAGGTGGACTTTTCCTTCTTCAGTGGGCAAAATATGACAGCCTTACTGCCGGTAACGGCTTCATCGCAGAAAATGATACAAGTAAAAAGATTATGTTTATCTGTACTGTAATTCCTGCAATTGTTTACACAAGTGTATGGCTTATTTTCAGATTTGGTTATCCTCTTACTAAAGAAAAAATGGAACCAATTTATGAAAGCCTTCGTAAAAAACATGAAGCAGAGGCAACAGCTGAATAAGTGTAAAATGCAAAACGCAAAGTGCAAAATTTTAGGGGCGGTTATAAATCGCCCCTTTTTCGTATCATAATTAAAAATTAACTGAACTTTCTCTGTATTCTTTTGGTGTTTTACCTGTATGCTTTTTGAAAAGCTTTGTGAAATAGTTTACATCATATATCCCGCAGTTCTGTGCAACTGTCTGAATTTGCAGGTTTGTGGATGTGAGTAAAAATGCTGCTTGTTCAATTCTCTTTTTAGCAACGTATTCTGTAAGAGTTATTCCTGTTTCTTTTTTGAATAATGTTGAAAGATAACTTGCATTTACATTAAGCATTTCTGCCTGTCGGCTTAAGCTTAAATCTGAAGTAATATCAAAATCTACAAGAGTAATTACCTTTTGTACAAGTGGAGAATAGTTTTTCATAGAATGCTTCTTCACAAGAGCACAGTATTTATCAATCATCTCGTGGTGCATGTTAACACCTTCCTCAACGGAGCGTATTCTCTCAATTCGTTTTGCAAAATCGGAGGAAACACCGTCGATATATAAAGGATGAACGCCACCTTGTTCAGCTGCTTTACGAAGAAGCGTATTAACAATAATACTGTAATTCTTTATATTCCGTACAGGGTCAGGCACTCTCATTTCAAGCATAATTGCAGAGGATTTTAAAAGAATCTGCTCTGCCTGATGTGTCATACCCTGACTTACAGCCTGAATCATTTTTCTCTCACCATCATATCTTCGTTCAAGCATCTGCATTGCAAGAAGTGCATCGTCAGTTTTGCTATCAAGATTTTTAACGACTGTTGGGAATGATGGATTATTATAAGTCATATTTATTGTCTTGTATGTGAAATTATCTGTACTGCCCCAAAGAGCTTCACCAAAGGCGTTGAAAAGTGACAGAATAACATCGTGGTCAGTGTAAACAGGCACACTTGAGTAGTATTTCTGAAGCTGTGAGAAAATGTGCATAGGAAGATTGTTCTTTTCTGCAATTTCCATAAGTGAATTCTGATTTAAGTCAATATCAATAAAAGGCCCTGCTATAAATGTTGTCGGCACTTTTGTATCAGGTAACAGTATAAAGTAATAGTTGCAGAAAAAGATGTCGGTAATTTTGCAAATCATATTTTCAGTAATGCTTCCGTGAGGAGTACAGAAAAGCTGGTCATATTCCTCCTCCATACCCAAAAAATCACGAAGACCACGGTCAGCTTTGCGATATGTTTTGTCGTTTGCAGGGATTATACAAGAGTGTATTCTGTAATTGTTAAGAACGCTACGGAAAAATTTAAGTTCTTTTTCGTAAGTCATAATTTTTTCATTCCTAATGTAAAAAGTTTACAATTTTTTATTTATTATCGTACAAATTTTGGTAAAAATCAAGTAATAAATAAAAATAATACTTAAAAAAACAAAAAGTTTACTAACGATAAAAGAGAAGATTAATGTAGAATAAGTATGTAACAAGATTGGGTATGTATATACTTGAGTGTTATTATCACATTTTTTTCTTAGGGGGAAATAAAAATGGCAAAAGAGAAAAAACTCGATGCTAACGGTTACCGTAAGTTTGGTATGCTTGATAAGATATCATACGCTGCTGGTGACTTCGGCTGTAACATGAGCTTTGCACTTAAGAGCTCAATTATGGCAATTTTCTGGACACAGTTTATGGCACTTGGTGAAGTGACATATGCAACATTACTTGTAGTAGTTCAGGTGTGGGACGCAATTAATGACCCACTTCTCGGTTCATTATTCGATGCTGATAAGAGAAGCTACAAGAGAGGTAAATTCAAGACTTATATCCTTATTGGTGCTTTAGGTCTTCTCTTCTCAGGTTTGTTCTTCTTCCTTCCTGTTCCTGGTGCTCCAAAGATGATGAGATGTATTCTTTTCGTTCTTGGTTACATTCTCTGGGATGCTTTCTACACAATAGCAAACGTTCCTTATGGTTCAATGATGTCTGTTATTACAACTGACGGTGCTGAACGTTCAGAACTTTCAACATGGCGTTCAATCGGTTCAATGGTTGGTAACATTTTCCCAATGATTCTTCTTCCTATTCTTTGCTATGACGAAAACGACGACCTTAAGGGTGAGGTTGTTTTCATCGCAGCTATCGTTATGGGTGTTCTCGGTCTTATCGCATTCCTTTATATGCTTAAGACTACTGAAATCCGTGTTGAGGAAAATTCAGTTAAAATCAGTGAAGAAAAACAGAAGTTCAATGTTTTCAAGGCATTTGCAAATTTCCTTAAAAACCGTGCAGCAGTTGGTGCAACACTTGCTGCTATGGCAATGTTCATTGGTATGCAGGGTTCAAGCACTGCAACAACAGTTCTCTTCCAGTCATACTTTGGAAATGCTAAAGCATCAGGTATTATCATGCTTATCAGCTATCTTCCAATGTTCCTTTTCATGCCTTTCATCAAGAAGATTGTTAATAAGTTCGGTAAGAAAGAAGCTTGTGCAGCTGGTTCAGCAGTTTCATTGTTCGGTGCACTTCTTCTCTTCCTCCCACTTGGTAACGGTAGTGCAGGCCTTATCGCATACATAGTTGCTCAGGCATTCTTCGGACTTGGCCTTGGTTTCTATACTTGCGTATCATGGGCTCTTATGGCTGATGCTATTGACTACAACGAATGGAAAAATGGTACTAAAGAAGAAGGTACAGTTTATTCACTTCACTCATTCTTCAGAAAACTCGCACAGGGTGCAGGTCCTTCACTTGTTATCCTTATCATGAAGGCTCTTGGTTACAACGGTGCTCTTGGTGCTGACCAGCCATTCGAAGTTGCTGAAAATATGAAGTGGCTTGTTGCTGCTCTTTATACAGCAGCTGCAGCAATTATGTTCGTTGCAATCGCATTTATTTATGACCTTAACAAGAAAAAGGTTGCTGAAATGACATCTGACCTTGCAGCAAGACGTTCATCAGAAAATGTTGCAAACAAATAATTAAATAAGTTAAATGGTAAGGCGGAGGGTAAGACTTCCGCCTTTATTTCTAAATACACAAAAAATACAAGGAGTAAAATTATGCGAAAAATTATAAGCTTAAATCGTAAATGGTCTTTCCGTAAAGGTGTAGATACAGCACCTGCAACAATTCCTGCTGATTGGGATTTTGTAAATATTCCTCACTGTTGGAATGCAATCGATGGTCAGGACGGCGGTAATGACTACTATCGCGGCACTTGCTGTTATTATAAAGAAATCGATATGGAAGAAATTCCAACAGCAGATAAATATTATCTTGAAATCAACGGTGCTAACTCATCTGCTACTGTATATATGAACGGCAATAAGTTAGCAAGTCACGACGGTGGTTACAGCACCTGGAGAGTCGATATTACTGAAGAACTCGCAAAGGGCAACAAACTTGCAATTACAGTTGACAACTCTGCAAATGAAACTGTTTATCCACAGATGGCAGACTTTACATTCTATGGCGGTCTTTACAGAAATGTGAATATTATTGCAGTAAATGAAAGTCACTTTGAACTTGATTATTACGGTGGTAAAGGTATTGCAATTACACCTGAAATCGTTGGCTCTGATGCAAAAGTTACATTTGAATCATTTATCACAAACAAAAAAGACGGTCAGATGATTAATTACATCATTAAGGATAAGAATGGTGATGTTGTTACAACACTTAAAACTGACGATTTTAAAGAAACTATCGAAATCAAGAATGTTGTTCTCTGGAACGGTAGAAAGAATCCATATCTTTACACAGCAGAAATTGAACTTCTTGATGGTGACGAAGTAATTGATAAGGTTTCAACAAAATTTGGTTGCCGTACATTTGAAATCGACCCTGAAAGAGGCTTTATCCTCAATGGTGAAGAATATCCACTTCGTGGTGTATCCCGTCATCAGGACAGATGGGGACTCGGTAATGCGCTTCTTCCTGAACATCATAAGGAAGATATGGAATATATCTATGAAATGGGTGCAAACACAATCCGTCTTGCACACTATCAGCACGACCAGTATTTCTATGACCTCTGTGACGAATACGGTATGGTAATCTGGGCAGAAATTCCATATATTTCAAAGCATATGCCAACAGGTCGTGAAAATACAATTTCACAGATGAAGGAGCTTATCGTTCAGAATTACAACCATCCGTCAATCGTTGTATGGGGTCTTTCAAATGAGATTTCAATGAACGGCTCTGATGATGACCTTCTTGAAAACCACAAAATCCTTAATGACCTTTGTCACGAAATGGATAAGACAAGACTTACAACTATTGCAGTTGTTTCAATGTGCAGTCTTGATGACCCATATATCCAGATTCCTGATGTTGTTTCACATAACCACTATTTTGGTTGGTACGGTGGCGACACATCAATGAACGGACCTTGGTTTGATAATTTCCACGCTAAATTCCCTAACATTCCTGTTGGTATGAGTGAATACGGTTGTGAAGCACTTAACTGGCATACATCAAACCCACAGCAGGGTGACTACACAGAAGAATATCAGGCATATTACCACGAAGAGCTTATCAAACAGTTGTTCTCAAGAAAATACATCTGGGCAACTCACGTATGGAATATGTTTGACTTTGGTGCAGATGCTCGTGCAGAAGGTGGCGAAAACGGTCAGAATCATAAGGGCCTTATGACATTTGACCGTAAGTATAAGAAAGACTCATTCTATGCATATAAGGCATGGCTTTCAGACGAACCATTTGTACATCTTTGCGGTAAGCGTTATGTTGACCGAGTTGAAGAAATGACAAAGGTTACTGTATATTCAAATCAGCCTGAAGTTACACTTTATGTAAACGGCGACCTTTACGAAAAGCAGGCAAGTGAAAATCACTTCTTCTATTTCAATGTTCCTAACAAGAGTGTTACAAAGCTTAAGGCTGTTGCAGGGGATTGTGTTGACGAATCACTCATCCTTAAGGTTGAAGAATTTAATGAGGATTACAGACTCAAGGAAAAGGGTGCAATTCTCAACTGGTTCGATGTTACAGAGGTTGACGGTTATCTTTCACTTAACTCAAAAATGAGTGACCTTCTCGTTGTTCCTGAAGGTCAGGCACTCTTCGGACAGATTATGGGACCAATTGCTGAAGCTGCAAAGCAGAACGCAGGTGAAGGCGGTTTCGAAATGAACGAAGGTATGATGCAGATGATGGGAGGATTTACTGTTCTTCGTCTTATCGGTATGCTTGGTATGACAGGACTTAAAATGAACAAGGAAGAACTTCTTGACCTTAATGCAAAACTTAACAAAATTAAAAAAGCATAAAATGTAAAATAGATGGTATGGCGGGGTCTGAAACAGACTCCGCTTTTGTTGTTTGGATAAATAAATTATAATTTATCGAGGAGGCTTCTCCTTGAGGAGAAGCTGTCTGCGAAGCAGACTGATGAGGTGTAGATTGCGATAGCAACCGTTAATAAATATAACATTTCACCTTTCCACCTCATCCGTCACCTACGGTGACACCTTCCCCTCAAGGGGAAGG
>JAZNWU010000032.1:0-21686 GCA_045593555.1 Candidatus Fimenecus sp. | reverse complement strand
GGAGTTTATAGGGATGATTTGTGTCATTCTGAGGAGTGTAACGACGAAGAATCTCTGTTGGTTGATAGGCTACTTTGTTAGAGATTCTTCGCTTCGCTCAGAATGACATACCAATTTATTCTCCTCGATAAATTATAATTTGATTTGTATTGTTATAAAAAACACCTCCGCATCGGATGATGTGGAGGTAGATTTTTTGTTTTATGGCATTGGCTGTCTTTCAGCTGAATAGTTAATGTCAACGCTCTTCTTGAAAAGAAGGTAGTCATACTGTG
This sequence comes from Candidatus Fimenecus sp., assembly GCA_045593555.1. Lineage (GTDB taxonomy): Bacteria > Bacillota > Clostridia > Oscillospirales > Acutalibacteraceae > Fimenecus. The sequence continues at coordinate 21,411 of JAZNWU010000032.1, read as the reverse complement.
GACGCCAATTGTCACCTGTTTCAATAGAGTTGAATTCATCTTCACTCACTGCAACGTTAATTACATTAACGCCTTTAACTTCTTTGTCTTCCTTATAGCAATCATCCCAGAATGCGTGGTGACCGATTTCAGTCACAGATGATGGAATATAAACATAAGTTAAAGCCTGATTATAGCTCAAAGCGTCAGAACCAATGAATTTAAGTCCTTCAGGAAGTGAGAGATAAACCTCACCAAGTGCTTCCTGTGATGTGAAATGAGGGTCTGTAACAGGAGTTGCTGACTTATAAGTATAAACATTTGAAAGTGAAGGATTTGTGCTCCATTCGTCAGTTCTTTCATGTAACTTAAAGATAGCAAGTGTTTCGATTGTTTCAAGACCTTCAGGAAGGTAAATTTCACGAAGGTTTGCATAGTTGAAGCAAAGCTCACCGAGAGTCTTGACAGTTGAAGGAACAACATAAGTCTGGACATCTCTCTGATATTCAGGAGTTATTTCATCTCTGTAAAGTTCTTTTTCGTAGCCATACTTCTGTCTCAAATACTCATCGTGATTACAAGGATAGCAGATAACCTCTGTCATATCCTTATTGTAAAGGACACCGTCAACGTCGCAATAGTTAGGATTGTTTTCGTCAACTTCAATTCTTTCCAATGCCCAGCATGAATAGAAAGATTTGCCATCAATTTCAAGAACATCTGCACCGATATTGATTACCTTGATAGTACCATCACAGTTAAATGCATATTCTCTGATTTCAGTAATCTTTTTTGATTCATCCTTAATAAAAGTGAAGTTTGTTGCAGGGTCCTTATTTTCATTGTCATATTCAACAGAAGATACATAATCAATGTCAAGCTCAGTAATATAACCTGTGTTGCTGAATTTATCAAACTTGTAGCCTGATTCAATCTGTGAATACTCAAATGTATCACTTTGTACTGTACGGACAGAGAAATACATTGAAAGAGAAACTGCAATAATAATAACGATTGCGAAAATAACCTTTTTAAGAGTGTAGTGCTTATAAGGCTTGTTAATATGAGGAGGAGCTAAACCCTCTACCTGATAAGTCCATATTTCGTCTTCAGGAATGTCAAGCTGAATATCGGCCTGTAATTCAGTGCCTTTCATTTTCTTTTCTTTCTTACTCATAATAACTCACCTCCATTAACCTAAATAGCTACCTGAAACAGATTTGCCTTCTTCAAGAGCTTTCTTTTCAGTAACTTCAGCACGACGCTTCAATACTTCCATAACCATATTCTGCTTCTTGTTATCATAATCCCAGAAGAAGTATGGAATAGTCATCAATGCAAAACCGATAACATCAACGATAATTGGAATAACAATGATGTTTCTTCTTGAATCATCAACAAAGAGAACTTCCCAGTTACTGTTGAAGCCATATTTAAGCAAGAAGAGAGGAATAATAAGACCTACGAAAGATGTGATAGGTCCTGTGAACCAGCCGAAAATACCTGTGAAGCTTTCGAGACGTTCACCTGACAAATACATCTGATAGTCAGCAATACGAACACCCATATCGTGACCTGCTGTTGTAGGAACTGTCTTTGTCATTTCCATAAAGAAGAGAACAACAACACAGATTGTACCGCAAAGGTTAAGATTATCACCACAGAACCACATTGCAGCAGCAATAATACCATATCCGATTGCACGTGTAAGCTGATAGAAAATCATAATCTGCTTATATGAGAATCTCTTGAGGAAATATGGTGATAACAAATCAGGTGGAGTTCCTGCGAATGAAATAAGTGCTACCAATAATGAGTATGGAAGACCACTCAGACGGAATGTGTAGAAATAAAGAATTGTAACGAACGGCAGCATACCGTTACCAAGTGAGTCGATAAGGCCAACAATTGTGTTAATCAACAAATACTTGTTCTTAAGAACACCGAACATACCGTCCCAGAACTTAATCTGAACCTTTTCTTCAATAGGTGGCTGTGGGATTCTCTCTTTAATTCTACCTGCAAGGAACATTGTGAAACCTGCAGCAATAATGAATGTTATCGGAATAACAAATCTGTAAAGGTTGATATCTGCCCATTCATAACGAAGAGCACCTACAATAGCAGGAAGAATAATTGCAAGAATTGAGTTAAAGATATGTGAAATCTTTACAGGGTAGCTACGGACAAGAATTCTTTCCTGAAGGTTAGGGCTGATTCTCTTTGAACATTCTTCAAGAACATTACCGAAGCCGAATACATTATATGTAGCAAACAAAAGGTTTGCAACCCATACTCTTGTTGCAACATCAGGAATGTTATATACAGGAAGCCAACCAACAAGAATAACCATTATGCACTTTGGCACAACGTCACAATAAAGACCGTACTTATATCGTCCGAATTTAGGAATGAGCTTTTTACGCCAGAAAATGTTACGGGCACCTACCCAACCTGAATACAGGAAATGTGTACCAAATGTTTTAAAGCAGGCCGTAGCATTCATTCCTTCAAGTCCGTTCAGATATGTAATAAACTGACTTGTAGGGTCAAAAAGCTTAGAATAATCGAACAATATAGTCGATATACCAAAAAGCATCATAAGACCGTAAACAAGATACACTTTTCGTTCTTGTTTTTTAGGTAAGAAGCCTAAGTTATCACACACATACCACCAGATAAGAGCTGTAATATACCCTAAAGGCATATTCAGAATACCAATGACAGAGAATGTGAGATAAGGCAACTTGTAGTGGTGCATAATAAGGAAACATGCGGACCAGAAGCCGATGTACTCAAGCACCTTTGAGCCTGTGTAGTTTGCGCCGACACCGATAACTACGTCCTTATATTCTTTATAAGGAACATATTTACCTTCGGCAGGAGTATTCCAATGAGTTTTAATTTCAGTACCGAAATCTTTTACTTTATCAAGTACGCTCACCAAATACCACTCTCCCTTTCTTTATATATTCGATTAATTGTACCATAAATAAGATTTAATAACAATGAGGTTTTTACATTTATTTTTTCTTTGGTTAAATTAAACAAAAAAAGGACTTGTTACTTATGCAACAAGTCCTTTTAGTTCTTTATTTCTCAAGGATTTTCAACACTTGAGCAATATCTGTTATTTCATAGTCAATTCTCAGGTTATCTTTATTTTCTGCACCATCAGGATTATACCAACAACAGAGTATGTCTGCATTGTTACCACCACGGATATCACTTGTTAATGAATCTCCGATTATCATTACTTCTTCACGATTAAATTTTCCGATTTCTTCTTCAACAACCTTAAAGAATTCTATTGATGGCTTTTCAAAACCAATTTTATCTGAAATAAAAATACCGTCAAAAATCTTATCAAGACCCGACTGACTAAGTTTTCTGTTTTGTGCAACATATGTACCATTTGTTACTGCATATTGCTTGACTTTACCCTTAAGTGACTTTACTGTTTCAAGTCCATTGTCACAGAAAAACACTTTGTCACCAAGGCGATATTGATATTCAAGATTAAAATCATCAATTTTATCAAACTCGATATTTTCTGTCTTGAAAAATTCCTCAAATCTTCCACGAAGCACCTGAGGTTTAGTCAATTCGCCACGCTCAAGCATTTCCCAGTATTTTCTGTTAATAACTGAATAGCGTGAAAGCATTTCGTCTGTACACTCACCTAACGAGAAGATTTCAAAGCATTTTCTGATACCGTATTCCTCTGCTTTTCCGAAATCAAGAAGTGTTCCATCAACATCCCAAAGTAATGTTTTAATCATATTATACCAAGTCCTTCAAGTAAAAACTTTACACCCATAAGCACAAGCACAAGACCACCTGCAAGTTCGGCTTTATTCTTATACTTTGCACCGAATTTATGACCTATAAAAACGCCGAATGCTGACAAAACTGCTGTGATAATGCCGATAAGTGCAACTGCTATAAAAACTTTATTTTTCTCGTATGTAAGAGCAAACGCAACTCCAACTGCAAGTGCATCAATACTTGTTGCAACTGCCAATGCAGTAAGTTCTTTCAAGTCAAGTTTATTTTCACAACATTCACACTCATCATCGTGAAATGATTCATATATCATTTTGCCACCAATAATGGCCAGAAGAATAAAAGTAACCCAATGGTCAACGCTTGTTATATACTGAGCAAATCGTGAGCCGATAAGCCAACCAATAAGAGGCATTCCAGCCTGAAATCCACCAAAAAACAATGCTATAAGTGCTGTTTGCTTATAATCAAGTTTTCTCATATTAAGACCTTTACAGATGGCAACTGCAAATGCATCCATTGCAAGACCTACTGCGATAATTACTATTTCCGACATATAAAGTCCTCCCGTATATATTCTATGAGAATAAATAAAGACCCATGTATAGCAAAAGCCATACATAAGTCTTGTCATTTAATATAAGCCAGACCAAAAAGGTCAGTATGTTGACTTATCACACATCAAAATGATATGCCGACTACTCCCTCACGAAGCAGTTAAATTATATCATTAAGCATCTGTTGTGTCAAGAAATTTTCATACCAAGGCGAAGCTTATCACTTATCATTGCAATAAATTCAGAATTTGTTGGTTTTCCTCTCGAATTATGAATTGTATAACCGAAATATGAACTGAGGACATCAACATCACCTCTGTCCCAAGCAACTTCAATTGCATGACGGATTGCTCTCTCAACTCTTGAAGAGGTTGTTGCATATCTTTTAGCAACTGTCGGATAAAGTACCTTTGTAACAGAACTCATCATCTCACTGTCATTTATTGAAAGAATAATCGCTTCACGAAGGTAGAGATAACCCTTGATATGTGCAGGAACACCGAGTTGATGCATAATTTCACTTACGGTTATAATCAGGTCATTTGTTTCATTTATTTTTCCCGTATCTGTTTTATTCTTTGACCAACTTGTAAGTTGTGTCACTCTCTGTGCAAGAACATTCACATCAAATGGTTTAAGGAAGTAGTAATCTGCTCCTGCAGATAAAATTTCCTGTTCAAATATCTGATTATCCGAACCCGACATAATCATAATAAAAGGTTTATTCTTTTTATTACTGATACCATTTACAACACCTAATGCATCAAGATTTGTCATAAAAGCATCGATTATTGCCACATCATAAAAGCCTGATGCAATTTCAGACAAAGCAGTTTTTCCGTCTTTTGCAATCAATGTCACATCACAACCCGACGAACGAAGCACACTTGCACAATTTCTTCCAAATTCAGTTCCATCACCCGTTAATAACACTTTAATATTGTTTCCCATTTTATGAAAACCTCCGTTTTTATTTTCAAAATCTTTATTTGATTTCTCATTTCTGCCATATTTTACCATAAATGGTAATTTATGGCAATAGTTTTTTAAAAATTTACCTTTAAAAACTTTTCGACAAAAAATATCGACATAAAAACAATAAAAAACTGCTGTTTGCAGAGTCCACTCTTAAAATGACGGAAAAGAAAAATTTTCCTGCAAATTTTATGCATAAATTTAAAAAATATTCGGTTGATTTTTGACTATTCCATTTGTTTTAAAGTATATTTTTAACAAGGATTTGAACTTTGAAAATGTTGAAAACTTTGTTGAAATTGTTTAAAACTCGCATTTTCAAGGGTTCTGAACATCAACTTTAATTAATTTCGTAAAGTAAAATACTTTACAATTTTTTTCAGAAATAAAAAAATGATGTATATACAATTGCATATACATCATTAAATTTGAAGGATAAAATTCAAAATCCCCAAGAGCAATCTCTCGGGGATTTAAAACACATATTAATCTCTTCTGAGAGCTTCAATCGGTGGAAGATTTGCTGCTCTCTTGGCAGGATAAACGCCAAAGATAATTCCTATTGCTGATGAGAAACCTACTGCCAGAAGAATTGTTGAAGGTTCAACAAACAACGGCACTTTCATTATATATGATACAAATGCTGCGGCGGCGACACCCAGCAACAGACCAATTACACCACCTATAAGACAAAGGATAATTGATTCTGTAAGGAACTGAAACATAATAGTACCTGTTTTTGCACCAAGAGCCTTTCTTATACCGATTTCACGAGTACGCTCTGTAATGGAAACAAGCATAATATTCATAACGCCGATACCACCGACAATAAGAGAAATCGCACTTACGGCGGCAATAAATATTGTAAACACATTTATAACCGTATCAAGAAGGTCAATGTACGTTGCCATATTTGTAACTGCATAGCAATCTTTTTCATAGTTATCATGTAACGAACGAACATAGTTTATTGCAGCAGTGCCAATTCCGTCAAGCATAGATTCATCATACGCGGTAATCTGGAGCATATCGTATCTGTTGGCTCTTGTTCCGTTTATACTTGCAGTAACAGAAGCAGGCATAAGAAGCATACAACTTGTCATCTGCATATTTCCCATCATTGAACCCATACTGCTCATCATTTCTTCAGTATCAAGATTCATACTTGCCATAATATCAACAACACCAACAACCTTAACCGAAATAGTCAGGTCATTTGATGTACAATAGACATACTCACCTACTACATCTCTTCTGCCGAACAATTGCAACGCACTACCGACATCAATTACACCTACATTTTTACCTTCAATATATTCCTCTTCAGTAAAAAATCTACCATATTGCAAAGGTGTACGCATAAGCATCTGCATATCTGTATTACACCCAATACCCATAAGGATACCTGTCTTATCATTTGCTGACATCTGACACATTGCAATTGACTGCATTGATGCATACTGAACACCATCAAGTTTTTTGATTGCGGCAATATCCTCATCTGTAAAATAGTCCTCATCATCAGCATAATTTGCATTGACAGTCAATGAAATAGCACTGCTACCCATGTCACGAATCATTCCGACAATATAGTCACGACCACCATTACCTACTGTAACGATTGCGATAACCGAAGCAACACCGATGATGATACCAAGCATTGTAAGAAGAGAACGCATTAAATTAGTTCTGATACTGAAAACAGCAATGCGTATATTTTCTCTGATATTCAAAGTTCACACCTCAATTACGCATTTTTCTTTGCAATTTTAGTACCGTCTTCCATATTAGGGTCAGGACTCTTTACAACCATTTCGCCTTCAACAAGACCTTCTACAACCTCATAGCTTGTGTCATCGAGTGAACCTTTGGTAATTGTACGTTTTGATACAGTTTCTTCTTCCTCGTCATAAACGAAAACTGAATATGTGCCACTATTATAGATTACTGATTCAACAGGAACTTTAAGGACATCCTCGATTGTATCAAGAACGACTTTAATATCGACATCAAAACCGATTACAACTTTTTCGTCAGGATTATGAATCTTGATTTTAACTTCAGCACCCGATGCACCTGCAGTTCCACCCATAAGAGAACCTGCAATTGAGCCTATGTCAAGACCACCTGATGATTCAGATGCAGTTGCACTGACATAAACAACCTCACCTTTATATTCTGTATCGAGGCTTGTGATAATTGCTTCCATACCAACTTTGATTTTAAGAAGGTCTGACTTACCAACTGTAACGGAAACAATCATATCTTCATAACTTTCGAGCTTAATACCTGTACCCATTGGAACAGATGAGCTTCCCATAAGTGAAGAAACAAGATTTGCTGTTTCTTTGTCAATTCCTGCACCTAAAAGTGATGAAATATCAAATGATGAAGATGATGTATTTTTAACAGGAACAAACTTTTCACCTGCTTTAATGTTCACCTGAGTTACAATTCCATCATTTTCAGCTACCCAACCTGATGACATCTTATCATAAGCTGATTTTATTCTGTCATAATCAGCTTTTTTTGAATCAGCAACTGACTTAAGAGCCTTTAAAACTGATTCGTCAGCAATAATTGTTGCAGTATCTTCGGCATATAATGCAGAAAGTTCTGAATTAAGCTGTGCAAGTTCAAGATTTTTCTTCATAAGCTCTTGCTGTTTTTCTGAAGATGCAGAATCAACTACAGGTAACTGAACTGTTGATGCTGCTTGTTTAAACTGCTTAACCTGTTTTAAGCTTGAGCCGTTTGCAAGCATCTGCATAGCTATCTGGTTAACCTGTTCTTCAGGAATAGGTGCAGTTTCTGTTGATGATGAACTATTTTCAAGTTCTTTTGCCAATGCATCAATTTCACTCTGCTTTGCAGTAATCTTACCGCTGAGTTTTTCAATTTCAGTAGCAATTTCTGTTTTTCTTTTTGTATTAGTATCAGCAGAGTTCTTTGTTTCATTGTATTCATTCAATGCTTTATCGTAAGCATTTTTAGCCTCTGTAACATACACAGATGCTCCTGATACATTGAATGTTGCAAGCTTATCGCCTTTTTTTACTGTATCGCCTACATTAACTAAAACTTCTTCAACGAAAACGCCTTCGATTGCAAGTAAGTCTTCAGTAACACCTGACTCAACTGTACCACTTACATCAAGGAAATCAGTAATCGTACCGTATGATGCTTTGGCAACTTCATATTCTGCAGGTGGTTCGGGCTTTAAATTGGAATAAAGCACATAAAAAACAAGTACAGCCATCACAACGATGAATGCTATAATACCTGCCTTTGTCTTTAGACTTTTCTTTTTAAAATTTTTAAACAAGGAAATCACTATCCTTTTCACATTATAATTCATTCTATATTCTACTACATTTAAAATAATTTTCCAATATTTAATTTGTTAAAAAATTGTAAATTTCTAATTCTTTTCATATATATTATCAACAACTATTTGCAAGGTGGAAATTATATGAAAAAATTATTGGCAGTTTTAATTGTATTTATAACGATATTTCTTTGTTCATGCTCAAAAGAGAGTAAATTCGGTGTGCAGCAATTTGTTGAGAGAATGAATGAGAATTATGATACTGATTATCAGACAAGTGAGTTTTTATTAAGCGAAAAGGATGATGAAAACTTTCTTTTTCTCACAAGAAAAAATAACATGATTACTCTGCTCCTTGATGATGACAATAACATCAAAGGTATTTCTTTACTTGTAACTGCTGATGAAAACATTGAAAATGCAAAGAAAACATATTGTCAGATGTGCAGTATTTTTACCGGTAATGATTATAATAATCAAATAAAGATATTTAATGATGCTGATTTTTTGTCTGAAGAAATAAAATTTGCCGACGGAAATTCCATAATCACCGTCGGCAGATATAAATATACGATTGTGTGTAATAGTTACACCATTACATTCTTCTGTGATAAGATTTAATCGGTGGTTGATACAAGATTATTCTCTGTGCCACTTAACACCTTGTGGTGTATCCTCAAGAACAATACCCTGTGCTTTGAGTTCATCACGGATTCTGTCAGCCTCAGCCCAGTTTCTGTCCTTACGAGCCTGAGTACGAGCCTCAATAAGCTTTTCTATTTCGTCATCAAGGCTTTCTGTCTTTCTGTTATAAACAAGACCGAGTACACCTGTAAGTTCATCAAAGAGTTTTGTTGCATATTCAACAAGCTCTTTTGATGGTTCGTCAGTAATAACCTTTGTATTAATGTCCTTAACAAGTTCAAACACTGCTGTAATAGCATCTGCAGTGTTAAGGTCGTCATCCATAACACGGATAAACTGTTCACGACGCATATCAAGAGCCTTTTTGATTTCATCAGCATTTTCAGGAACTGTATCAACTGCATTTTTAAGTGCAAAGTCAAGACTTTCACGACAATTATAAAGACGAACAAGAGATGCCTTACACTGTTCAATTATATCAACACTATAGTTGATTGGGCTTCTGTAATGAGAAGAAATAAGGAAATAACGGATTGGCTCATAGCCATATTCGTTAGCAACATCACGAACTGTAAAGAAGTTACCTAAAGACTTTGACATCTTAACGTTATCAACGCTGATAAATCCGTTATGCATCCAATAGTTTGCAAAAGGAACACCGTTACAGCACTCACTCTGTGCAATTTCATTTTCATGATGTGGGAAAACAAGGTCCTGACCACCACAATGGATATCAATAGTTTCACCTAAATATCTTCTTACCATTGCAGAACATTCAATGTGCCAGCCTGGTCTGCCATGTCCCCAAGGTGATTCCCAGTATGGTTCACCCGGTTTTGCACTCTTCCAGAGAGCAAAGTCCATTGGTTCTCTTTTCACTTCACCGATATTGATTCGAGCACCTGCTTCAAGGTCTTCAAGTGGCTGATGTGAAAGTTTACCATATTCCTTAAACTGTTTTGGGCTGAAATAAACATCACCGTTATCTACTGCATAAGCATAACCTTTTTCAACAAGAGTGCTTACGATATCGATGATTTCATCAATATTTTCAGTTGCCTTTGGATGAACAGTTGCTTCACGGACATTCATACCCTTTGCATCTGTCCAGAATTCTTCGATATATTTTTCTGAAACAGTTTTATAGTCTGTTCCCTCTTCGTTTGCGCGACGGATGATTTTGTCATCAATATCTGTAAAGTTCTGTACAAAATTCACTTTGTAACCACGGTATTCCATATATCTTCTGAATGTATCAAATACACAAAGAGGACGAGCATTACCAATATGGATATAGTTATAAACTGTTGGTCCGCATGCATAAACCTTCAATTCATTTGGTGTGATTGTTTTAAGTTCTTCTTTTCTTCTTGTAAGAGTGTTAAAAATTTTCATCAGTTTTCTTCTCCTTTATATTTTGCAAGTTCTTTTTCAAGTCTTTCAATTTTTGCATTAAGTCTGCAGAATTCCTGTGAAACAGGGTCAGGAATATGAACCTGGTCGAGATTGTCAACTCGTTTACCATTTCGTTTTACAACTCGTGCAGGAACACCAACTGCAGTTGAGTTTGGTGGGATTTCATCAAGAACAACAGCACCCGATGCAATGTTTGAATAGTCACCTACTTTGAATGGTCCTAAAACCTTCGCACCTGAGCCAATCATAACTCCATTGCCGATTGTAGGATGTCGTTTACCTGTATCCTTACCTGTACCACCAAGGGTAACACCCTGATAAATTGTAACATCATCACCGATTTCAGCAGTTTCACCGATTACCACGCCTGTTCCGTGGTCAATGAAAAATCGTCTGCCGATTGTAGCACCGGGATGAATCTCAATATTAGTCTTTTTTACAGCGTGTTGAGAAATTGCACGGGCAATAAATCTCATTTTATGACGGAAAAACCAATTTGCAACTCTGTGCATTCTTATTGCCTTAAGTCCGGGATACAGAAATAAGATTTCAAGAATACTCGTTGCAGCAGGGTCACGCTCTTTTACCGTCTGAATATCTTCAATTAGTCGTTTGAACAAATATATTCCTCCAAAAAAATAAGCCTCCGTCTGCATAAACAGACGAAGGCGAATAATCGCGGTTCCACTTCGATTTATAACTCGATTTGTTTGTAACGTAACAACACGGATGTGTATTTCCCCACATCGACTCACGAATGCACTTCACAAAAGCTTTCTTAATACAGGCTTTCAGCCGACGACCCGTAATCTCTGATAAAAATTCTTCTGCTACTCTTTTCGGTCACAGTCTTTATTCATATTATATGATATTTTAGCACATCTTTTTACAAAATGCAATTATTTTGTGAAATCAATTATTTTTTTGCTGTCATTAAGATAAATCCCACCTGAAATTACAGTAAGTATTGCAGTTATCCATAACAAACCATTGGAAACGAGTGATAAGTCAGGTAATCTTGCAAATAACTCTGTATATGAATTTTCTACAACATAATATGCTTCACCTAAAAGCATAATGATAATTGTAAACACCATCTGACTTACTGTTTTGACTTTACCCCAGATATTTGCAGGAATTACGACTCCACCTGATGCTGCAATCATTCTCACAGATGCAATTGCAAATTCGCGAGTCAATACGAGCATTACAATCCAGATATTACAAAGTCCCATTGACATAAATGCTAAAAGTGCTGATGTTGTAAGCACCTTATCTGCAATAGGGTCTAAAAATTTACCAAAATTGGTTATCTGATTATTTTTCCTTGCCAGATGTCCGTCAACAGCATCACTGATTGCTGCTATTGAAAAAATAATACATGCAATTAAAAATCTATGTGGTAAAGATTCCATTAAAATTACTGCAAGAAATAATGGTGTTATTACAATTCTTGCAACTGTTATAATATTAGGAAGGTTTAATTTCATACAACTTCTCCTGTTAATTCTCCGTCGATGACGTTTATTACATTTACATCTACAATGTCACCGTCCTGGAGGTCAAATCCACAGGTAAAATAAATCTGAGTATCAATTTCAGGTGCATCCATACAAGTTCTGCCATAATATGAATCCGTATATGGGTCATAGCCCTCAACAATTGTCGGAAGAATTTTATCGATTACTGAGTCATTTATTTCATCAAGAATCACATTCTGTCGTTCATTGATAATATCTGCTCTCTCCTGACGGATTTCAGCATCCATCATACCGTCAAGCTTTGCAGCAGGTGTTCCCTCTTCCTCCGAATAAGCAAAGCAACCCATTCTCTCAAATCGCATTTCATCAACAAATTCGCAGAGTTCATTGAATTCTTCTTCTGTTTCTCCAGGGAAACCTGCGATAAATGTTGTTCGGATAGTTACACCATCAATTTTTTCACGGATTTTATTGAGAAGTGCAGTAAGGCTTTCCCTGTCACCATGACGATTCATTCTTTTCAACACATTTGCATTACAATGCTGAAGTGGAATATCCATATACTTTACTATTTTTTCATTTGTTGCAATTTCATTTATGAGTGCATCATCAATTCTTTCAGGGTAAAGATAAAGCAGACGAATCCACTCTATACCTTCAACCATTGAAAGTGCTTTTAGAAGTGGTACAAGTGCATTTTTTCCATATAAATCTTCACCATAACGAGTTGTATCCTGTGCAACAACAATAAGCTCTTTTACACCCTCACTTGCAAGCTTCTTTGCTTCTTTGAGGATACTTTCACTTGGTCTGCTACGGAATTCGCCACGAATCGATGGAATTGCACAGTATGTACAATGGTTTGAGCAACCCTCGGCAATCTTAAGATATGCAGAATATGGTGGAGTTGTGAGAATTCTGTCACCCTCGATTTTAAGGTCAGTTTTTGGCGGAAAAGACTCTACTTTTTCACCATTTATGATTCTGTCACAGATTTCGCAGATATCTTCGTTTGCACCGATACCGATTACGGCATCAGTTTCAGGAATTTCCTTGAAAATTTCAGCTTGATAACGCTCTGCAAGACAGCCTGTTACAAGAACTTTAAGATTTTCACAATCCTCTTTATAAGAAACCATATCAAGGATATTTTCAATTGATTCTTTTTTTGCATCTTCAATAAAACCACAGGTATTGACAATAACAACATCTGCCTCTGCCGGGTCACTGACAATCTCAAAACCACCATTCTGGAGTTTTGAAAGCATTATTTCAGCATCAACCTGATTTTTAGGACATCCCAAAGATATCATTCCAACTTTTTTAGTCATAATCTTCTTCCTCTGTAAACTCAGAAACTTTTCTTAAAGCAGATTTTATATCAGAATATGAGAATCCAAGACGCATTAAACCATCAATAGTTCTTTTTCTGCCTTTTTCGTCATTTAACTTATTCAGATATTTTTTCTTAATTACTAATATAATACGATTTTCGGCATCATTGTCAAGAGTATCGACGGTATTTTCTATTATTTCCCTTGATATTCCACGATATGCCAACTCTTGTTTTACACGTTTTATACTGTAATTTTTTCTTTCCATAAGGTCATTGGAAAGGATTCTTGCATACTCTTCATCATTGAGAAGTCCAAGCTCTGAAAGTCTTTCGCATGCTTTTTCGGATGCTTCATTTTCGTGACCTTTTTCGCAAAGTTTCTTTATAAGTTCTTTTGTACCATATGGTCTGCGTGACAACAAATCGAGTCCTTTGTTATAAGCACGACGAAAACTGACCGAGTCAAGCAACTCAGTCAGTTCATCTTCATTTATTTCTTTATAATTTCTGTATTTTTCGGAATACCAATAGTCGCTGTCAACTGTGGCACGGTATTCTTCGTCAACATAGATATGAATCTTGTTGGCTTTGCCTTCTTTAACAGTTAATTTCATTATTCGTCATCGTCAACTGCAATATCGAGTGTTGCTCGGGCAGCTGCTCTTGTAGTAGGAACTTTTACAACTTCAGGTTGCTGAATTGGTGCAACATTCTTCTTTGTATTTGTTACTTCTTTCATTTTCTCACGAATCTGCTTTTCAATGTCATTTGCAAGAACTTCATCCTGTTTAAAGAGAAGCTTTACATTTTCTCTACCCTGACCAAGACGCTGTTCACCATAATAGAACCATGCACCACTCTTTTTGATAATATCAAACTTAACACCGAGGTCAACAATTTCACCGATTTTTGAGATACCTTCGCCATACATAATGTCGAATTCGGCTTCTTTGAATGGAGGAGCAACCTTGTTCTTTACAATCTTTGCTCTTGTTCTTGAGCCGATAAATTCATTTCCTGCACCTTTAAGCTGCTCAATACGACGAACATCGATTCTTATAGTTGCATAGAACTTAAGAGCACGACCACCTGTTGTAACTTCAGGGTTACCGTAAATCACACCAACCTTTTCACGAAGCTGGTTGATAAAAATAACAACTGTATTTGACTTATTGATTACACCTGCAAGCTTACGGAGAGCCTGTGACATAAGACGAGCATGAAGACCCACATGGCTGTCGCCCATATCACCCTCGATTTCTGCACGAGGAACGAGAGCAGCAACAGAGTCAACGATAATTACATCAAGAGCACCTGAACGAGCAAGAGCCTCTGCAATTTCAAGAGCCTGTTCACCATTATCAGGCTGTGAAACGAGAAGAGAATTAATGTCAACACCAAGTGCCTCAGCATATTCAGGGTCAAGAGCATGTTCAGCGTCGATAAATGCAGCCTCGCCACCTAATTTTTGTGCCTCAGCAACAACCTGCAAAGCAAGAGTTGTTTTACCTGAAGATTCAGGTCCGTAAATCTCAACAATTCTACCACGTGGAAGTCCACCGATACCGGTTGCGTGGTCAAGAGAAATTGAACCGGTTGAAATAGCCTCAACATTAAGTGAGCTATTTTCACCAAGACGCATAACAGCACCTTTACCGTAATTCTTTTCTATCTGTAATAATGCAGTTTCAAGAGCTTTCTTTTTATCAGCCATTTTTATTACCTCGCTATCGCACAAATGTTCGTTTGAATGTATTATATATTATTTATTTCTAAATTGCAAGTACTTTTCTGTATTTTATTTAAAATATTTTCAAAAAAAGACTTGCAAAATGTTAAAGTTTCTGTTACAATGTCTCTTGTTGTAATTTGATTATTTATATCCCCGTAAACAAGGAGGTGCCTTTGAAATGGCAAAATGCGAATATTGTGGTAAAGACGTAGCTTTCGGTATTAAGGTTTCTCACTCACACAGACGTTCAAACAGAACTTGGAAGCCAAACGTTAGAAGAGTTAAGGCAGTTGTTAACGGCTCTCCTAAGAGAGTTTATGCTTGCACTCGTTGCCTTCGTTCAGGTAAGGTTGAAAGAGCAGTTTAATTCTTAAGCTAATGAATGAAAATTAACGGACATCGTTTTGATGTCCGTTTTTTCTTTATATTTAATTAAAAGATTCATTTATTGCATCACAAATATCCTGTGGAAGTTCTTCTAAATCATAGAATCTAACTTCTCCGTTATATTGATAATAATCTTTATAAAAACACCATTGACCATTCTTATCTTTTACAATACTGCAACAAGTAAGACGAATATCATCAAAACCTTCAAAACAGAATACTAAATCATAACCATCTAAAAAGCCATTTTCATTTAAAAAATCGGTTTCGGGTTTGACTATTAAATCATTATCAAAGTTTTTAATCAAATTTTTAATATAGCCAATTTGCTTTTCACTGAAATTAAACTCTCCATCATGTCGAGTTGTTACTTTTATAATTTTATTGTTTTCATTTGGCAAAACACAATCCTTGCGCATATAATATGCTCTTGTGTAATTGCCAAAATCTTCATCAACAAGCTTCGTTATAAAGTTTTTGTTATCACCTATCTGCCAATAAGTGCCTTCAGTAGCTTTGCCTGTTTCAGATATCATTCTTGTTGGCTCTGATACAACAATATATTCTCCATCATTATTATAATAACAGTTGTCTTTCTCGATATATAAACTATCCCATTCAAGTCTTATATAGTCACTTGAATCAAACTCAGCAAAATATTCTTGTGATACTATTTCAGTAGGCAAATCCTTTAATTCTTTCTTATAATCTGTTTTGCTCTCAACTACCACCAGCACCATCCAAGCAACTGCTAAAAACACAAGAACAATAAACAATATTAAAATACTTATAAGAAATTCTTTTAATATGGTTTTTACATCTATTCCAACTGAACTGTTGGGTATTTTTTCTTTAAAAGATACTTTTACATATTTGCCATTTTCTGTTTTAACATCAAATTCATGAATTTTTATTTCACCATCAAATTTTCCGTAAGAAACAAGGTGAAGAATCAACAAAATGACAAAAACAACAATTTCAATTACAAGCATTCCTTCATTGATAACAGCATAGATAATTCCTGTGATTCCACACAAAATAAGTATTATTGTGCTTAAAAACCATAACGAATTATATTTATATGAAATATGATGAAAAAATCCTGAAAGAAAAATCAAAGCATAGCTTAATGTATTCAATAATGAGGCATAATCATCCCAAGGTGCAAATTGAGAACATGATGCTATGTAGCAGGAAACAATCAATAGAATATGAAAGAAAATATTTGATAATTTTTGTGAACATGATTTTTTCATAATTACGCCTCCTTACAAATTAAATGTTATTATGGAAATAGTACAAGATTTCCGTTTCGGTGTCATAGAAATACAAATCGTAAGAAACAAATTTGTCAAGGTCATCATTGCTGTCAATATAGAAGTAATCTTCAGTTGAAATTATCGATTTTTCAAAGTCATAATTTTTGACAAGGTCTAACCCACCTGTATCACCTTTAGCAATTGAAACCCATTCTTCAAAATTTTCAAGAAAGAGATTGAATTCTTTTATGTCTGCATTAGTCATTTTTTCTAAATAAACGTTGTTTTCATATTCAGGCTTTTCAAAAGTATATTTTGCATAAATTGTATAATCTTGCCACCAGCCATATTGATGGTAATCCTCAGAAACAGCAACACCAACTGAATTAATTACTGCATCTGTATAGAATTCGTCCGATACAGGTACAGTAAATAATAAAGATGCAATAATTATGACAATAATTAGAATCAGCATACTAATCCTCCTCGTATTCTAAAATATCACCTGGTTGACAGTTAAGTTCACGACAGATTGCTTCAAGAGTCGAGAAACGGACAGCCTTTGCTTTTCCTGTTTTAAGAATTGATAAATTTGCCTGTGTTATTCCTATGCGTTCAGCCAATTCACCCGAAGACATTTTTGCTTTTGCAAGCACCACATCAAGATTTATTTTAATTGCCATTTTTATTACCTCATATTGTAAGTTCGTTTTCTTCTTTAAGTTTTATTGCTTCTTCAATTATATTACGAACAATACGGATAATAAGTCCAATAAAAAATGCTGAAATTGATACAAATACAAAAGCCACATATCTTGAAGAAGCCACAGCACTCACAATACCTACATAAAGGCACAAATATGAAAGAATGTTTAAAAATTTAACATTGTCATTTATAAACACTTTTTTCTTATTGATATTAAATAGAATTCTGTATAGCAAAACTACTGCTCCCCAACCTGCAGGAACTGCAAGATATGCAACAACCATCATAAAGGTGACATCATTTTCGTGCTTTAATAATTCACACAGGAACGGTACAAACCAAGGTATTGAGAAAGTAAGAAATATCATTGCCAATGCAAATAGCGAAGTAAAAACAAGTGATAAAATAATAGATTTGTTTTCTATTTTCATAAAAACCTCTCCTTAAAATTCATTTCTTGATTATAAAATAGCACCATTTTTATCGTTTGTCAATAAAATTTTATTGAAATACAGAAAATAATATATAAAAAACGGGCGATTCGTGAATCGCCCCTACAAAATTTCATATGTACAATAATTACGAATTACGCATTAGAAATTGTGAATTATTTACAGCCGTGTTCGCCACAGGTATGACCTTCGCCGTGTTCATGGTCGTGGTGGTCGCATTTAGCATCCGGGTCATAGTCGAGTTTTCCCACAAGGTATGAGATAACTGCACTGTTGCAATCCCCTTTTACTCCACCGAACCATTTGATGCCTGCTTCGTTAAGTGCGTTCTGTGCACCACCACCGATACCGCCACAGATAAGTACATCAACGCCGTTGTCCTTTAAAAAGCCTGACAATGCACCGTGACCGCTACCGTTTGTGTTTACAATATTCATACTTACGATTTCATCATTCTGCACTTCATAAATTTTAAACTGTTCTGTGTGACCGAAATGCTGAAATACCTGTTCATTTTCATAAGTTACTGCGATTTTCATAATATCAACTCCTTTGGATTATATATTAATTATATACCCGAATTGGAATAAATGCAATAACATTCCACCTCATCCGTCTTTTGCTTCGCAAAATCCACCTTCTCCTCAAGGAGAAGGCAGAGAGATTCTTCGCATACGCTCAGAATGACAAACCCCTCAGTCTTTTTTACAAAAAGACAGCTCCCCTTTCAGGGGAGCCGAGAAAATCATTTTGCACTTTGCATTTTGCGTTTTGCACTTATTAATACATTCCGCCGCCTGCCTGAGCCATTGCTGCTGCAGCAGCTGCTTCAGCCTGTGGGTCAGGAATATCTGCTACAAGAGATTCTGTTGTAAGTACCATTGCAGCAACTGAAGATGCGTTCTGAAGTGCTGAACGAGTTACCTTTGCAGGGTCAAGGATACCTGCTTCAAACATATCAACATATTCGCTTGTTGCGAAGTTGAAGCCGTAACCAACCTTATTTGCATTAACGATTTCGTTTACGATAACTGAGCCTTCAAGACCTGCATTTGCTGCAATCTGACGAACAGGTTCTTCAATAGCCTTAAGAACAATCTTAACACCTGTCTTGAAATCTGCATCTTCTGTGTCGAGGAGTACTTCACAAGCCTTAATTGCACCGAGGAGAGCAACGCCACCACCTGCAACTGTGCCTTCTTCAACAGCAGCCTTTGTTGCAGCAAGAGCATCTTCGATACGGAGTTTCTTTTCTTTCATTTCTGTTTCAGTAGCAGCACCAACACGGATAACTGCAACACCACCTGCAAGCTTTGCAAGTCTTTCCTGAAGCTTTTCACGGTCGAAATCTGATGTTGTTTCAGCAATCTGTGCTTTAATCTGTCCGATTCTGCCCTTGATTGCATCCTGGTCACCTGCACCGTCAACAATGATTGTATTTTCCTTTGAAATCTTAACCTGCTTTGCACGACCTAACTGCATAAGCTGTGTATCTTTAAGTTCAAGACCTAAATCAGATGTGATAACCTGACCGCCTGTAAGGATTGCAATATCCTGAAGCATTTCTTTTCTTCTGTCACCAAAACCTGGTGCTTTAACAGCAACACAAGTGAATGTACCACGAAGTTTGTTTACAAGGAGAGTTGAAAGTGCTTCGCCTTCAACATCTTCAGCAACGATAACAAGCTTTTTACCTGACTGTACAATCTGTTCAAGAAGTGGAAGAATTTCCTGAATGTTACCGATTTTCTTATCTGTAATAAGGATAAGTGCATCGTCGATAACTGCTTCCATCTTATCTGTATCTGTTACCATATATGGTGAGATGTAACCGCGGTCAAACTGCATACCTTCAACAACATCAGAATATGTTTCGCTTGTCTTTGATTCTTCAATTGTGATAACGCCATCTGCTGTAACCTTTGCCATAGCATCAGCAATAAGTTCACCAACAAATTCGTCAGCAGCAGAAACTGTTGCAACTCTTGCAATATCTTCTGAAGAAGCAACAGGCTTTGCATTCTTAAGTACTTCGTCAACGACTGCATCAACAGCTGCTTTCATACCCTTTTTAACAACCATTGGGTTAGCACCCGCAGCAACGTTCTTCATACCCTCGCGAACAAGAGCCTGAGCTAAAAGTGTAGCTGTTGTTGTACCGTCACCTGCAACATCGTTTGTCTTTGTTGCAACTTCTTTAACAAGCTGTGCACCCATATTTTCAAATGCGTCCTCAAGTTCAACTTCTTTTGCGATTGTAACGCCGTCATTTGTGATGAGGGGAGCGCCATATTTTTTGTCAAGAACTACGTTTCTGCCTTTGGGGCCGAGTGTGATTTTAACTGTATTGCTCAGTTTGTCAATACCGTTCTGTAATGCTTTTCTGGCTTCTTCGCCGTAAATAATCTGTTTTGCCATAATCGTCTGTTCCTCCTATTATTCTACAATTGCAAGAATGTCGCTCTGACGAACGATTGTATACTCTTCTTTGTTAAGTTTAACTTCTGTTCCTGCGTACTTGCTTGTGATAACCTTGTCGCCGACTTTAACTGTCATAACAACCTCGTTACCGTCAACAATTCCGCCGGGGCCAACAGCTACAACTTCTGCAACCTGAGGTTTCTCCTGTGAAGCAGATGCAAGAATGATTCCGCTGTTTGTAGTTTCTTCCATCTCGACAAGCTTTACAACAACCTTGTCTGAAAGGGGTCTGAGTGTCATAATAAATTACCTCCTGTAAGTAATGAAAATAAAACAAATTAATTTTTAGCACTCGGGAACTTTGAGTGCTAAAATATATTTTAGCCTATTTTTGGAAAAAATCAAGGGTATTTTTAAATGTTTACAAATATGTAATAAACTTTTCCATAAATTAACACTATGTTTGCCATTGACATGATATAATGGCACATATATAATAGATATACAGCAAATTCTGTGAGGTAATACACATGAAATACAAAAAATTTTTATCGTTGATTATGTCTCTGATATTAATGCTTTCGGCTTTCGGAATAACAGAAGGCTTTGCATCAGGTGCAGGTGACGGTAACGGCATATTAGCGTATGGCATTGATGTTTCATCATGGCAGGGAAAAATCGATTGGCAGAAGGTAAAAAATGACGGTAATACCTTTGCAATATTAAGAATTGGCACAGGCAAGGGAAAAGATACATATTTTGAAGAGAATTATAAAAATGCGAAAAATGCAGGTCTGAATGTAGGCTGTTATTTTTACACTTACGCCACTACAGTTGAGGAATCAGAAAAAGATGCTGAGACAGTTTTGTCATGGCTTGACGGAAAACAGCTTGAATATCCTGTTTACTATGATATGGAAAATTCCGCACAATTGGGGAGTGGAATCACAA
>JAZNWU010000031.1:0-114938 GCA_045593555.1 Candidatus Fimenecus sp. | reverse complement strand
CTTAGTTCATTCAGAAAAAAGTTATTGGATTTTATTATATAGAAATTAAGAACATTAAATGAAAATTAACTATAAGGAGTAAGCAATTTATAAAATAGAATTTATTGTTAAATAATTAAAATAAATGATTACAGTTTGATTATATGTGTATGAGTTGCAACAAAGCCATTCTAAGGAATGTTATCGCTTATATAGGTTTCAGTACCAAAATACTCATATTTCCCGTATTTTGTATAATTTTTTGCCCCCCTATTTGATACAAAATATTTATTTTGTATAATTATATCATAAGTTTTCAACAATGTCAACAATTAAGATAAGTTTTCAACATACTTATTTCCCCTGTGAATTTGGGCAAAAAAATTCCATAGGCAAACGATTTGTTAAATGCCTATGGAATTAAACTTATTTAATATTATTTACTTTTAAATATTTTGTCTTAAATTTTTCTTTATCATTTATAAGATTTGTGATTTCATTTCTGAACTGATTGTATTCTTCATCTACAACATAATTTTTTGCATAGCCATCAGTTCCGTATTTATCTTTAGTATGATTATAAGCTCGTTCAATAATTTCATTAACAGTAAGATTTGGCTGATGTTTCATTGTATATGCGTGAGTTCTTTTTAGAAATTCTTCAACATCGGTTGAACGGTCTGCAGAAGAAATTATTTTTCCATAATCACTACGAGGAGTATTTTCAGATGATGCTCTATGGTCTTCTATCCCCTCTTTGATTATCATTCTTTCCTCTTCAGTAAAGAATTGCTTCATATCTTCATTTTCATAAAATATATTTGCTGATAAAACTTCGTGATTATTTTTATCAATATGATGAGCAATATCGTGAAAAGCTGCAATAGTATATAAAATATTCAAGTCAATATCATCAAACTGTTCAGCAAACTTCATACAACGGTTAATTACATATTTAATATGCTCCAAATTATGACCGTCATCATTCTTTGAATATTCAGGAAAAATGTTATCTTGAATATAATTAATTAGATTTTCGTTCATTATATCACCTTAACTTTTTCCTGATTTTTTCCATATATGTTCTTACTGTTGAAGCGGAAATACCAAGTTTTTTACCGATTTCACTACTATTATAACCTTCAATTTTTAACTCTACTATTGTTCTTTCTTTTTTTGAGAGCTTATCTAAATAATATGAAGACTCAATTTCTTTTGAAAAATCATAACTATCTGCATAATCATAAAGTTCATCAAAGGAAACAGCCATTTCAAATATTTTTCTGTTTCTATAATAATCCGATAAGACGCTTTTAGCAACTGTAAAAATTAATGACTTTGGTGAACGAATTTTATCGATACAAGTTATGTATGTTATCAGTTTGACAAAAGTCTGTTGTGTAAGGTCTTCGGCATCATCCTGATTAGTTTTTTTGCAAAAATACTTGTAAACAGCTGAATAATACTTCTCATATAATTCTTGAATATTGTTATTCATAATTATTCACTTACTATTTTATTACCCACACAAGACCTTGCCTGAACACAACCCTTGATAGTTTTACTGCATTTAATTATATTTCCTGCAAAGAACTGAAGATTCTTTTCGACAATTATATCCTCTGTAACGTCATTATTAAATATAATTGTATCACCTGCAGCAATAAGTGTACCGTCTTGTACATTGCGGATAAATGATGCATCAATATCGATTTTATTTGAAAATAACTTTACTTTATTTTCATCAAAATCCATTTCAAAAATCAAACCATTTTCCATAAGACACTGACCATTATTTTGAAGTCCTATTTTTTTCAATACAATTCCATTTGCAATGTATTGTGCATTTTCACTTTCAATCATATGTCCAACAATAACAATTCCATTGAAAACTCCAACAGTATTATCTGATAATTTTACATTTGAAAGTGATGTTACACCATTAAACATAGCAATCTTTTTATCGCTTGGTAGATTTAACATGAAACCAACTGCATCAAGTTTAATTTTAGAAAACGCTTCAATGAACTCATTACTTGGATTTTCAGGAAGAATTAACAAAGCAACTGCTTCAATAACTTTTATGTTACTTAATGCTTGTGGAGTGTAATCTCTCAAATCAACAACAGCTTGTGCGTGAATAGCTTGTTTTTTCTTGAAAATGTTTTTAAACATAATTTTTACCACCTTTCACTATATAAGACGAAAAAAATGTTAAAAGTGTCTATAAATGATTTAAAATATTTTTCCATTCATTTATTAGTTTCTCTAAACTCCATCCTGCGTTTGCAGGAGATGTTGACGGAAGACATATCGCTTCTCTGTTTATTGAATTACGAATGTATTTATTGTAATACTTTTCTGCTGTTTTGCCGTTCACAAAGATTTGTTTTATGTCAGCGTTATCAAGAATTTCTGTTAAATCATTTGCAATAACATTTTTAATTGAACTGTCAGAACTACCTGTAATATCGCAGGATGCAATAACATCCCATAAAGCAATATTATTTGATAATAAAAAGCTCTTTTTCTCGTCAACAGTTATGGGTGTTTCTTGCCCAAAAACTGTGGAAATTACTTTCCAAAATCTGTTTTGCGGATGTCCATAAAAGAACATCTGCTCACGGGATTTTACAGACGGAAAACTACCAAGAATAAGTAATTTTGAATTATTATCAAATAAAGGCGGAAACGGATGTTGTGGCATTATTATTTCTCACTTTCAAATAAATCTCTTAAATACGGAAAGACATTCATTGGTATAAACCGACCACATCTTTCCATTTCAAATACTTCTTCACTTGTTACCCATTTTACATCGCAGGTTTCGCCTTTTTGAAGAACAACAGTATTTATATCAATGTCCTGATTAAACACCCATACATCAAGAAAATCAGGAAATGTTCTGTACTGACGGACAGAAGATGTAAAAAGATGTCCGTTTTCAGGTATTAACTCAACACCAAGTTCTTCTTTTGCTTCGCGGATAGCCGCAGTAAGACTATCTTCACCCGAAACAACAGAACCACCGCAACATTCCCAAAGATTACCGTAATGCTTATTAGGTGAGCGTTTTGAAATAAGCCATTTACCGTTTGAATTTTTAATCCACACATTTACAACAATATGATATTCATCTTGTGACATTGGCTTGCCTCGTTCAACAGTTCTGCCTGTTTTATTGCGATTAATGTCATAAATATCCCAGAGTTCTGTTTTCTGCAATTCTTTTCTCATATAATTTGGCTCATATTCAACATAGCCGTGTTTAGGATAAAACTGCCAGGATTCATAAAAGTGTTCTTTGTCACCAAGATGTACAATAACAGCTTTTTTACCAATTGATTTAAGATATTCTTCTGCTGTATTTAAAAGAGCAGTACATATCACCTTTATCAAAATAGTTCTTTTGAACATCGAGCAAATCTTCATTAAGTCCCGGCACTCTACCGAGTGCATTTTTTGCTTCAAGTATCATAAATATCAGGTCATCACGATATTTCGGTTTAAATTTGATTATTTGCATATTATTTCACCTTGCTAATAAACCTGTCTGCTTCTTCTCTTGATTTGAATATTATAACTTGTTTTTCTGCTTTGTACTTATCAATTAACTCATAAATATACGGTAATGTTTTTTCAGAAAATTCTTCGATAAATTGTTTAAATTCAGGGTCTAATTCTGTTTCAATCCACGGCAAGTCATAACGACCTTTGCCAATTCTTTCGGTTGCACCTTGCAGACACACCTCTGTCGGTAAATCAAAGAGAAAAACTGTGTCACATTCTTTAAGTCGCATTTCTATTGTTCTTTTGTAATTGCCGTCAATTATCCATTGAGATGTAGCAAAAATATCAGCAATTCTTTCATCAAATTCTTCTCTTGAAATATGCGTTTTGTCAGGCTTATGCCATATCGCATCAAGATGATACAACGGTAATTCTGTACATTTATGCAGTTTTTCAGCAAAAGTTGTTTTACCCGAACCGGGACAACCGATTACAATTACTTTGTTCATAATATTCACCTAAAACAAGTATGGCATCCCCAAATAAGGAGATGCCTGAAAATACACTATTATTTTGCAATCTTTTTAGCTACAAAATCAATGCCTTTTTCTGCTGTATTTGCAAGTATTTCAGGTGATACTTTTTTCTTTTGTTTTAATGGCTGACCATATTTTTTTGTCATTTTCTGGGCTTTTGATAAAACAATTCCCATTGTAGTTGCTGCACCCAAATATGCTATTAAATAACCTTTTTTCATTTTAATCACCGTCTTTTTCCATAATCGGAATAATACTTCCTATGTCTGTTAAGGGCTTACCTTTAATATCAATGTAGTTTACACCATTATCATACAGGAAATTCTTTATTTTGTCAAAGTCTGTATGTGTTGATAAATCACCGTTAAAAAGTAAAACATCTTTATCAACAAGACCACAGCACCCACCGATAAATCCATAATCGTATTTATCTATACATACGCTTCCCTTTTGGACAAGTAATGAATTTATATTATCATACTGTGAAACTGCGTTATAAACAGAAATATCGTCAGTTATGATAGCATTTCTTTTACAAATACAGACAGAACATTTTGAATAACCTTGTTTTACATCAATAATCTGCTTATCCGGTAATAAATCAACAATTTCGTTTGTCAAAATAGATTTGTTACAGATTATATAATCACCAATATCTGCAAAATTCAACAGACAATCATTGGGATATGGTGATTTAATATTTTCAATAATAATTGTTTTCCCGCTATTATCTTCTATAAATTTACAAAGTTCTGTTTGATTTTTATCTGCTAAAAATGTAGATTTCCCTACATAATTCGCAAGAATATCAGCGTGACAGCTTACAGGAGTGTCTAAAAGCGAGTTTTCAGCAACTTGCAAGACTTTTATGGATAATTCTTCAAAAAGCCTTTTAAGGGCAATATCGTCAGTGTTTGCAAACACAGTTGTAACCTTGTTTTCAGGGAGATTTTGATTTTTTAAAAACCTTTCACTCAATTCATAATCGCCTCAAATGCTTGTCTTATATTTTTTGCAGGGACAATTTCTATTTCATTAAATAAATATTTAGGAAGCTTTGTATAGTTGTGATACGGAATAACACATTTTTCAAAACCTAATTTGGATGCCTCTTTAATTCTCTGCTCACAAGAATTTACAGAGCGTATCTCCCCTGCTAAACCGATTTCACCGAACGCAAGTGTCTTTTCAGGTACAACAACATCTTTAAGACTGGATACTATTGCCAAAGCAATTGATAAATCGGCTGCAGTTTCGTCAATACGAAGACCACCGATTACGTTTGTATAGCAGTCCATATTTCCGAGGAAATAACCGCAACGCTTTTCAAGTACAGCTATAAGCATTGCCATTCTTCCGTAATCAATACCCGTTGCCATTCTTCTTGGGTTACCAAAACCGCTTGGAGTAACAAGACTTTGAACTTCAGCGAGAATTGGTCTGGAGCCTTCCATAAGGCAGGCGACACAAGTACCTGATACATTTTGTGGTTTACCTGAAATCAACATCATAGACGGATTTTCGACCTCTGTAAGACCATTATCAAGCATTTCAAAAACACCGATTTCATTTGTTGAACCGTAACGGTTTTTAACAGCTCTTAAAATCCTATATGATGTATTTCTGTCGCCCTCGAAATACAAAACACAGTCAACAATATGCTCAAGTACCTTTGGCCCTGCAATATTACCGTCTTTGTTAACATGTCCAACAAGGAAAATCGGAATATTGGATGTTTTTGCAGTTCTTGTAAAAAGATTTGTTGATTCACGAACTTGTGTAACACTTCCCGGTGATGAGTTTAACTCACCTATTTCCATTGTCTGAATAGAGTCAACAATAACAAGGTCAGGCTTTTCTGAATTAATGTATTCGCAGATATACTGTGCATCCGTTTCACAAAGAATTGACAAATTGCCTGTTGAAACGCCAAGTCTTGTTGCTCTAAGTTTTATCTGATGTGCAGATTCTTCACCTGAAACATACAAAATCTTAAGACCGTTGCCTAAACACTCACAAATCTGTAAAAGAATTGTTGATTTACCAATACCCGGGTCACCGCTTAAAAGTACAACTGAACCTTTAACAAGTCCACCACCGAGAACTCGGTTTAATTCCTTAAGTCCTGTGTTATATCTGTGTCCTGTATCTGCTGTAATTTCATTTAATGGAAAAGCTCTGCCACGATTTGAGCCAACAAGACTTTTTGAAAGCGATTTCTCTTTTGTGACAGTTCTGATTTCTTCATTTAAAGTATTCCATTCACTACAGCCCGGACATTGACCGAGCCAACGTGGTGTTTCATAGCCACATTCACTGCATATATATACTGATTTAGATTTCTGAGCCATTATGAACCTCCGAAATATTATAGTTTAAAATCCCCATAGCAATTGATAATGCCATTTCATTTTGATAATTTGTATCTTTAAGATTATTAAGGTCAGATGCGTTAGATATAAATCCACATTCGACCATAACAGTAGGTTTTGTTGCATTATATAACAAAAAAATATCCGTTCCTGATTCCTTGATTATTCTATCGTTGTCTTTTTGTAACTGACTTGAAATCGACTTCTGAACAAAACTTGCTAATTCTTTACTTTCATCATTATTTGGTGAATAAAATGTTTGTGCACCACGGACAGATTCATTACTGAATTTATTTTGATGAATGCTTATATATAAACAGTTTCCGCCTTGATTCATTATTTCAAATCTATTACGAATATCAGATACTTTTCTTTCACGAATAGAGTCGCCTGATGTATGTAAATCTGTGTCAGTATTACGAATTAATTTTGTTTTATATCCTAATATTGACAATATATCATTTAACTTTAAAGAAATATCTAAATTTATATCTTTCTCTAATGTTCCATCATTCGCAATAGCTCCACCGTCTTCTCCACCATGACCTGCATCAATTATAATTGTTGAATAAGTTTTTGATAATAAATTATATGATGAGCTGTATTGAATTCTGGTATATAAAAAACTAAGAAGAATAACTAATGTTGAGAGAAGAATGCAAATAATATTTTTCATTTTAATCACCTACTAATTATATGTGGTGATTGTGTTTAATATAATTTTACATTATGATTTGCTATTTTACAAGCAAAAAAATAAAGCGTACAGCATAAACAGTACGCTTTTTCGGTCTTATTAAAGAAATTACATCATGCTTGCGATTTCTGCAGCAAAGTTTTCTTCTTTCTTTTCAATGCCTTCGCCCTTTTCAAAACGAACAAAGCTTGTAAGCTTAATATCAACACCAAGCTCCTTAGCAACTGAATTGATGTATCCGTCAACAGAACCGTCAAAAAGGTCTGAACGAACGAATGGCTGTTCAAGGAGGCAAACTTCCTTAATCTGCTTTGCAAGACGACCTTGTACAAGACCTGTAAAAATCTTGTTTTCAGTAATTTCAGCCTTGTGTGAAACTGCGATTTCAGCCATTGTTGCATAAGCTTCCTTTGAAATGAAGTTTACAAAGTTCTTTCTCTGCTTCTGGTCAAGACCATTATAGATTTCAGCGTCTGCATCGCTCCACTTCTTATCATTAATAGCTTCAGTAATAATGCTGTTGAGAATTGGAACTGGAAGTGAATCAGGCTTGTTAAGTGCACTATCAATTGTGATTGACTTCATCTTTGCAAGTTCTTCGTCAGAAATGTCTGATTTGCCAAGATATTCAGGGTTCATAGCAGCAATCTGCATTGCTACATTCTTACCCATTGCATCAAATTCAGCCTTAGCAGCTGTTGCATCATCAACATCAAATGCACAAAGAACACCAACTGTACCACCTGCGTGGATATATGTTGCTGTGTGACCTTCAACAAGAGCAAATCTACGAACCTTCATATTTTCACGAAGAGCGAGGAAAACTTCCTGAACTTCTTCATCAACAGTTTTGTCAGAGTCAACTGCTTTTGTAGCAAGAAGAGTTTCAACATCAGCAGGCTTTGCAGCAACAACTGTCTTAACAACCTTAGCAGCAAGGTTAACGAATGGTTCACCCTTAGCAACGAAGTCTGTTTCACAGTTAATTTCAACAAGAGCACCTGCATTAGCATCGCTGTATGCAGCAACTACACCTTCAGCAGCAACACGGCTTGCTTTCTTTGCAGCAGAAGCAAGACCTTTTTCTCTAAGAATATCAATAGCTTTTTCGATGTCGCCATCTGTTTCAACAAGAGCTTTTTTACAATCCATCATACCAACGCCTGTCTTCTCACGAAGAGCCTGAACGTCTTTTGCAGTAAATGCCATTTTCTTTTCCTCCAATATTATTGATTTTAAAACAGCCCGTAACAATAAAGCCACGGGCTATAAAATTCAAAAATTATTCAGCAACTTCTTCTGTTGCTTCTTCTGCTTCAGCAGCAACTTCCATCTGTTCACCCTGTCTGCCTTCGATAACAGCATCAGCCATAGCACCTGCAATAAGTTTTACTGCACGGATAGCATCATCGTTACCTGGGATAACATAGTCAACATCATCAGGGTCACAGTTTGTGTCAACAATAGCAATTACAGGAATACCAAGCTTCTTAGCTTCAGCAACTGCAATCTTTTCTTTTCTTGGGTCAACAATGAACATAGCAGCCGGCTGCTTTTTCATTTCTGTGATACCACCAATGTACTTTTCAAGCTTTTCGATTTCAAGCTCATACTTTGCAACTTCCTTCTTTGGAAGGAGTTCAAATGTACCATCTTCTTGCATAGCCTTAAGCTGTGCAAGTCTCTTAATTCTCTGTTTGATTGTTGTGAAGTTTGTGAGCATACCACCAAGCCAACGAGCATTAACGAAAGGCATACCGCAACGCATTGCTTCTTCCTTAACGGAGCTCTGAGCCTGCTTCTTTGTGCCTACAAAAAGAACTTCGCCGCCATTTTCAGCAACTTCCTTAATTACCTTGTAAGCCTCTTCAAGTTTTTTTACTGTTTTCTGAAGGTCAATGATATAAATACCATTTCTTTCAGTGAAGATGTATTCAGCCATTTTAGGGTTCCATCTTCTTGTCTGGTGTCCAAAGTGAACACCTGCCTCGAGTAACTGTTTCATAGATACTACTGACATGATTTTTTTCCTCCTTATTTTATCCTCTGTACGGGTCAACTTTCAGCGGGACATACAGTGTATGCAATTCCGTTAAAATCACCGTACATGCGAATTGCTGAAAAATTATATCACAAGAAGTTTGTGAATGCAAGCATTTTTTTAGATTTTCTATATTATTTTATTAAAATTCATGAAATACTTACTTCTTCTGGAATAACAGTAACTTTATTACCATCACTTGTAACAGTTATATGTCCGTTAATTGATGTGATATAAGGAATGATTCCTATTTTTTCAAATCTTTCGATTACATTATCATTAGGATGTCCAAAAGAATTATCAAAACCGGATGAAATAATAGCATAATCAGGATTTACGGCTGATAGGAAATTATCCGTTGATGAGGTATTGCTACCATGATGACCAACTTTTAAGACATCGGCAGAAATATCAGCACCAACTCTTAAAAGCTGTTTTTCAATTTCTTTTTCACTATCTCCTGTAAATAAAAAAGATGTATTTTCATATGTAATCTTTGTAACAACTGACATATTGTTAATATTATCGTATTGTTTCATAGGTGAAAAAATTTCAACAAGAGCAGAACCAAGCATAAATGAATCTCCGTAAGAAATTGAAATAGGAGTTACTTTGTTTTCTGATATTGCATTAATTAAATTATCATAAGTCATAGAAATTACAGCGTTGTCTTCGGATAATTTTGGCATTAAAATATTGGAAACTGAATAATGATTGATTATTTCAGCAGCACCACCCATGTGGTCATCGTGTTGATGTGTAATCAATAAATAGTCTATTGTGTCAATTTCCAACATAGATAGATTTGTTCTGATATTATTTACTTGATTAACAGTACCTGAATCTATCATAAGCACTTCATCATCACAAATAACAATTGAGCAATCACTTTGTCCTGCATCAAGATAATATACTACAAAATTGCTGTCTTGTTGTTTAACACTATCTGCAATGCCTGTAAATGAAAAAATGTTACGCCAACTTGTTATACCAAATAAACACAGAGCATCAATAATAAGACCAACAACAAGTATAATACATATAATTTTTGCTCTGCGTCTGTTATTGAAATAATCAAACGGATTTATGATATAACCATTAGGATTTCTTTTTCCGCTTATATATATTTTTCGTTCTTTTAATGTCATTTTCTTTAATCCTGTTGTTATAAGATGAAACTTGTTTAGGTTTAATTAAGCATTTTTTTGACGTGCCAATTAAATCACTTCGACCTGATTTTTTTAATGCTTCATATACTAAATCATAGTTTTTCGGAATAAAGTATTGCATTAATGCTCTTTGCAAAGCTTTATCGTGAGGTGTTTTAGCAACATAAACTCTTTCCAATGTATATGGGTCAAGTTCAGTGTAGTACATTGCAGTTGAGATTGTTCCGGGAGTTGGGTAATAGTCTTGAACTTGTTCAGGATGTAGCTTTTCATCTCTGATAAACTCTGCTAATTCAACAGCATCTTTTAAAGTTGCACCAGGATGTGATGACATTAAATAAGGAACAAGATATTGTTCTTTACCAATTGATTTTGTATAGTTAAAATACTTTTTTGAAAATTCTTTATATGCTTTAATATGAGGTTTACCCATTTTGTCAAGAACAGTTGCCGAACAATGTTCAGGTGCAACTTTTAATTGTCCACTTACATGATATTGAACAAGTTCTTTGAAAAAAGATTCATTTTTATCGCATAACATATAATCATAACGAATACCTGAACGAATAAATACTTTTTTGACTTTAGGTAAATTCCGGATTTCACGAAGAATATCAAGATATTCATCATGTGTAGAAACTAATGCAGGACAAGGTTCAGGAGCAAGACACTTTTTTCCCTTACAAAGACCTTTCTTTAACTGAACATCACACGATGTTCTTCTGAAATTTGCAGTAGGACCACCAATGTCGTGAATGTAACCTTTAAAACCATTCATTTCAGTTAATAATTTAGCTTCTTTTATAATTGATTCCTTACTTCTGCAAGTAACATATCTACCTTGATGAAATGCTATAGAGCAGAAATTACATGCACCAAAGCATCCTCTGTTATGAGTAATTGAAAATTGAACTTCAAGAATGCCAGGCACTCCCCCATCTTTCTCATAGACAGGATGATATGTTCGCATATAAGGCAGTGCATATACTTCATCAAGTTCTTCAGTTGTCAATGGTTCCATAGGCATATTCTGAACAAGCATCATTTTACCATGACGCTGTTTTATTAATTTGCCACGAATATGGTCTTGTTCATCCTGCTGAATGCGACAAGAAATTGCATATTCTTTTTTTGAATTGAGAACATTTTCAAAAGATGGGCATTCAACCCCTTTGAATGGTGTTTCTGTAACAGGAACACCATAACAAGTACCTTTAATATCAGTAATATCTTTTATGTTTTCTCCATTGTTCAATCTATCAGCAATTTGTACAGTTTGTTTTTCACCCATACCAAAAGAAATAAGGTCAGCACCGGAATCAAACAGAATAGAAGGTCTGATTTTATCGTCCCAATAATCATAATGAGCAAAACGCCGCAAAGAAGCTTCTAACCCACCAATAATTATTGGAATATCACCGTAAATTTCACGAATTTTCTGACAATAAACAATAACAGCTCTGTCTGGTCTTAAACCGAATTTACCGCCTGGTGAATATGCATCCGTACTTCGTTTCTTTTTGGCAACAGTATAATGGGCGACCATTGAATCGATGTTACCTGAGGATACAAAGAAGCCAAGTCTTGGTTTACCGAATATTTTAAATGATTCTTGTCTTTTCCAATCCGGTTGAGAAATAATACCTACTTTATAACCTGCATTTTCAAGAACTCTTGTGATAATAGACACGCCGAAGCTGGGATGGTCGACGTATGCATCACCTGATACATAAACAAAATCAACTTCATCCCAGCCTCGGGAAATCATATCTTCTTTTGAAATTGGTAAAAACTGATTATTCTTCACTGTTACCCTCTTCGTTTTCGCTATAATCTTTGTTTGCTCCGCCTTGAGCCAAAGCATTCATTTCATACCACTGTTGTTTAGTTATAAGAACTTTACGAGGCTTTGCACCTTCATATGGCCCGATAATACCACTTGTTTCAAGGTCATCAATAATTCTTGCTGCACGTGCATAACCTAATTTAAGCTTTCTTTGAAGGAGTGTTGTAGATGCTGACTGTGCTTCAATAACAACTTCAATAGCTTTTGGAAGCATTTCATCAGCAGGACCTTTTTCACCATCGTCACCAGATGCTGCTGTATCTTTTTTCTTTGCACCAGTCTGTGCTGCTTGTTTATCAATTTCTTTCATTACAACATCATCATAAGCAGTCTGTTCTTGTGATTTAATGAATGTAACAACACTTTCTACTTCTTTATCTGATAAATAACAACCCTGAACACGAATTGGTTTAGGAATACCAACAGGATAATACAGCATATCACCATTACCAAGAAGCTTTTCAGCACCAACTGAGTCAATAATTGTACGAGAGTCCACCTGAGACGATACAGAAAGTGAAATTCGGCTTGGAATATTGGCTTTAATTATACCTGTAATAACATCAACAGAAGGTCTTTGTGTTGCAATAACAAGATGCATACCTGCTGCACGAGCCATCTGTGCAAGACGACAAATGGAGTCTTCAACTTCATTTGGTGCAGCCATCATAAGGTCAGATAACTCATCGATAAAGATAACTATCTGTGGCATTTTCTTTTTGCCCTGACTTTCGCAGATGCTGTTGTATCCTGAAATATCTCTGACACTATTTTCAGAGAATGTCTTATAACGTGTAAGCATTTCAGTAACAGCCCACGCAAGAGCACCGGATGCTTTTCTTGGGTCAGAAACAACAGGAACAAGCAAGTGTGGAATTCCATTATAAATGGTAAACTCTACTTGTTTAGGGTCAATCATTAAAAGTTTAACTTCATCAGGAGTTGCATTATAAAGGATACTTACAATCATTGAATTTAGGCAAACAGATTTACCTGAACCTGTTGTACCTGCTATAAGAAGATGAGGCATTTTCACAAGATCAGAATATACAAATTCACCTGTAATGTCTTTACCTAATGCAACGGTTAATTTTGACTTTGCATTTTTATATTGTTGTTGGTCAATAACTTCACGAAGAGTTACTGATTGACGACTTTTATTTGGAATTTCAATACCGACAGCAGCTTTATTAGGGATTGGTGCTTCAATACGAACACCAGATGCTGCGAGATTTAAGGCAATATCATCTGCAAGATTTGTAATTTTACTGATTTTAACACCTGCAGCAGGTTGAATTTCATAACGTGTTACAGAAGGACCTCTAGAAACACCAACTAACCTTGTTGAAACTCCAAAACTATTTAAAGTATCAATTAGCTTTCTCTCATTATATTTTTGCTCATTTTCATAATCAGATGAGTTAAGATTTTTAGGAAGATTAAGAAGTTCAATTGGAGGCATAGTATATTGTTTAACTGGCTCACTATTCCACTCTTCATCTGTGTATTCATCAGATTCTTCTTGAGTCTCAACTTTTTCACCTAAATCAAGTTTGATTTGTTCAGGTTCTTCTGTATTTTTATTAATAATGTCATCAAGATTAATAATATTATCAGGCTCTGTTTCCTGAACTTTTTTATCAGCAAACATCTCTTCATTTTTTATATCAGAAAATGGAATAATATCATCTTCAACAATTGGTTCATCAATATAAATTGGTTCTTTGTTTTTTTCGGGTTCAGGACCTAAATCAACATCAGGATTAAATTCTTTTTTCTTTTTTTCTGCTCTTTCTTTAGCGTACTGTTCTGCTTTCTCATTGTATTCATTGATTTTTTCGCCTGTAAGTTCTCCAATTTTCTTTACAGGTTTTGATATGCCATTAAATAAACCACCTAATGTAAGACCTGTGATTATCATAACAAACACAAACAAAAGAAGAATCAATATTATCATGGCAGCGAGTTTATTACTGCCTGTAATTAATAGAATAAATCCTCCAAATAAAGCACCCCAGACACCACCGCCAAGCATACTACCATCAATATAATAGAAATTAAAAGCATCTTTGATAGCTTCAAAATATGTATTTCCATAATTACATTGAGCAACGTGAACGATACTACTGATAACAGTTATTAAAACTGTTGCCTGAATGATTTTAGATATTACATTCTTATCAGCTTTATCAATAGCAATGAACACTGCTACAACAAGCAAGAGTAATGGGAAAATAAAGGTACAGAATCCAAATATACCGAACATTAATGTGCGGAGTCCACCCCAAACTCCACCTGCATCAATTATAGCAAGACAAAACCAAAGAATTGAAACAGCAAATAAAATAATTGCAGAAAGCTGTTTATTTATCACAAATTTATTATTTGTGCTCTTTTTCTTTGTTGTCTTTTTTGATGTAGTTTTTCTTTTTTGATGAGCCATTTTAACATCTCCAAATTTATAATCCTAAAATACTACATATTATTGTAACAAAACCAAGTGTTAAACAATAATAACCAAAGTATTTCCATATATCTTTTTTTAATATCCACTGTAAAAGTTTAATACATATAACACCTACAACAGCAGCAACAATAACACCGATAATAGTTGGTAATATTTCGAGTTCTGCACCTGCTTCAACAGCATCTTTAAACTCAACAATATTTGCTACAATAATAGCAGGAATACCTAGAATAAATGAATATTCAACCATATTAGTTTTAGAAACACCACATATCATACCAGTTGAAATTGTTGAACCTGAACGAGAAATACCAGGAAAACCTGCTGCGAAAGCCTGAGCAATACCAATAGCAAAAGCATCTAATGTATTAACTTCACGAGTTAAAGTTTTTTTCTTCGAAATATAGGTAGATACAAGTAATAAAACTCCTGTAAATAAAAAGCAAAATCCTTCGAGTAATATACTGTTATCTTCAGAAAATCCACCAAGATAATCCATAAGCTTCATATCATTTCCAATTGGAATTAATAAAAGTAATAAAGGAATACAAGAAAATACGAACATAACAAGCATTTTCTTTTTACCTTTAAGCTTTTTAAAATTGAATTTTCCTGTAAAAATATCTTTAAGTAAATCAATCGCTTCAAGTACAAGTTCAAAAATTGTCTTATGAAAAACAATAAATACTGCAATCAGCGTTCCTAAATGAAGAAGAACAGAAAACAGTAATGAGCCTTCCCCACCTACTCCTAAAAAGTGCTGAAATAATGACAAATGACCACTACTTGAAATAGGCAAAAATTCTGTAACGCCTTGCACAAAGCCAAGTATAATTGCTTTTAAAATCGACATAAAATCAACTCCATATAAAATTAATCATAAATTATAATATGAAATTAAATATTAAAATAGTTTATAGATAAAATTACCTAAATATTGTATCACAACAAAAAAATAATATCAACATTTTGTTAAAAATTGATTTTAATATGTATAAATATATTGACAAAATAATGTCAATATAATAAAATTATAAAAGATTGTTAAAAAAGTGAAAAAGTCCAAGGAGTGATTAAAAAATGGGTATGACAATCGGACAAAAACTTATTAATTCTCACCTTGTCAGCGGAGATATGACACCGGGCAGTGAGGTTGGTCTTAAAATTGACCAGACATTAACTCAGGATGCTACAGGTACAATGGCATATCTTGAACTTGAAGCAATGGGTATTGAGCAGGTAAAAACTGAACTTTCAGTTGCATATATTGACCATAACACATTACAAACAGGCTTTGAAAATGCTGATGACCATAGATTCATTCAAAGCGTTGCTAAAAAGCGTGGTATTCGTTTCTCAAGACCTGGTAATGGAATTTGTCATCAGGTTCACCTTGAAAGATTTGGTAAACCAGGCAAAACATTAATAGGTTCTGACAGCCACACACCAACAGGTGGCGGTATTGGTATGCTTGCAATGGGTGCTGGCGGACTTGATGTAGCAGTTGCTATGGGTGGCGGTACATACTATATCACAATGCCTAAAATGGTTAGAGTTAATCTTACAGGTAAACTCAGTCCTTGGGTTGCTGCTAAAGATGTTATCCTTGAAGTCCTTCGTATTATGACAGTTAAGGGTGGCGTTGGTAAGATTATCGAATACGGTGGCGAAGGTGTTGCTACTCTTACAGTTCCTGAACGTGCTACAATCACAAATATGGGTGCTGAACTTGGTGCAACAACATCTGTATTTCCTTCTGATGATGTTACAAAGGCATTTCTTAAGGCTCAGGGTCGTGAAGAAGATTGGGTCGAGCTTAAAGCCGACCCAGATGCTGTTTATGATGAAGTAATTAACATAAACTTATCTGAACTTGCACCTATGGCTGCTTGTCCTCACATGCCTGATAGAGTTAAATCTGTAACTGAAATCGGAAAAATTAAAGTTGACCAGGTTTGTATCGGTTCATGCACAAACTCATCTCTTCTTGATATGATGAAGGTTGCTGCTATTCTTAAAGGTAAAACTGTACATCCTACAGTAAGCCTTTCAATTGCACCTGGTTCAAAGCAGGTTCTTAATATGATTTCACAGAATGGTGCACTCTCTGATATGATTGATGCAGGTGCAAGAATTCTCGAAAGTGCATGTGGTCCTTGTATTGGTATGGGACAATCACCTAATTCAGCTGGTGTTTCACTCAGAACATTCAACAGAAACTTTGAAGGTCGTTCAGGTACTGCTGATGCAGGTATTTACCTTGTAAGTCCTGAGGTTGCTGCTGCATCTGCAATTACAGGTTACCTTACTGACCCAAGAGATTTAGGTGAATTCCCTGAAATAGTTCTTCCTGATGAGTTTATCATTAACGATAATATGGTAGCTATGCCTGCAACTCCTGAAGAAGCAAAGGATGTTGAGGTTATGTACGGTCCAAATATTAAGCCATTCCCAATATGTGAGCCTATGGGTGAAGATATTGATGCAAAGGCAATTCTTAAGGTTGGTGACGATATTACAACTGACCATATTATGCCTGCAGGTGCAAAAATTCTTCCTTATCGTTCAAACATTCCTTTCCTTTCACAGTATTGTTTCGGTGTTTGTGATAAAACATTCCCTGAAAGAATTAAGGCTGAGGGAAAAGGCATTGTAATCGGTGGTGCAAACTACGGTCAGGGCTCATCCCGTGAACACGCTGCTCTTGTTCCACTCTATCTCGGTGTTAAGGCTGTTATCACAAAGTCATTTGCTCGTATTCACTGTGCTAATCTTATCAATGCAGGTATTCTCCCTCTTACATTCCAGAATGCAGACGATTATGATAATATTACTCAGGGTGATGAATTAAGCCTTAAGGGAATTAAGAATGCAATTATTAATAATGAACCTGCAGTTCTCGTAAACCTTACAAAGAATGAAGAATATGCAATCAATTATGACCTTTCACAGCGTCAGAAAGATATTATTCTTGCAGGTGGATTGTTAAATTACACTAAAGAATCATTTTAAGGAGTTGTAAATCATGGAAAATCAGATAAAAGAAGCTGTTGCAAAGTTTGAAGCACTCGTCAGAGAACAGCTTGAAAGAAATGAAAAGATTAAAGCACAAAAGGAATTTGTGGATTTTGATAAACTAGATAAAATCATTATCGGTGTTTGCGGTGGTGACGGTATCGGCCCTATTATCACAAAAGAATCTGCACGAGTTCTTGAATATATGCTTACTGATGATGTAAAGGCAGGTAAGGTTGAATTTAAGGTAATTGACGGTCTTACAATTGAAAACAGAGTTGCTGTTATGAAAGCAATTCCTGATGATGTTCTTGCTGAGCTTAAAGAATGTCACGTTATCCTTAAAGGTCCTACAACAACTCCACAGGCCGGTGACCCATGGCCAAATATTGAAAGTGCAAACGTTGCAATGAGAAAAGAGCTTGACCTTTTTGCAAATGTTCGTCCTGTTAAGGTTAAAGAACAAGGCATTGACTGGACATTCTTCCGTGAAAATACTGAAGGTGCTTATGCAGTTGGTTCAAAGGGTGTTAATGTTACTGATGACCTTGCAATGGACTTTGTTGTTACAACAACTGAGGGTACAGAAAGAATTGCTAAAATGGCTTATGACTATGCAAAGAGAAACGGAAAAGAAAGAGTTTCTATTATCAATAAGGCTAATGTTATTAAGACAACTGACGGTAAATTCTTAAGAATCTGCAAAGAAGTTGGTAAGGATTATCCTGAAATCACAACTGATGAATGGTATATTGATATTACAACAGCAAAGCTTATTGACGAAAAGAGAAGAAAAGACTTTAAGGTATTTATTCTTCCAAACCTTTACGGTGATATTATCACAGACGAAGCTGCTGAATTCCAGGGCGGTGTTGGTACTGCAGGTAGCGCTAACCTTGGTAAGAGATATGCAATGTTTGAGGCTATCCACGGTTCAGCACCTCGTATGATTCGTGAAGGCAGAGGTCAGTATGCTGACCCATGTTCAATGCTTCGTGCAACAGTTATGCTTCTTTCACATATTGGTAAGCAGGCAGAAGCAGACAAGCTTGAAAGAGCATTGGATATTTGTATGTTTGAAGAAAAGAAGCTTACAATTACAGGCCGTGACAATGGTGCAACATGCAGCGATTTCGGTGACTACGTTATGGAAACTGTAAAGAAGCTTTCATAAAAGGAGCTTATTTATGATTAGAAATGACGGTGTTTCAAACTCTGTTATTAAGCGTCTTCCAAGATATTACAGATTTTTAGGTGAATTAAAGGAACAAGGTGTTGTAAGAATTTCTTCTAAAGATTTATCTAACAAAATGGGCTTTACTGCGTCGCAGATTCGTCAGGATTTAAACTGCTTTGGTGGATTTGGTCAGCAGGGCTATGGCTACAACATTGAAAGTCTTTATGAAGAAATCGGCAAAATCCTGGGTGTTAATAAAACAAGGAAAGCAATTCTTATCGGTGCAGGTAATCTCGGAAAGGCAGTTGCATTACATATGTCATTTGAAGAGAGAGGCTTCAATCTTATCGGCGTGTTTGATAAGAACAAGGCCTTGGTTGGTCAGATGCTTCGTGGGCTTCCAATAAGACATACGGACAACTTGTTCGATTTTTGTAGGGACAACTCCCCTACTGTTGCAGTTTTATGTATTCCAAGTCCTGCGGCAAAGG
The DNA here is from genome assembly GCA_045593555.1 of Candidatus Fimenecus sp. GTDB lineage: Bacteria > Bacillota > Clostridia > Oscillospirales > Acutalibacteraceae > Fimenecus. Next base: position 95,638 of record JAZNWU010000031.1, on the reverse strand, counting down.
AATTAGCACCTCAGCTTGTTGAATTAGGAATCAAAGGCTTTTGGAATTTCAGTCATTATGATATTTCAGTAAACCATCCTGAGGTTGCTGTTGAAAATGTTCACTTAAGCGACAGCTTAATGCGATTGAGTTATCACGTAAGTAATATGGAATAAAATAAAGGTGTGGATTTTTCCACACCTTTAATCTTTTGATTTATAATACAATTTACAATGACAATAGCCCTCAAATTCAGGGTCTGCAATTTGTTGTTTAAACTCTTCGCAGATGCATTTATATTCAGGTAACTTCTGTAATCTGCAAGGACAATACCCATCTTTCTTTTTAAGTCCTTCTTTAATCTTTGCTACAATTTCCTTGTTTTCATTAAACCTTACTGCCATAAAATCACCTCACAATAATTATATTATATACTTTTAAGAAAAGCAATAACCCGAAGCATTAAGCCTCGGGTTAAATTATGTAAATTATTTATTGAAATACTTTACAGCAGCTTCAAACATACGGATGTCGTATTCACCGGGAACATTCTTATAAAGACCGTCACCGATACGCTCACTGTGACCCATTTTACCGAATACACGACCATCAGGTGAAGTGATACCTTCAATTGCACAAAGTGAACCGTTTGGATTGAAGTCAATATCTGATGTTGCATTTCCGTCAAGGTCAACATACTGAGTTGCAATCTGTCCGTTTTTAGCAAGTTCAGCAATAAGCTCCGGAGAAGCAAGAAACTTACCTTCACCATGCGAAATCGGAACATTAACAACATCACCAACATTCATAAGGCTAAGCCAAGGTGATTTTGTTGATGCAATACGAGTATGAACAATTCTGCTCTGATGACGACTGATGTTATTGAATGTAAGTGTAGGACAATTTTCATCAGTATCAATAATCTTTCCGTAAGGTACAAGACCAAGCTTGATAAGAGCCTGGAATCCGTTACAGATACCACACATAAGACCGTCACGATTATCAAGAAGGTCTGTTACAGCCTCTTTAACAGCAGGGTTACGGAAGAATGCTGTAATAAACTTAGCTGAACCATCAGGCTCGTCACCACCTGAGAAACCACCAGGAATGAAAATCATCTGTGCTTCCTTAACCTTAGCTGAGAAGCCTTCAACACTTCTTGCTACATCTTCAGCAGTAAGGTTTCTGATAACGAAAATTTCAGCCTCACCACCTGCTTTTTCAACTGCACGAGCTGAATCGTATTCACAATTTGTGCCGGGGAACACAGGGATAAGAACTTTAGGCTTAACAACCTTGTTTTCAGGAGAAATTTCACATTTACCGTCAAATGAATATGTAGGAATTTTGCCCTTATCCTCTTTAGCCTTTGTAGGATATACACTTTCGAGTGTAGCAGTATGTAACTTGTAAAGTTCTTCAATTGTTACACTGTCATTTTCAAGTGTGATTACAGGTTCAGCAGTTGTTGCACCAAGCTTCATTACACCTGGAATCTCAACATCTTCAGTAAGCTCTGCAATAATGAAACCGTACATACCGAGATGCCAATTATCTTTAAGTTCAGCAGATGATTTGAAACCGATGTTATTACCGAAAGACATTTTCATAATACCTTCGCCGATACCGTGTTCAACTGCCCAAGAAGCCTTTACTTTACCTTCTTTACAAAGGTTATGGAATGCTTCCCAAGTAGCCTTAAGGCTATCTACACTTTCATCAGTTGCACCAAAGAGATATACAGGACGATTTGCCTCTTTAAACTCAGGAGTAATTACATCTTGTTTCTTAATTGGAGCAATAGCAAATGAAATAAGTGTTGGTGGAACATCTAAATCAAGGAATGTACCTGACATTGAGTCCTTACCACCGATTGCAGCAGCGTTTAACTCAAGCTGTGCATCAAGTGCACCGAGAAGAGCTGCAAAAGGTTTGCCCCAACGCTCAGGTTCTGTTTTAAGTCTTTCAAAGAATTCCTGTAATGTTAAATATGCGAGTTTATAATCACAACCTGCTGCAACAAGCTTTGCAACTGAATTGTAAATTGAAGCACGAGCACCTGTATAAGGGTCAACAGAAAGATGGTCAGGGTCACAACCCCAACTGAATACACTTGCCTGGTCAGTTTCCTGTCCCGGAAGAACAGGTAAAACAGCAGCCATAGACTGTGTAGGAGTAAGCTGACGCTTACCGCCATAAGGCATTACAACGCTACCTGCACCGATTGTTGAGTCAAAGCGTTCAACAAGACCTCTCTGACTTGCTGTACGAAGGTCAGAAGCCATTTCACGAAGTGAACTATACATAGCTTTACTTAAAACAGAAAGGTCTTTTTCTGTAACAGTAACATCCATATGCTTAACAGCACCGTTTGTATCAAGGAATGCACGGCTAAGGTCAGCAATAACATTGCCTTTCCATTTCATTACCATGCGTTCTTCTTCAGTAACAACAGCAACACGATATGCTTCAAGGTTTTCTTCCTGTGCGTAAGCAATAAATTTATCAGCATCTTTTGCTTCAACAACAACAGCCATTCTTTCCTGTGATTCAGAAATAGCAATTTCAGTACCGTCAAGACCTTCATATTTTTTACGAACTGCGTCAAGGTCAATCTGAAGACCGGGAGCAAGCTCACCGATAGCAACTGACACACCGCCTGCACCAAAGTCATTACAACGCTTAATCAAACGAGTAACTTCAGCATTACGGAAAAGTCTCTGAATTTTTCTTTCTTCAGGTGCATTACCCTTCTGAACTTCAGATGCCATAGTTGTAAGTGACTTCATATTATGGCTCTTTGATGAACCTGTAGCACCACCGATACCGTCACGACCTGTACGACCACCAAGGAGAACGATAACATCACCCGGAGCAGGTCTTTCACGACGAACATTATAAGCAGGAGCAGCAGCAACTACTGCACCACATTCAAGACGTTTTGCAACAAAGCCCTCGTGATAAATTTCAGCAACATGACCGGTAGCCAAACCAATCTGATTACCATATGAAGAATAACCTGCTGCTGCAGTCTGACAAATTTTACGTTGTGGAAGTTTGCCTTCTAAAGTTTCTGCAATAGTTTTTCTTGGGTCACCTGCACCTGTTACACGCATTGCCTGATGAACATAAGCACGACCTGAAAGTGGGTCACGGATACAACCACCGATACAAGTAGCAGCACCGCCGAATGGTTCAATTTCAGTCGGGTGGTTATGAGTTTCATTCTTAAACATAAGAAGCCAATCCTGGTCTTCACCATTTACAGTTGCAGTAACATGGATTGAACAAGCATTGATTTCTTCACTTTCGTCAAGTTCAGGAAGAAGACCGCGCTTCTTAAGTGTTTTAGTACCGATTGTAGCAATATCCATCAAAGTCTGAGGACGAGCAGCGGCTTTTTCTTCACCATATACTTCTACTCTTGCAGCAAGATAGCGTTCATAAGCTCCCTGCACCGCAGGGTCATCAATGCGAACATTATCAAGGTGAGTAGAGAATGTTGTGTGACGACAATGGTCAGACCAGTATGTATCAACAACACGGATTTCTGTAATTGTAGGGTCTCTATGCTCTGTATCTCTGAAATATGCCTGTAAGAATTTAAGGTCATCAAGGTCCATAGCAAGTCCCTTTTCATCAAGAAGAGCAGCAAGTGCTGTTTCATCCATTGAAACAAATCCGTCAACAGTAGCAACTGTTTCAGGTGCCGCATATTGAGCTGCAAGTGTCTCAGGTAATTCAAGAGATGCTTCACGACTTTCAACAGCGTTAATAACGTGATTCTTGAAAGCAGCAATATCTTTCTCTGTCAAATCACCATAAAGTGCATAAACCTTTGCTGTACGGATAAGAGGACGCTCACCCTGTGAAATAATCTGAATACATTGTGCTGCAGAGTCAGCTCTCTGGTCAAACTGACCCGGAAGAGCCTCAACTGCAAAAACATAAGTATCAGAAATGTCTAAACAAGTAGAAACTTTATCAAGTTGAGGTTCAGAGAAAACTGTTTTAACAGCATATTGGAATAATTCATCTGTTATATTTTCAGCATCATAGCGATTAAAAAGACGAATATCTTCTAAATTATCAATTCCAAGCAAGTTTTTTGCTTCATTGAGAAGACCTTTAGCTTCATTATCCAGCCCTGTCTTCTTTTCAACGAATATACGATATACCATCCTTATTAACCCTCCTTTAATACTCTAAGTGCCTTTGCACCTATATCATTTCTGTAAAAAGCATTGTCAAAGTGAACTTTTTTAACTGAAGAATATGACTTTTCGATAGCAGAAACAAGGTCATTCTGAACTGCAACAACACCAAGTACACGACCACCTGCTGTTACAACATCTTCACCATTAAGTTTAGCACCTGCAATATAAAGATTATCGTCAAAATCATCATCAACTGTGATTTTAAATCCACTTTCGTATTTAACAGGATAGCCATTTGAAGCCATAACAACACAACAAGCAGATTTATCAGAGAATTTCACCATATCGTCAGTCAAACGCTCATCAGCAACTGCCATCATAATATCAAGTAAATCACTCTCAAGAAGAGGTAACACAACCTGAGTTTCAGGGTCACCGAAACGACAGTTATATTCAATAACCTTTGGTCCGTTTGGAGTAAGCATAAGTCCAAAATATAAGCAACCTTTGAAAGTTCTGCCCTCAGCCTTCATTGCTTCAATTGTAGGAACAAAAATTGTTTCCATACATTCCTTTGCAATATCCTCGGTGTAATAAGGGTTAGGAGCAATTGTACCCATACCACCTGTGTTAAGACCTTCATCATTATCAAGAGCACGTTTATGGTCCATTGATGAAATCATAGGAACAACGATATTTCCGTCTGTAAATGAAAGAACAGAAACCTCAGGGCCTGTTAAAAACTCTTCGATAACGATGTTGTTACCACTTTCACCGAAGATTTTATCTTCCATAATCGACTTAACCGCATCAACGGCTTCTTCACGAGTCATTGCTATTATAACACCTTTACCAAGTGCAAGACCATCTGCCTTAACAACTGTTGGAATTGGAGCAGTTTCAAGATATTTAAGAGCATCTTCAGCGTTATTAAATATCTCAAATGCAGCAGTCGGAATATTGTACTTTTTCATAAGATTTTTTGAAAAAGCCTTACTTCCCTCAATAATTGCAGCATCCTTTTTCGGACCAAAGCACTTGACACCAACTGCATTGAGAGCATCAACACAGCCAAGCACAAGTGGGTCATCAGGAGCTACAACTGCAAAATCAATTTTATTATCAACTGCAAATTTAACGATATTATCTATATCCTTTGCACCTATATTAACAAGTGTTGCATCATCCTTCATACCACCATTTCCCGGTAATGCAAAGATTTCTGTAACATTTTTATTTTCTTTAATCTTTTTGATGATAGCATGTTCTCTGCCGCCACCACCGACAACCATTATTTTCATCATAATACCTCAAAATTAATGATGGAATAAACGCATACCTGTAAATGCCATTGCAATACCGTATTTATTACAACAATCAATTACAACGTCATCACGGATTGAACCACCCGGCTCGGCAATATATGAAACACCACTCTTACGAGCTCTTTCAATATTATCACTGAATGGGAAGAATGCATCAGAACCAACTGAAACGCCTGTAATACCATCAAGGTATTCTCTTGCTTCTTTATCAGTAAGTGGTTCAGGCTGTGTTTTGAAATATTTCTGCCAGATTCCTTCCGCACAAACGTCCTCTTCATTCTTATTAATATAACCATCAATAACATTATCTCTGTCAGGACGACGGATATCATCACGGAATGGAAGATTAAGTACTTTTGGATGTTGACGAAGATGCCATGTATCAGCCTTTGTACCTGCAAGTCTTGTACAGTGAATTCTTGACTGCTGACCTGCACCAACACCGATAGCTTGTCCGTCATAAGCGTAGCAAACAGAGTTAGACTGAGTATATTTAAGAGTGATAAGAGCAATTATAAGGTCACGCTTTGCTTCTTCTGGGAATTCTTTATTTTCAGTAACCATATTTGAAAGAAGTTCTTCATCAATTCTGAAATTATTTCTTCCTTGTTCAAATGTAATACCGAAAACCTGCTTCTTTTCCTTAACAGCAGGAACATAATTTGCATCAATTTTAACAATATTATAGTTACCGTTTCTCTTACCCTTAAGGATTTCAAGAGCTTCATCAGAGTAACCCGGTGCAATAATACCGTCAGATACTTCACGAGCAACAAGCTTTGCTGTTGTAGCATCACATTCGTCACTTAATGCAATCCAGTCACCAAATGATGACATTCTGTCAGTACCACGAGCACGAGCATAAGCACAAGCAAGTGGTGAATCATCAAGGTCCTCTATATCATCAACAAAGCAAGCTTTTTTAAGTGAATCAGGAAGTTTTACACCAACAGCAGCTGATGTAGGACTAACATGCTTAAAAGATGTTGCTGCAGGTATACCGAGAATGTCCTTAATTTCCTTAACAAGCTGCCAAGAATTAAATGCATCAAGGAAATTGATGAATCCCGGTCTTCCGTTAAGAATTTCAATTGGAAGTTCAGAACCATCTTCCATATAAATCTTTGATGGTTTCTGATTAGGGTTACAACCATATTTAAGTTCAAATTCTTTCATTTCTAATCTCCTTATTCATTTTTATTAACAATTCTCGATTCAAATTCTCCTGTTGCAAGGTCAATGTATCTTACAAAAAGAGAAACTTTATTGTCTTCATTAAGATTCTTCCAGATAATATCTGTCATTGTATCAATATCAACATCAGGAAGCTCAAGTGTTTTTGGTTCGCCCTCAAAGCTTGGAAGTGGATTACCATCACACTTATATGTATGAATAAATTTAGCTTTACCTGCAAGAGGATTTGAATAAGCAAAATTATATCTCTGACATGAACTTCCGTCACCATCAGCAGATTTGAGAATTGACATGGCATAATTCATATCGCCATTTTCAAGTCTGATAATACCTGAAATTCTTGGTGTATAGTTTGGAGCATCATCTTCAAATTCACGAGTACGAAGTGCCTGTTCAAAAGTCATCTGCTTATCCATAAGCTCATAAATAGTGTCTGTTTGGTCACCATTTGTAACAATAGTTTTATTACCAAGAACACGAACAGGATAGTAGATAATAAGGTGTGGGTCTGTCATTTTTGACTCATCAAAAGCCTTTGTTCTCATTGCATCACCTTCTGCAACAAAAACACGATTACGGCTGTTAACACTTCTACCCATAATAAAATATGCTGTTATAGCCTTTTTACCATCAGCACTTTTACCGATAATAATTCCTCTACCGTGATAAGCAAGAGAATTAAGTTCATTTTCAAGTGATTTAATTTCCATTATTCATTCCTCCGGTTATTTTATATATGATTTTCCGTTTTCTACAACAATTTTATCGTCGCAGAAAAGCCCTACAGCCTTTGGAAGAATTTTCCATTCAGCCTGTTCCATAATTCTTTTTTGTAAGCTTTCAGGTGTATCATCATCAATTACCTCAACAGCTTTCTGAAGGATAATTGGTCCTGCATCACATTCAGCAGTAACAAAATGAACTGTTGCACCTGAAACCTTAACACCTTTTTTAAGTGCTTCTTCATGAACATGCAATCCATAAAAACCTTTTCCGCAAAATGACGGAATAAGTGCAGGATGCACATTAATCATTTTATTTTCAAAAGTATTGCATACATTTTCATCAAGTATAGTCATAAAACCTGCATATACAATCAAATCTGCTTTTTCCTCTAAAAGCAAATCTCTCATAGCACAGCTGTATGATGAAATATCTGCATAATCTTTTCTAATAAGTGTTCTTGTTTTAATTCCGTTATTTTCAGCACGTGTAAGAGCATAAGCATCAGCTTTTGAAGAAATTACACAAGTAATTTTTCCATTTCCCAGCTCTCCCCTGTTTTGTGCATCAATAAGAGCCTGAAGATTAGTACCTCCACCAGAAACCAGAACGACAATATTCTTACTCATTATAAAAGCACCTTCTCGTCGCCTTCAACGATTTCACCGATAACATAAGCGTCAATATCATTTTCCTTAAGGATTGAAAGTGAAAGCTCAACTTCATCTGCAGGAACAACAATGCTCATACCAACGCCCATATTATATGTATTGAACATATCACGTTCAGGAATGTTGCCCCATTTTGCAATAACATCAAAAATTGGAAGTACTTTTACAGCAGATTTATCAATCTTTGCACATAATCCATCAGGAATTGAACGTGGAATATTCTCGTAAAAGCCACCGCCTGTAATATGAGAAATGCCCTTAACATTTACCTTTTCAATAAGAGCAAGAACAGGCTTAACATAAATCTTTGTTGGAACAAGTAAAGCCTCAGCAATACTCTTGCCACCTAATTCTTCTCTTTCAACATAAAGTTCAGGATTATTATTATCAATATCAAAAACCTTACGACATAAGCTGAAGCCATTTGAATGAATACCTGTTGAAGGAAGAGCTATAACAACATCACCAACTGCCATTTTGCTGTTATCAATCATCTTTGGCTTATCAACAACACCAACTGCAAAACCTGCAAGGTCATAATCTTCCTCTGGCATTAAACCGGGATGCTCTGCTGTTTCACCACCGATAAGTGCACAACCTGATTGAACACAACCTTCAGCTACACCACTAACGATTTCAGCAATCTTTTCAGGATAATTTTTACCACAAGCAATATAGTCAAGGAAGAATAATGGCTTTGCACCAACACAGATAATATCATTAACACACATTGCAACTGCATCAATACCGATTGTGTCATGCTTATCCATAAGAATAGCTAACTTAACTTTAGTGCCGCAACCGTCAGTACCTGAAACAGAAATAGGATGTTCCATTCCTGCAACACAACTAAGGTCAAAACAACCACCGAAACCACCTACATCATCAACAGAACCCTCATTACGAGTTCTTGCTACGTGTTTTTTCATTAATTCTACTGATTTATAACCAGCAGTAATATCTACACCTGCAGCTGCGTAGCTTGCAGAGAAAGAATTTTTATGTTCCATATTATATTCTCCTGTATTGTTCGTTTTTAACCTTTACCATTCCAGCAATAAGTACATATCTTTTCAGCAGGAAGTCCAATAGCTTTTATAATACCATCAATTGATTGGAATTCAAGAGATGTAAAATGTAACTTATCACAAATAGCTTTTCTAAGATTTTTGCCACGCTCTGTTGATGAATTAATATATTCATCAATATACTTGAAGCCTTCTTCACCTTCTAATTCAACAATCGTACTACGTGCAATTAACTCCATATCAGATGTAGCACGAGAAAAATTGAGGTATTTACAACCATACATTATTGGCGGACAAGCTGAACGAATATGAACTTCTTTTGCACCGTTTTCATAAAGGAATTCAACAGTTTCACGAAGCTGAGTACCTCTGACAATACTGTCATCAACAAAAAGTAACTTCTTATTCTGAATCAAATCGTGAACAGGAATCTGCTTCATTTTTGCGACTCTGTTTCTTTCATTCTGATTAGATGGTGTAAAGCTTCTTGCCCAAGTTGGAGTGTATTTAATAAATGGTCGTGCAAACTGAATACCGCTTTCATTAGCATATCCGATTGCGTGAGGAGTACCTGAATCAGGAACACCACTTACATAGTCAATATCCTGTGCAATATTGTTTTCACGGTCAGCCTGCGCCATTATTTTACCGTTTTCATATCTCATTACTTCAACATTAACACCTTCATAACAAGATGTTGAATATCCGTAATATGACCAGAGAAAAGCACAGATTTTCATTTTTTCTCCTGCTTCTCTTAAAACAGTAATTGAATCTGCTGAAAGCTCAACAATTTCGCCTGCACCAAGCTCTTTATAGTCAGAATATCCTAATTTTTTATATGCAAAATCTTCAAAGGATACGCAATATCCATCATCTCTTTGTCCTATCAAAACAGGAATTCGACCAAGTCCATCTCTTGCACAAATAATATTACCATCATTTTTAAGAATAAGAATTGAAGCAGTACCTTCAATATGACTTTGTGCAAAAGCAATACCGTCTGCAAAATTATCTTTTTGATTAATCAATGCAGCAACAAGCTCAGTAGAGTTAATACCATCATTTGTCATTGCACCAAAGTGACCACCATTTGAGAAAAGATATTCCTCAACAAGCTTTTCTTTATTGTTAATTAAACCAATAATACAGATTGCATATAATCCAAGTTTTGAACGGATAAGCAACGGTTGAGCATCAGAGTCACTGATGCAACCGATTGCTGAATTACCCTTCATCTGATTAGAAATATTCTCAAACTTTGTTCTGAATGGTGAATTTTCTATTTTATGAATTTTTCGTTGTAAACCGATACTCTTATCGAAAGCCGCAATACCGCCACGACGAGTACCGAGATGTGAGTGATAGTCAGTACCAAAGAATACATCTAAAACAGCATCATTTTTACTGACCGCACCAAAGAAACCACCCATTTATATACTCCTTATGCAAAGAAAAGCTCTGAAAGTGTCATTGGGTCAATGTACTTGCCATCCTTGTAAACACGCATATTACCTGATGCGATTTCGTCGATAAGCATTACATTACCGTCCGGGTCATAACCGAATTCAAACTTGATGTCATAAAGAACAAGTCCCTTTTCCTTAAGGTCATCAGCAACAATTTGAGTAATATCTTGAGTCATCTTCTTGATATCCTCATACTGCTTGTCAGTCATAACACCGAGAGCCACAAGAGCGTCCTTAATTACAAGTGGGTCACCCTTTGCATCGTCTTTAAATGTCATTTCAACATAAGCAGGAAGGTCAGCACCCTCTTCAATGTAATCACCATAACGACGGATAAAGCTACCAACAGCCTTATGACGGCAAATTACTTCAAGACCGTGACCAAATACCTTTGCAGGAAGAACTTCCATTGTTGTATCTTCGAGGTTAGCACTTACATAGTGAGTCTTAATACCTGCAGCATTAACTTTTTCAAAGAAATAAATTGACATACGGAGATTTACATCACCAACACCATCAATTGTAAGACCAACTGAGTTTTCACCCGGGTCAAACACACCATCTTTACCTGTGCAATCGTCCTTAAATTTAAGAAGGCAATTGCCGTTATCAAGCTTAAATACGTCCTTTGTTTTACCTGTGTAAATCTTTTCCATAGTTTTTTGCTCCTTTATAATAAATATAAGATTTTATGAATTTAATTTTGACATTACTTCTGCATCCTTTTTAAGGACAACATCAGCAGCATCTTTTCTCATTTTGTCAAGTTTATTTGCAAGTGTCTTATCTTCAACCGCAATAATCTGTGCAGCAAGTAAAGCAGCATTTGCGCCACCATTAATAGCAACTGTAGCAACAGGAATACCTGAAGGCATCTGAACTGTTGAAAGAAGTGCGTCCATACCGTCAAGATACTGTGAAGCACAAGGGATACCGATAACCGGTAATGTTGTATTTGCAGCAATAGCACCTGCAAGATGTGCAGCCATACCTGCAGCACAAATCAATGCACCGTAATCATTAGCTCTCGCATTAAGTGCAAAGTCACGAGCCTGTTCAGGAGTTCTGTGTGCTGAATATATATTCACTGTATATGGAATAGCTAAATCATCAAGAACAGCTGTTGTTTTTTTAATAATCGGAAGGTCACTATCGCTTCCCATTAAAATTCCTACTTTTTTCATAATTACCTCCTAAAAAGCACAAATGGACAGTCCTATCCTTAAAATCTTAAGTAGAACTGCCCAGACGGTCGGCTAAAAATCCCGTGCTCCTCTGTGGTGCTCCACATAATTCCGTCAGTTACACGGTAATGTTAAAATTTTGACATAATTATTATAATATAATATAGCATTTAATGTCAATTAAAGGCTAAAAATCAAATGTCAAAATTTCGACTCATTTTTTTAAAATTTTTGTATATTATTTTGCTTTGCTTTCGCAATATAGACATCGATAAACTCTGTTTTCTATATCTCTTAATGTAAATATATGTGGAAGTTCTTGCTCAACAGTTGTTATACAACGAGGATTCTTGCAACGAATAACATTTTCAACTCTTTCTGGAAGCGTTGTAGCAGCTCTCTTTGCAATTTTTGAATTCTCTATAATATTTACTGTTGCACCGGGGTCAAGATATCCCAAAGCATCCATATCCAAATCAATAACCCTATCGATTTTTATAATATCTTTTTTATCCATTTTAACGCTATCAGCGTTTTTAATAAGAGCAACTTGACAGTCAATTTTATCAAGACCCAAGAAATTATAGAGTGTCATACCCTTTCCTGCTGTAATATGGTCTATAACAATACCGTTTTTAATTTGTCCGATAATCATTTATATTACCTCCAACAATTTCATAATAAGAGCCATTCTGATAAATTTACCATTCTTAACTTGTCTGAAATAGCAAGCTCTAGGGTCTTTATCAACAGCGACAGAAATTTCATTTACTCTTGGGAGCGGATGCATAATGCATAAATCTTCTTTTGCTGTTTCAAGCTTTTGCGGTGTAAGAATATAACTATCCTTAAGACGAATATAGTCCTGTTCATTAAAAAATCGTTCACGCTGAACTCTTGTCATATAAAGAATATCAAGCTGTGGCATAACTTCTTCAAGAGATGTTGTTTCAATATATTCAAGATTTTTTGCTTTGAGTTCGGTGTGTTTAATATACTCGGGAACTTTTAGTTCTTCAGGAGAAATAAGGATGAATTTAACATTCTTATATCTTGACATAGCACCGATAAGTGAATGAACCGTTCTTCCGAACTTTAAGTCACCACAAAAACCAATTGTGAGATTATCAAATCTTCCTTTTTCACGCTGAATTGTAAGTAAATCAGTAAGAGTCTGTGTAGGATGATTATGACCACCGTCACCTGCATTAATAACAGGAATATCCGTATTCATAGAAGCTACCATAGGTGCTCCTTCTTTTGGGTGACGCATAGCGATAATATCAGCATAGTATCCTACTGTACGAATTGTATCAGCAACACTCTCACCTTTTGCAGACGAAGAGCTTTGTGCTTCGGAAAATCCAAGCACATTACCGCCAAGATTATACATAGCAGACTCAAAGCTAAGTCTTGTTCTTGTTGATGGTTCAAAGAAAAGAGTTGCAAGGATTTTTCCTTTACACTTCTCACTATATTTTGCAGGATTGTCAATTATATCATTAGCTACAGTAATAAGTTCGTCAATTTCATTAACTGTAAGCTCTTGAATATCAATAAGACTTCTCATATTATATCTTCCTTATTATTCTTTTGCACCGTTTACTTCAAGGTACTTTTTAATTCTATCAACATTTTCACGATTCTTTTCGTCTTCTTCAAGGTATTCAATAATGTCATATACATCAACTACTGAATATACAGGGAATCCAAACTGTTCTTCAATTTCCTGCATAGCACCTTTTTCTGTCTGACCCTTTTCTTTACGGTCAACCATAATGAATGCAGCAATAACTTTAGTATTATCAAGATGACTAAGAATTTCCATAGATTCACGAATAGCAGTACCTGCAGTGATTACATCTTCGATAATAACGATTTCCTCGCCTGCTTCAGGAACATATCCGACAAATGTACCGCCCTCACCGTGGTCTTTTACTTCTTTACGATTAAAGAAGAACGGAACATTAAGACCATTTTTTGAAAGAGCAACTGCAGCAGAAATTGAAAGTGAAATTCCCTTATAAGCCGGACCATAAAGTACAGCCTGCTTTTTGCCAAGCTTATCAAAGTAAGCCTTTGCATAGAATTCACCCATCTTGGTAATCTGGTCACCTGTCTTAATCATACCGGCATTAACAAAGTAAGGAATTTTTCTACCACTTTTAGCAGTAAAATCACCAAACTTAAGAACACCGGCACCTTCTAAGAATTGTATAAACTCTCTTTTATAGCTTTCCATTGAATTTATCTCCTTTAATTAATCACAAAATTCTGCAACACAACGTTCATAAGCTGCAACAGGGTCAGCAGCTGCAGTAATTGGTCTGCCAACAACAATATAGTCAGAACCTGCTTCTTTTGCTTTTTCAGGTGTCATAACACGAACCTGGTCACCAATATCACCATCAGCAAAACGAATACCGGGAGTAACTGTTACGAAATCCTTACCACATCTGTTATGAACCTTATCAGCTTCAAGTGGTGAACAAACAACACCATCAAGACCTGCCATTTTTGCATTATTAGCATAGTGCATAACAACTTCATCAATTGGTTCTTTTATAAGTAAATCTCTTTCCATTACTTCCTGACTTGTTGATGTTAACTGTGTAACAGCAATAAGCATTGGTCTTGTACCATCAGCACGTGTAAGTCCTTCAAGAGCACCTTCCATCATAGGAATAGCACCACCTGAATGAAGATTTGTCATATCAACATCCAGATTAGAAAGAACAGACATTGATTTCTTAACTGTATTTGGAATATCATGAAGTTTCAAATCAAGGAAAATTTTATGTCCTCTTGCTTTAATTTCTCTAACAATTGATGGACCTTCAGCATAATAAAGCTCCATACCGATTTTTACAAATGGTTTTCTACCTGTGAACTTATCAAGAAAGTTCATAACATCTTCTTTGCTTGCAAAATCACAAGCAATAATAACATCCTTACCCATTAGTGTGCGCCTCCTATAATTTCATTTATATCTTTAACATTTAATTTAGCTAATTCATTTGGTATTTCTTCAATAATTGTTTTACAAGCGAATGGGTCAACAAGATTTGCTGCACCAACCTGAACAGCAGTTGCACCTGCCATCATAAGTTCGATAACATCTTTAGCAGTTGAAACACCACCCATACCGATAATAGGAATTTTAACTGCATCATATACCTGATATACCATTCTAACAGCGACAGGAAAAATTGCTGAGCCTGAAAAGCCACCCATCTTATTTGCGATAACAGGTTGTCGACGTTTGATGTCAATTCTCATACCAAGCAATGTATTAATAAGACTAATTCCATCGGCACCTGCAGATTCTGCAGCTTTTGCAATAGAAACAATATCAGTTACGTTTGGTGAAAGCTTGATAATGATTGGTTTTGTAGTAACCGCCTTTACTGCCTTGACAACCTTTTCAACAGCTGCAGGTTCAGTACCAAAGCTCATACCACCATTATGAACATTAGGACAAGAAACATTAACTTCAATCCATCCAACCTGTTCACATGCATTGATTTTTTCACATGTGTAAGCGTATTCTTCAACTGAAAAACCACTAACATTAGCCATAACAGGCTTATTAAACACTTTTGCAAGTTTTGGTAATTCTTCACTTATAACCTTTTCTACACCAGGATTCTGAAGACCAACAGAGTTAATCATACCTGCATTACATTCTGCAATTCTTGGTGTTGGATTACCAAAACGAGGTTCTTTTGTTGTTCCTTTAAAAGAAAATGTACCAAGAATATTTATATCATAAAGTTCTGCAAATTCATAACCAAATCCATAAGTACCACTTGCAGGAATAATCGGATTATCAATCTCAATTCCGAGAAGATTTACTTTTGTATTTACCATATTATCTCCTCCCTTTCAAGTACAGGACCATCTTTACAAATTCTCTTGTTACCATATTTTGTCTTGCATGAGCATCCCATACAAGCACCAAAACCACATCCCATACGTTCTTCAAAACTATACTGACCACTTGTTACAGCAGTGGATTCAATAGCTTTAAACATTGGCATTGGACCACAAGTATAAAAATATGAATATTCTGTTTCCTTAAGTGCATCTGTTACATAACCTTTAATTCCATATGAACCATCGACAGTTGTAACTTTAACATCTGCACTAAGTTTCTTAAATTCTTTTTCATAGAAAATTTCATCTTTTTTATTGAAACCAAGAATAACTGTAACTTTTTTATTTTCAGCAATTAACTTTTTACAAAGATTATACATAGGTGGAACACCAACGCCACCACCGATAAGTACAGGCTTGTCCATTGATTTTGATGTGTCAAAGCCATTTCCGAGTCCGCAAAGAACATCAAGTTTTTCCCTTGAGTTCATTTTGCTCATTACTTCAGTACCCTCACCGATAACCTTGTAAATAATTGTGATTGTACTATCATCATAATCACAGATAGAAATAGGTCTGCGAAGATAAAATCCATCAAGTTTAATATTTATAAACTGACCGGGTGCAGAAGTTGAAGTTGTATCACCTTCAAGCACCATTTCAAAAATGCTATCTGTCAGTTTCTTATTACTGATTATTTCATAAAGACCTTGGTACATTATTTAGCCTCCCAAGCAATTTTACCATTACACATTGTCATTAAACATTTACCATAAACTTCCATTCCTTCAAAAGGAGTGCTTTTACCCATTGAAAGAAAATCGTCAGGATTTATATTATATTTGCTATCTAAATCAAAAACTGTCAAATCAGCCTTATTGCCGATTTCAATTGAACTGCCGATATTAAATCTCTTATTTGCATTTACAGAAAGTAATTCCATAAGTCTTTCAAGAGAAATAACTCCTGATTTAACAAAATGAGTGTACATTACCGGAAATGCCGTTTCAATTCCGACAACACCCATATTACTTTTTTTAAGCCCTTTTGATTTTTCTTCAGCACTATGTGGTGCATGGTCAGTAGCAATCATATCAATTGTTCCATCAAGAACGCCTTGAATAAGTGCCTCTTTATCACTTTCATCACGAAGTGGTGGATTCATTTTGAATCTTCCATGTTCCTGCAAATCTTTATCAGAAAGGACAAGATAATGTGGTCCTGTTTCACAGGTTATATTAACTCCATCTTTTTTTGCCTGACGAATAAGCTCAACACTTTCTTTTGTTGAAATATGGCAAACATGATATGCACAACCCGTTTGTTTTACAAGTTCAATATCTCTTTCAATCTGTTTCCATTCACTTTCTGAACAGATACCACGATGACCGTGTTGCTCTGCATACTTTCCTTTATGTATATATCCACCATCAAGTAAATCGTTAACTTCACAATGGGCAACAATCATTTTGTTATGCTCTTTTGCAATTTTCATGGCATTAAGCATCATTTCATCGCTTTGAACTCCCCTACCATCGTCGGAAAAGGCAATACACATATCAGCCATTCCTGATAAATCAGAAAGTTCTTCACCCATTTCATTTACAGTAATTGAAGCGTAAGGATAAACATTAATTACAGCATCTTTGTTTATAATATCAATCTGCTCTTGTAAATGCTCAACAGAATCAGGAACAGGTTTTAAATTGGGCATTGAACAAACAGATGCATATCCACCGTGAGCAGAGGCAAGTGTTCCAGTCTTTATAGTTTCTTTATAAGAAAAACCCGGCTCACGCAAATGTACATGTACATCTGTAAAACCGGGAAAAACATAACAATCTTTAAAATTATATACAAATTCAGCACATTCAGGTGATATAAAATCAGAAATTTCGGCAATTATTCCGTCATCGATTAAAATATCTTTCTTAATGAATTGTGATTTGTAATAAATTGTTGCATTACTAATTAATTTCTTCATTCTATCACCCATTAAAACCGAAATTCCGTTCCTAAATATAGTAACATATTTAGATGTTGTATGTCAATAAAATCAAAGCACAATATATGTAAAAAAGTGAAGTGTTTCCACTCCACTTTTTGTTTAAATTAATAATTCTCAGTTTTCATCATGAAATATGCCTTTGGATGTGCACAAACAGGGCAAACTTCAGGTGCTTCTTTACCAATATGAACATGGCCACAGTTAGAGCAAATCCACATCATATCGCCGTCACGAGAGAATACAAGACCACCTTCGATATTAGCAAGAAGCTTCTTATATCTTTCTTCATGGTCCTTTTCTATTTTAGCAACCATTTCAAAAAGAGCAGCAATATGGTCAAAACCTTCTTCTTTTGCTACTTTTGCAAATTCAGCGTACATTTCTGTCCACTCATAGTTTTCGCCTGCAGCAGCGTCCTTAAGATTTTCAACAGTTGTTGGAATACCGCCGTCATGAAGAAGTTTGAACCAGATTTTTGCGTGTTCTTTCTCATTGTTAGCAGTTTCTTCAAAAATCTGTGCTATCTGCACATAACCGTCTTTCTTTGCTTTTGATGCATAATATGTGTATTTATTACGAGCCTGTGACTCACCTGCAAACGCAGTCATAAGATTAGCTTCTGTTCTTGAACCTTTAAGTTCCATTAAAAATCACTCCTTAATTTTTTAATAATATTATTCTACCATATTTTTGAAAAAATACAACAAAAAATATAAAAATATGATATAAAAAATTGAATAATTAATTATTATTTCATATATGTCCCACCGGTATTACTATTATCTAAAGTACCATCTAATTCTATGAGAAGACATTTTACCAATGTTGTACAAACCGGTCGATGTAAAATACCTTTTGGAATTACAATTAAATCACCTTCACATAAATGTGTTTTACCATCTTCAAACTCAATGTCAAACTCGCCTTCAATACAATAAAACAATTCATCTGAAAACTCATGCATATGAAAATCAAGTGTACGATTTTCTGCCTTTAGAACATTTAACATATGATTATTAATTTTGCATATCTCTTTATATTCAAATAATTGATTAATTGATTTTACTTCTTCTTTTAAATTAATTTTATAAATCATAATTTTATCTTCCTATTTTTATAATAATATTCTTTATCGTGGTCGTTGATTTCGCGTAATACTCTGCAGGGGTTACCTACTGCAACCACATTTGCAGGAATATCTTTTGTAACAATACTTCCTGCACCGATAACAGAGTTATCACCAATTGTAACACCAGGTAATACCACTACACCTGCACCAAGCCAACAGTTTTTACCAATATGAATCGGCAAGTTATACTGATAAGCAAGTGGACGTAACTCAGGCAAAATAGGATGTCCTGCAGTTGCTAAAACAACATTCGGTCCAATCATAGTGTAATCACCTACATAAATATGTGTATCGTCAACGAGAGTCAGATTAAAATTAGCATAAACGCCTTTACCGAAATGAACATTTTTACCTGCCCAATTAGCATGTAAAGGTGGTTCAATGTAACAGTCCTCACCTATTTCTGCAAACATGTTTTTAAGCATTTCTGTTCTTTTTGAAAGTTCAGATGGTCTTGTCGCATTGAAATCATACAATCTATCAAGATATGTAAGCTGTTCATTGAACAAGTCTTCATCCATTGATAAATATAATTCTCCACTATGCATTTTTTCTCTGATATCCATAACTACACCTTCATAATTCTAACATTTTTACAATCAATAATTTTTCTATAACTTCTTAGTGTTATTTTTCTTGGGTTTACTTTAACATTTCGTACTAAAATATTATCAGCATGTCGCATAAACAAACCATAAGCATTTATATTTCTGAAACGATTGCATTCAGGATATTCCTTTTCTTGTTCAGGAATTTTAAATCTAAAATCAAAATAATCTATACCGTCTGAATAATTAATGTCAAAATTCTCAAGAACAACATCTTCGATTTTTTGATTTGGAATACCCATAATCATTATTGGAATTTCAATATTTTTAGCTTTAATGTTCTTGACTGTAATATTTTTTATTCTGCCTTTTCCATTAAGTTCATCTTTTTTATCTCCATTACGATTACAAAGTCGTATAAACAATGGACAAGCCATAGAATCCATCTCAATATTTGAAATATTAACGTTCTTAACTTTTGCACCGTCACAGGATTCTATTGAAATTCCACTGACACCTGCAGGATGAATGTCTGTTAAAAAAAATTTACAGTTTTCAACAGTTACATCGCTAATATCTAATGATGTTTCAGTGCCAATTTTAAATGCGTTTGTACAAGAAATAACTTCACAATCGTGAATATGAATATTATTCATCCCTTGTTCACAATTTGCATCAAGATTATTCATGATTTTTAGTCCATCATCACCCGATGTTGTAAAACTCATATTATTTTTAAGAACAATACCATCATCAGCTGTCGAAACAAAACAATTTTTAACAACTATATTTGATGAACCACATATATCAATACCATCACAGTTGGCAACATGACGATTATTGTTTATTATAACATTTGAAATATTAACATCATCTGATGAGTTTATATTTAATGTCCACATAGCAGCATTTTCAAGGATTAAATTATAAAGTTTAACTCTTTTACAATTTTTTATTAACATTAAAAATCCGTATTTAGAATTGTGTGGAAATCGAATCCTCTTTCTATATTCCTGTCGTAAATCCCACACATCAAGTGTTCTTTTGAATGGTTCAATTCTTGGCGGTAAATGTGGTTTTAAAGAAAAGAAGTTTCCTTCACCACATATTTTACCAGGACCTATAACACCGAAATTTTCACAGTTTTCTGCAAATATCAAAGCATTTTCAGTGTAATCATCAGTATTGTGTGAAGCAACAATTGATGAACCCTTTTCAATATACAAAACAACATTACTTTTCATATAGATTGTTCCACTTGTATATTCACCATTGTCTACTAAAACAATACCTCCACCATTTTTGTGACAAAAATTAATAGCAGAATTTATGGCTTGAGCATTATTTATTTTAGTTTCGTTTGGTATAGCACCAAAATCACGTATATATACAGCTTCATCTAATGGTAAATATATGTTTTCGTTTATATACTTTGAAAATGGAATATCGTTATAAAAGTCACCAACATAAACATCAGAAAAAATCTCACCATCATATATTTTAAAATCTTTTTGAAGTTTTGGAAAAAATGAGCCAATGTGATTAATTATTCGTGACATTTATTTCACCTCTCAATAATATTATCACAATATATTTTAAAAGAAAAGAATAAATAAGAATTTTTTGTTTGTAAAATCATATTCTATTATGAAGCATTATTTTGAGGTGATTTATATGTGTGGAATTGCAGGCGAAGTTTCTTATTCAAATTCTATTATAAAAAATACAGACTCATTTTATAAAATGCAGAATGTGTTAGCGCCACGTGGGCCTGACCAGAAGGGAATATATATAAAAGACAATGTTGCATTGATACATTCACGATTAAGTGTGATTGATGTTGAAAACGGAATCCAACCAATGACAGCAAAAATAAATGATAAAGAATATACTATTGTCTATAATGGAGAATTATATAATACAGATGAAATAAGAAATGAACTTAAAATATCAGGACACTTTTTTACAACCCACTCTGACACTGAAGTAATTTTAAAAGCTTTTATACAATGGAAAGAAGAATGTCTTGAAAAGTTTAATGGAATTTTTGCATTTGCTATTTGGAATGAATTTGAAAAAAAATTATTTTTTGCTCGAGATAGATTAGGTGTAAAACCGTTTTTTTATTCAATTGTAAATGATTCATTTATTTTTGGCTCAGAGATAAAAGCACTACTTGAACATAAATTTGTTGAGCCAATTATTGATGAAAACTCAATTGCTGAGATTATGTTTATTGGTCCCGGTAGGACACCCGGATATGGTGTTTTTAAAGGTATTCAAGAATTAAAAGCTGCATGTTGCGGATACTATAATAAAGATGGCATAAAAATCAGAAAATACTGGACTTTAAGTGATAAAGAGCATAATGATAGTCTTAATGAAACAATAGAAAAAGTCAGATATTTAGTTAAAGACTCAATCACACGACAATTAACTTCTGATGTTCCTGTTGGAACTTTTCTTTCAGGTGGACTTGACTCAAGCATTATTTCGTCAATTGCAAATACGTATTTTAAAGAAAAAGGTCTACAATTAAAAACATTTTCAGTTACTTATGAAAATAATGATAACTTTTTCAAGAAGAGTAAATTTCAACCTAATAATGACAATGATTTCATAAATAAAATGGTAGAATATCTCAATTGTGAACATCATTTAATTATATTAAAGAACAAAGACCTTGCTGAAGCATTGTATAACGCAGTTGATGCAAGAGATTTGCCGGGAATGGCTGATGTTGATTCATCATTATTATTATTTTGTAAAGAAATAAAAAAACACTGTACAGTAGCATTATCCGGTGAATGTGCAGACGAAATATTTGGTGGTTATCCTTGGTATCGTGATAAAGAAATACGAGCAATAAACGGATTCCCTTGGGCACAATCAACAGCATACAGAAAATCATTTATTAAGGACGAGATTAAACTCCCAAATGCAGAAGATTATGTATATTCAAGATATAAAGATACTTTAATAAACACTTCAAAAGTAGATGAAATATCCCCTCTTGAATCAAGAATGAAAGAAATGATGAAATTAAATATCGACTGGTTTATGCAAACACTTCTTGATAGAAAAGATAGAATGAGTATGTATAA
Source organism: Candidatus Fimenecus sp. (assembly GCA_045593555.1). Lineage (GTDB taxonomy): Bacteria > Bacillota > Clostridia > Oscillospirales > Acutalibacteraceae > Fimenecus. The sequence continues at coordinate 73,243 of JAZNWU010000031.1, read as the reverse complement.
CGGACTTGAAGTCAGAGTACCATTTTGCGATTATAGAATTGCCGAATATTTATATTCAGTTCCTTGGAAGTATAAAGATTACAAATCTTATGAAAAAGGGTTATTAAGAGAAGCTGTCAAAGAATATTTACCTGATGAAATATTATGGAGAAAGAAAAGTCCGTATCCAAAAACACACAATCCTGAATATCTTAAAATTGTATCAAGCAAATTGTCAGAAATTATTGATAATTATAACTCTCCTGTGTTATCATTTATAAAAAAAGAGGAGTTAGAGAAACTATTAGTTACAGACAAGGCAATTCCCTGGTATGGTCAACTAATGACAACTCCACAAACAATAGCATATTTTATTCAAATAAACTATTGGCTTGAAAAATATAAAATAATAATAAAATAAAGGATGTACACAATGAAAAATGGTGATTTAAAAAAAGTTGCACTTGTTGGAACAGGTTTCGTTGGAATGAGCTTTGCATATGCACTGCTTAATAGTGGTGAATGTGACCAACTTGTGCTTATTGATGTAAATAAAGTAAAAGCACACGGTGAAGCAATGGATTTAAACCATGGTCTTTCCTTTGCAAAACGAAATATGCTTATTTTTGATGGTGAGTATAGTGATTGTCACGATGCTGACATTGTAGTAATTGCAGCAGGTGTAAGTCAAAAAGAAGGAGAAGACAGAATTTCACTTCTTAACAGAAATCTTGAAGTATTTAAATCTATTATTGACCCAATTGTTAAAAGTGGATTTGACGGAATATTCCTTGTAGCAACAAATCCTGTTGATATTATGACAAAAATTACACTTAAATTATCAGGCTTTGATAGTTCGAGGGTAATTGGAAGCGGTACAACACTTGATACTGCAAGACTTCGTTATTTGCTTGGTGATTATTTTTCAATTGACCCAAGAAATGTTCATGCTTATGTAATTGGCGAACACGGTGATAGTGAAATTGTTCCATGGTCACAAGCATATGTCACCACAAAAAGAGTTTACGACATAATTGATTCATCAAACGGCAAATTCAATTTTGATGACTTGTATCAAATCAGTAAGAATGTTACAGGTGCTGCACAGGAAATTATAAAAGCAAAGTCAGCAACATATTATGGTATCGGAATGGCGCTTGTAAGGATAGTCAGAGCAATTTTTGGTGATGAAAAGAGCGCTTTAACAGTTTCCGTAATGCTTAATGGACAGTATGGTATAGATGATGTTTATGCAGGTTTACCTGCAATAATAGGTCGAAACGGAATAGAAGATATTATTGTTCTGGATTTAAAGGAAAATGAAAGAACAGCATTTATTGAATCTTGCAAATTCCTAAAAAACACAGCAAAACAAATCGGTTTCTGATATTAAAAAATGACGAGGTCAAATAACCTCGTCATTTTTATTTTACTTTTCGATAAGTGAAACACCGTTCATTTCAGCAGGAATGTCAAGTCCCATAATATCAAGCATTGTCGGAGAAAGGTCACAGAGCTTGCCACCCTCCTGCTTTAACTTACATTCCTTACCTACAACAACAAGTGGAACTGGATTTGTTGTGTGAGCTGTAAATGGTGAGCCATCGTCCTCATACATCTTATCTGCATTACCATGGTCAGCTGTAATAAGAATTACGCCATCCATTTTCTTAACAGCATCGACAAGTTTACCAACACAGTCGTCAACTGCTTCAACAGCCTTAACAGCAGCATCAAAGATACCCGTATGACCAACCATATCGCAGTTGGCATAGTTAAGAATAACAACATCATATTTTCCACTTAAAATCTGTTCGCAAGCTGCATCACAAACTTCATAAGCACTCATTTCAGGTTTCAAGTCGAATGTTGAAATTTTTGGAGAATCAATAAGAACTCTATCCTCACCAGGATAAACCTTTTCTTCGCCACCATTATAGAAGAATGTTACATGAGCATACTTCTGTGTTTCAGCAATACGAAGTTGTGTTTTACCAAGCTTTGAAAGGTACTCACCCATTGTGTTTGTAAGTGTTTCTGGCTTATATGCTACATTTACATTAGGCATTTCAGCATCGTACTGTGTCATACAAACATAATATAATGGGAAGAATTCTTTTCTATCGAAGCCTGTGAAATCAGGGTCAACGAATGTTCTTGTAATTTCTCTTGCTCTGTCAGGACGGAAGTTAAAGAAGATTACTGAATCGTTTGCAGTAATAGCATCTGCACCATTAACAACTGTAGGCATAACAAATTCGTCAGTAAGATACTTACCATCTTCGTCAATTGTTTCGTATGACTTTTTAACAGCCTCAAGTGCTGAATCAGTTGCAATGCCCTCACGGTTAACCATTGCATTGTAAGCCATACCGACTCTGTCCCACATATTGTCACGGTCCATAGCGTAAAATCTACCCATAACAGTAGCAATTTTACCAACACCGATTTCAACGAGTTTTTCTTCAAGTTCAGCTATAAAATCAACACCTGAACTTGGTGGAACATCACGACCATCAAGAAGACAATGAACAAATACTTTATCAAGACCATTCTTCTTTGCGAGTTCAACAAGAGCATATAAATGAGTATTATGGCTATGAACACCACCATCTGAAAGAAGACCAATCAAATGAAGTGCAGAATTATTTTTCTTGCAATTATCAATAGCACTCAGGAATACATCGTTCTCAAAGAAATCACCGTCAATAATTGACTTTGTGATTCGTGTCAATTCCTGATAAACAACTCTACCTGCACCGATATTAGTATGTCCTACTTCAGAGTTACCCATCTGTCCATCAGGAAGACCAACATCCATACCTGATGCACCGATATATGTCATTGGGTTATTTTTAAAAATTTCGTCAAGTCTTGGTGTATTAGCAGCTGTAATTGCGTTGCCGTAATCACTTGGATTATAACCAAAACCATCCATAATACATAAAACTACAGGTTTTTTCATTAAATTCACCTTATACAATTATTTTGAAGCAGCAGCAACAATTTTTGCAAAATCAGCTGCTTTAAGAGATGCACCACCGATAAGACCGCCGTCAACATTTGCCTTTGAAACAAGTTCATCAGCATTTGCAGCGTTCATTGAGCCACCATACTGAATTGTAACAGAAGCAGCAACATCGCCACCGTAAACTTCAGCAATAGCAGCACGAACATATCCGTTACCTTCATCAGCCTGGTCAGCAGTTGCTGTAACACCTGTACCGATAGCCCAAACAGGTTCATAAGCGATAATTACATCCTTAAGCTGTTCCTTGCTAACATTTGTAAGTGCCATCTTTGTCTGATATTTAAGAAGTGTTTCTGTGTAACCTAATGAGCGTTGTTCAAGAGTTTCACCAACACAGATAATTGGCTTAAGACCGGCGTTGAGAGCAGCAAGTGAACGAAGGTTAACAGTCTGGTCTGTTTCACCGAAGTACTGTCTTCTTTCACTATGACCAACTACAACATATTCAACGCCTGCTTCTTTAAGCATTTCAGCAGAAATTTCACCTGTGTAAGCACCTGATGACTTAAAGTGAACGTTTTCAGCACCGATTTTAATATTTGAACCTGCAGCAGCTTCAATTGCAGCTGGGATATCAATGAATGGTACACAAAGTACAACTTCACAATCAGCATCAGCTACAAGAGGCTTCATTTCCTCAATAAGAGCCTTTGCTTCTGCTGGTGTTTTATTCATTTTCCAGTTACCAGCAATAACTGCTTTACGAAGATTTTTATTCATTACTATTTACTCCTTATCGCAAATTTTGGGAGGACATATGGTAGTCCTCCCATTAATATTATAAATTATTTTTCATTAAGTGCAGCAATACCAGGAAGTACTTTACCTTCAAGATATTCAAGAGATGCACCGCCACCTGTTGAAATGTGTGACATTTTATCAGCAAAACCAAGCTTCTGAATTGCTGCAGCAGAGTCGCCACCACCAATGATTGAAATTGCATTGCTTTCTGCAATTGCAGTTGCAACAGCAACTGTACCTGATGCGAATGCTTCCCATTCAGAAACACCCATAGGACCATTCCAGATTACTGTACCCGCATCTTTAACTGCATCAGCAAAAATCTCTTGTGTCTTAGGACCAATATCAAGTCCCATCCAACCATCAGGAATATCGTCTGAATTAACTATCATTGCTTCTGTATCTGGAGCATATTCCTTACCAACTTTGTTATCAACAGGAATAAGGAATTTAACGCCCTTTTCTTCTGCTTTCTTCATCATTTCAGCAGCAAGGTCAACTTTATCTTCTTCAAGAAGAGATGTACCGATATTATGACCTAATGACTTCATAAATGTATAAGCCATACCACCACCGATGATAAGAGTATCACACTTATCAATAAGGTTTGTGATAACACCGATTTTGTCAGAAACCTTAGCACCACCAAGAATAGCAACGAGAGGTCTCTTTGGATTTTCAAGAGCACCACCGATAAATTCGATTTCTTTCTGAATAAGGTAACCACAAGCTGCAGGAAGGTGTTCAGCAACACCAGCAGTTGAAGAATGAGCTCTATGAGCTGAACCGAAAGCATCATTCACATAGAGTTCTGCAAGGTCAGCAAACTTTTTGCTAAGCTCTGGATCGTTCTTTGTTTCGCCCTTTTCATAACGAACATTTTCAAGAAGAAGAACTTCGCCATCCTTTAGGTCAGCTGCGAGTGCTTGAGCACTTTCACCAACAACATCCTTTGCCATTTTAACTTCCTGACCAAGAAGCTCAGAAAGTCTTGCAGCAACAGGAGCAAGTGAAAATTCAGGAACAACTTCACCCTTAGGACGACCAAGGTGTGAACAAAGAATTACCTTTGCACCATTTTCAATAAGATATTTGATTGTTGGCAATGAAGCAACAATTCTCTTATCACTTGTAATAACGCCGTTTTCCATTTTTACGTTGAAGTCACAACGAACAAGAACTTTTTTACCAGTTACCTGTAAATCTTCAACAGTTTTTTTGTTTAATGCACTGCTCATTTTTATAACATCCTTTCAAAAGATATATTTGTAAATTTTACCACTAAATATTTTATAACACTCTTTAATATTTTTCAAGAGTTATAATTAGATTTGTTAAAACTTTATCATTTTATCCATTATATATAGCTAAAATAGATTTTGTTTTGTCTATAATCATATTTTTTAACTCTTTAGGTGACTTAACTTTTACTTTGTCGCCGTATTGCATAATCCAGGCAACTAAGCCATCAGTCACAGCAACGTCAACTTTTGCAATAAAACTTTCATCGTCAAAAGGTTTCATTAAAACTTTTTCACCAAATTGGTCAATAAAATCTTCAATCATTGAATTATTGCAAATCAACTCAACGGGTTTAATGTCGCCTGAAAACATAGAAAGATGCTTGTTACTATAATCTGCAATATCAAAAAATGTTTGATAAGGTGAAACCTCTGAAAAATGACGAGAAAAAGTATCAAGAACATTAACTCTTTTAAGTCTGTCAATACGAAGATGAATCAGATTATCATATTTACTGTAATTACCAACAAGATAATAATGGTCATCTGCCCAGATAAGAGCATATGGATTTATTATTATTGTTTTTTCTTCATATTTTGCTGTTTTACCGTCAACAATTTTTCGTTTTCTGTAAATAACCTCTACTTGCTTTCGGGAATTGATTGCTGAGCTTAAAATATCGATAACGATAAACAGATTTTCATTTGCACACTTGTTTCTGTTATCAATATAAACCTGTTTTTCAATTCTTTTGTATTGATATTCACTTGCAAAAGAAGAAAACTTTTTAATAAGTGATTTTGTCTTTTTAGCAGATATAAAATCAGCAGATTGAACAGCGTCAATAAGAAGTCGCAATTCGGCAGGTTCAAAGTAATAGGGTGTCATAAAATAACCACGAGGAGATTGTGATTTTATTATTTCATATCCATATTCATTTAAACATTCAATACAGTCATATATAGTTTTTCTTTCACATTCAATTCCGTAATCCTTATGAAGATACTCCATAATCTGAGTTGCTGACATTGGATGCTCTTCATCAGATTTTTTGGAAAGAATATCAATTATATAAAGTAATCTTAATTTTTGTACTGAAGGTGTTTTCATAGCATTATACGGTAAGCTTCTTATTTACTTCAATAAGAACTTCTTCATGAATTTTGATATGTTCACGGTCATAAGTTAAAATACCATTAACTTCATTTTCAACGTCACTAACCTGAGTATAAACAGTTGCACTTAAACCTTTCTTAATAAGAGGAACAATCTGAACATCGTGAAGATGCTTATATGCCTTTGACAATGAATTTTTTGAACCAAACATCATATAACCAAAACTCTTTGATTCATCCCAAGTATGTCCTCTGTCAATATGGCTATATCCGCCAAATTCGGTAAGTGCAAAAATACGACCATCATTTCTACGAGGTGTAACAGGAACAACATATCTATGCATACTGTTCAAATCACCTGCACCCTGGTCATGCCAACCACTTGCATGGTCAACAATACGGGATGGGTCAAATTTCTTGATTTCGTTTGAGATTCTTACAGAGTCAAACTGTCCCCAGCCTTCGTTGAACGGTACCCAACAGGAAATACAAGTATGATTGTAAAGCTGATTAAGCATTTCATTAAGCTCACGCTCAAATTCATCACGCCATAACTTTTCGCCACGCTTGAATGCTTTATATTTATTATCTTTTACACTGATGCCAAAGAATGGTGTTATACCTGCAAGGAACTGTCCTATGTACTCACCACCACTTACCATGTCCTGCCATACAAGCATTCCAAGTCGGTCGCAATGATAATACCAACGGTCAAGTTCAACTTTAATATGTTTACGAAGCATATTAAAGCCTAATCTCTTCATTGTTTCTATATCATAAATCATTGCTTCATCAGTTGGAGGAGTCATACCACCATCTGACCAATAACCCTGGTCAAGAAGACCTCTTTGGAAATATGGTTTATTATTAAGGAAAAATCGAGGATAACCCTTATCGTCCTTACCAACAGAATATTTACGCATACCAACATAACTCTTTACTGTATCAACTATATTACCGTCTTTGATAAGTTCAACTTTAAGGTCATAAAGGAAAGGATTTTCAGGTGACCAAAGTTTAATATCATCAAATTTGATAACATCATCCATTAAGAGTTTATTTTCTGATACTATACTATCACCGTCAAAAACAGTAACCTTAACCTGACAATCATTATCAGTTGCATAAGTTTTAAAAGAGAGTGTATTATTGTCAATATCAGGTGTCATACGAAGTTTTTGAATATGACAAGGGTCAACAGCTTCAAGCCAAACACTCTGCCAGATGCCTGATGTAGCAACATACCAGAAGCCGTGAGTCTTATTAACCTGTTTACCTCTCTGTTGCCAGCCGTTTTCAGTAGGGTCATAAACACTAACAACAAGCTCATTCTCACCATCTTTAAGAAGTCTTGTAATATCAATTGAAAAAGTTGCATAACCACCTCTGTGATAACCTGCAAATTCATTATTGATATAAACATTACATTCCCAGTCAACTGCAGCAAAATTTAGTAAAATATTTTTACCTTTCATATTTTCAGGAATTGAGAAATTCTTTCTGTACCAGAGCTTCTGGTCAGGTCTTAATGGTTTTTCAACACCTGAAAGCATACTTTCAATAGCAAACGGAACAACAATTTCACCATCAAAATTGTCAACCCATTCAACCGATGAGTTTACTATTGCATAATCATAAACACCGTTTAATGACATCCATTCAGAACGTTCCATCTGTGGACGAGGATATTCAGGTAATGGATTATTTCTGTCAATCTTATCTGTCCAACGAGTTTTCATAAATCCCATATTTATTACCTCCAACATGTATATAGCTTTTTTATTATATTTTAAATTATATTTTATAACATATTAATTGATTTGTCTATTGAATTTTTAAAAATTATTTGATATAATTTCAAAAGTAATATGCGGGTATGGTGGAATTGGCAGACACGCAAGATTTAGGATCTTGTGCCGAGAGGTGTACAGGTTCGACCCCTGCTACCCGCACCAAAATAGCAGTTTCGACATTTGTCGAGACTGCTATTTTAATTACAGGTGGTCGGACCTGAGAAGGTTTTTGCGTTAAGAAAATGATTCAGTGAATCCTTTTTAGCAAAAAGTCGTGAGGTGGGTACCAAAATTCGTTAGAATTTGGGTCACCGAGCGAGATGGGTGCGAGGCGTAGCCAAAGCAGACATTCGACCCCTGTTTAGACTATAAAGTTGTACCCTTGAATAATATAATAAACAATGTTATAATTAATTAAACAACTTCGAGAAAGGGTTTATTCTATGAAAGAAAAAACTTCCTTAGTATTTACAGGAGATATTGGTTTTGACCGGTATATGTACGGTAAATGGGATGATGAAAATTTAATATCACAAGAAGTTCTAGATTTTCTTCACAGTGCCGACCATGTAATAACAAATGTTGAAGGTCCTGTTGCAAACGCAGAACAAAATACAACTGCAACCGGTGTTCAACAGTTATTACACACAATTGACCCAAAAGCTGTAAAAGTTCTTAAAAATATGAATGCTGATATATGGAACATATGCAATAATCATATTATGGATGCAGGTTCATATGGTATTGAAAGCACATTGAAAATTGCACGAGAAAATGGAGTACAAACTATTGGCGCCGGAATGAATATAGATGAAGCAAGAAAACCTGTCATTCTCAATGAAGCAGGTGGAATTGGTATGTTTGGAGTCGGTTATCAACGAGCATGCCGAAAAGCTGATATAGACAAACCTGGTTGTTATAGTTGGAGCGACCTTGACGAAATTCAAAAATCCATTGATGAAATCAAAAAGACTTGTCGTTGGTGTATAATTGTTGCTCACGCTGGTGAAGAATTCACTCCACTACCCTCTCCTTATACGAGAGAAAGATACCATAATTATCTTGAAATGGGTGCTGATATTGTTGTTGCACACCATCCACATGTTCCAATGAATTATGAAACAGTCGGTAATAAAATAATTTTTTATTCATTAGGTAATTTTATTTTTGATACTGACTATCAGCGTTCTCAATTTAATACTGATATTGGATTACTTATTAAATTAAATTTTACTGAAAATGAGTTTACCTATGAACCAATGGGACTTAAAATCATTCGTGGACCTGAACGCATTGTAAAAAATGAGTTGCCACGTATATTTGTTGATGTCCAAAAAGACGAATATGAGCTTTTAGCTCCTTTGTCAGCTAAAATGCTGATTTCTGCTACAAAGCGTCAAATGACCTATTTAAAGCCTGAAGAATTCAAAGATGCTACTGAAGAAAAGTGGAAAGAACATTTTGCAGAGCCTTTAAGAACAGGTCGTGTGCCAGGTGAAACTCTTGATTTTTATATTATTTGTCCATTAGCTGAAAAGGCTGATACAGGTAAATGGAAAGAAAGTAAATTAGAGGATGTTAAAAATTATATTTTAGAACAGATGTAAATTTTAAAGGATTGGCGTAAACCAATCCTTTTCTTTTACCAAGTATTTACCTTTTCAATGTGTACAGGGAATGTTGCATAATATCTGTAACTGTCAAGTCGTCGCATATACGAATCAACTGTATGAGCACAAATAAGAATTTCACTATCAGTATCAAATCCTGTAACAACAAGTGTGTGATATAATCTCTGACCATTACTTAAAAAGATTACATCACCAAACTGAATTTCAGTTAAATCAACATCTCTGCCAACAGGACCAACGCTCTCATTAGTAGTAAGAAATCTGTATAAATACTGTACTCCTGACCATGCAGCTGCACGGTCATCAGGTGAAATGTAATACCAACCAAAATCACGAGTATAATTCATTACACCTGCACCTGCATAAATACATTGAGATGCAAAATTTGTACAATCCCCACCTATTTCGTGAAAATTAAAAAACTGTGGATTTCTTGATAATGCCCATCTTTTAGCATATTCAACTGTATTGTTTCTGTTATAGTTAAAACTTCGCAAAGAATCACCCTCTACATTTTATGCAGAGAGTGATTGTCAGTTCAATCTTAATTCCAATAATCAGTTTTATGTGGTAAATCTATATTTTTTGCTTTAAAGACGGGTTCTTTTCCATCTTTACGCTGTTTTTCATAATCTTTTAAAGCTCTGAAAGTATATTTACTAAGATAAATAATCACAGGCATATTTATAATAGTCATTGCACCCATTGTAATGTCAGCAACACCCCAAAGTAAGTCAGCATTTAACCCAGCACCAACAAAAATTATAACAGATGCAATAATATAATAAAAGCTCATAAAGACTTTACCTGGTTTTTTACCAAAAATATGGTAAATGCATTTATCAACATAAAATATATTACCTATGAGAGTTGTAAAAGCAAAAAGAATCATTGCTACGGTAATAAATACAGGTCCAAAACTGCCAAGTGATTCAGTAAGTGCTGCTTGAATAAAAGGAGCACCTGAAAGTTCTGCGGTTGGCTCAACACCTGAACTCATACACATAAATGCAGTTGCAGAACAAATTAAAATTGTGTCAATAAAAACTGAAAGAACCTGAACAAGACCTTGTTTTACAGGATGATTAACTTCTGCCGATGCTGATGCATTAGGTGCAGAACCGACACCTGCCTCATTGCTGAAAAGACCTCTTTTGATTCCAAACATAACACATGAGCCACTGAATCCACCGAAAATTGCTTTAAAATTGAAAGCTTCAATGAAAATAGATTCAATTATACTTGGTAATAATTTAATATTTATTAAAACAATAATAATGGCAATAAGAATATATGCTACACCCATAATCGGAACGAGTGTACTTGTCACTTTTACAACTCGTTTTCCACCACCAAACAGACAGTATACAACAATTATTGCAACAATTAAACCAATAATCCAAGGTGATGTTTTTGTATTGTAAAAATCATATGATGAAAATGTTGACTGAAGATTATATGAAGCCAACATATTAAAACCAAAACCATATGTGATAATAAGTAAAATAGAAAATATAATTGCTAATGGTTTGTTATTTAATGCACTTTCAATATAATATGCAGGTCCACCATAACAACCATCAGAACCTTTTCTCTTATAAATCTGTGCAAGTGTACTTTCAACAAAAGCAGATGCGCTTCCAATAATAGCAATTATCCACATCCAGAAAACAGAGCCAAAGCCACCAAGACAAATTGCAGTTGAAACACCAATAATGTTACCTGTTCCAACTCGAGATGCTGTTGATACCATTAAAGCCTGAAATGAAGATACACCATTTCCGTCTATCGGTTTTTCCAGAACCGCACGGAACTGTTCTCTTAAAAGTCTGAATTGAACAAACTTTGTCCTAATTGTAAAATATAATCCTCCAAGAACAAGTATAACAATTAAAATATAACTATATAAAGCATCATTTATTGTTGAAATAATGTCATTTAACATACAGAATCCCCTTAAATATTGTTTTAATGAATTATATAATACGGGTGTTTAAAAGTCAAATTTAGCAAAAATAAAAAATATAAAACACTTGATTTTATAACAACATTCCTATATAATAATGTAATGTTGATATGGAGAGTTGTCCGAGCTGGTCGAAGGAGCACGATTGGAAATCGTGTAAACTGCTAAAACGGTTTCGAGGGTTCGAATCCCTTGCTCTCCGCCAATAATCAGAACATTTACTAAAACAGTAAGTGTTCTTTTTTATTAAAATCTCAAAGATTCGAACCCATAGGGTTTTGCCGTTAAAAAATGATATAGTATATCATTTTTAGGCAAAAGCACAATGCAAATCCCCCATTTGCATTGTGAATTTAGCATTCGAATCCCTTGCTCTCCGCCAATAATCAGAACATTTACTAAAACAGTAAGTGTTCTTTTTTATTAAAATAAAAGGGTAGAGATTTATTTTCTCTACCCTTTTATCTTAATATTATATTTTATCTATTTCGCCACTTTTATATTTAAAAATCTTTAAAGCATCCGTTAAACCAACATTACCATTTTTATCGGTATCAGCTGCTTTAAGTTCTGTATCAGAAAGTGTAATTTCATTTGTCTTATATTTAAATATCATAAGAGCATCTGAAATTGTTATTGCTCCATCTGCATCAATATCACCTGTGACAACATTGTTAGATACAATTACCTTACAAGTAGCAGAATATTTGCCAACTTTTGCAGTAATTGTAGCAGTTCCTTTACCGGTTGCAATTACTTTACCGTTATCGTCAACCTTTGCAACAGAGGAATCTGAAGATGTCCAGGTAATTGTCTTATTATCTGTAGTATTTGATGGATTATATGTAACAGTTAATTGCTTTGAATCATTAATAAACATTGTCAGTTCATTTTTATCCAAAGAAATACCTGTTAAAGGAATCTGGTTGGTTGAATTTCTGATAATTTCAATATAATATGTTTTTGTGTTACCATTTTCAGCAGTAACTATAACTTTAATATTATTATGTCCCGGGTTAAGATTAACTTTACCCGTGCCACTTATTTTAGATTTTGAACTAATTGCTTTGGCAGTTATATTTACCGAAGAAACAGACTCGCCAACAGTAATTGAATAACCACTTATCTTATTACCATCAAAAGTAAAATTGTATCCTTCAACAGTAAGAGAACTTAACCAGTTATTTGGACTACCGTTGCTTGCCTTTGGTAATTCGCATGCTTTTTCAGGCATATTTCTATAATATGGAATAACAAAAACATAAGACAAATCAAGAATATCCAAATTTTTATATGATTTATAAATATCTTCCGATTCCTGATATGGAGCCATGATGTTTGTCATATATTGATGTGTCCAAACTCGACTTACAACATTAAATTTTTGATAATATAACGTATCCTGACCTTTGTCAATGTATCCGGTACCAATCCATATTGCACCACCAACAATTGCTTTATATGGAGAGTTCCATGGGAGCATATATTTCGCATCTGTCGTTGCGGCATACTTTAATGCATTAGCAACCGGGTCACTACTACTATTAGCACCTATATTATAAAAATTGTAATAACCTGAACTTCCATTTACAGAGCCACTTGTACCACTTGTTCCAACTTCCTGAATACTTCTTGAAGCAAGATGATATGGACTAACTCCTGATTTAGCGGCAGCATCCATAAATGCCTGAGCATAAGATACAGATTGTCCATTTGTGTTTGTAATAGTTTTATTCGCCATAAATGAACCGGCTAAAATTGCTTCAACACCTGAAATCGTGTGATAATCCTTATTATATTTTAATGATTCAAACATAAATATATTTTCATCGTTAAAGAAATTTCTTGGGTCCATATAGTATGCAAGCGTTTGTTCATTTGCCTGATACCAACGGCCTGCATCAAGAGCGATAAATTTATCAGTCTTCCAATCATATGCACCCGGTTCAGTTGAACGATACGAAATAGGAAAACCATTTTCAATAAGACTTCTTCCAATATAACCTTGAGCATCAGATTTAAAAAGACTTGACCATTCAAGACCGGTATCATAAAAAACAAATTTCCAATCGGGATGTTCAGAAACTATATTTTTAATATATTCTTTATATATTTCAGGAACACCATCAGGCATAACTCCACCTGGTTGAGATTGAACTTTTTCTGCAACAAAATCTGCAGCAACATATCCCTCATATTGTACGCCATTATATGTAAATTTTATATGACACCATTCAGGATAATTATCATCACCTTGACTGGCAACTGTTTCAATAATCGTAACTGAATGATTCTTATTTAATAATAAATTACTACTACCAATTTTAATTACATTGTCAGTGGGAACTGATGTCGGAGTTGTTCTTACTTTTACACTATTATGTGTAATATAACCAGGTTTTGATTCAGCAGAAACTAAAAACATAAAGGAGCATGAAAAAATAATTGATATAACTAAAAAAATGGAAACAATACTTTTAAATATATAATTTTTCACTTTTATCACATCCTTTATAATTATTTATCATATTTTATCAAAAAACATCATAATCGTCAAGTTTTCCTGTATTACCATTTATTTACAAAATAATCTTAAAAATTTTTCATAAAAGTATTGACATTGATATTATTTATGTTATAATAATGATAATCATTACTGATAACGAGGTGAGTGAATGGCAATTGAAAGAAAAAGTAAGCAAAGAGATGCAATTATTAACGAACTATGTTCTCGTTATGACCATCCAACTGCTATGGAGCTTTACCTTTCCGTTCGTGAAACAATTCCTAATTTAAGTTTAGGAACACTTTACAGAAATCTTTCTCAACTTGAAGAAAACGGACAGATAATAAGAATTCCTGACGGTGCAACTGACCGATTTGACGGGAATGTTAATCCGCATGCTCATTTCAAATGCATAAACTGCGGTAAGGTATATGATTTAATGTCATTCAAAAATGACTCTCTCACCTTTTCAGATGAGATTATAGGAAATGTTATAAATTACAGTTTAATGGCTTTTGGCTCATGTAAACATTGTAATAAATTAAATTAAATATTATTTTTGGAGGAAAAAAATATGAAAAAGTTTGTATGTTCAGTTTGCGGTTATGTTCACGAGGGCGATTCAGCTCCTGAAAGATGCCCACAGTGTAAAGTTCCTGCTGATAAGTTCAATGAAGTTAAAGAAGATGAAAGAACTTGGGCAGCAGAACACGTTGTAGGTGTTGCTAAAGGTGTTTCTGAAGACATCATTATGGACCTCAGAGCAAATTTTGAAGGTGAATGTTCAGAAGTAGGTATGTATCTTGCAATGGCAAGAGTTGCTCACCGTGAAGGTTATCCTGAAATCGGTCTTTACTGGGAAAAGGCTGCTTACGAAGAAGCAGAACACGCTGCTAAATTCGCAGAACTTCTTGGTGAAGTTGTAACAGATAGCACAAAGAAAAACCTTGAGATGAGAGTTGATGCTGAAAACGGTGCAACAATGGGTAAATTCGACCTTGCAAAACGTGCTAAGGAACAAGGTCTTGATGCTATCCACGATACTGTTCATGAAATGGCTCGTGACGAGGCAAGACACGGCAAGGCATTTGAAGGTCTTCTTAAGAGATACTTTGGTTAATTGTATATAATAATTTAAAGTTTTAGATAATAAAACAACCTCTGTAAAATTACTTTACAGAGGTTGTTTTTTAGTTTTTAATCAGGATAATCATATTTTGTATATGTTTCGCTACCAGCTGTACAAGTTACTTTGATTCTGTAATTTGAGAATACGTTAATAAGTCTTGTTTCTTCAAGAAGAAGAGCTGTACCTGTACCTGATTTAGTCCATGTTTCAATAGTTTCATAGCCTGTTGATTTTTCTTTTTGCAATTCAATCTTAATATAAAGTGATGTTGAATACTGTGAAGTAAGTGATACAGATGAAGTCGAATTAATTCCACTGATTGAAAAAACTGTTGAAACAGCATCAATTGTAGTAAAACAAGGCATTACTTCATACTCATCTTCCACAATTGCAGCAGATGAATTTATTGCAAAAACAGAAAAGAGCATTGTAAGAATTAATACAAGGCTTAAGCTTTTTTTAGCAAAAATTGACATAATTTCACCCCCTTAACAATTTCACATCGTATAAAAGGGGTGTTTTGTTACTCTATATTTTCAGCAATTTTAATTAATATATCACAAGAAAATGGACCACTTATTCTATATACATAATCATTTTGAGTCCAAATTAAATTATCAATGCCTAAAGCACCTTTACAATAGATATATTCTCTCGCACCAAGAATTATTTCCTCAGAATTAGAAAATTCTGTATTAAAATCAACTTCAACTTCTGATGAATATTTCAAAATCGTAAAATTATCTCCATCTTCGTTATCAAAAATATTTAAAATTTGTTTTTCAGATTCAAGCACTTGATTTAACTTAAACCCATCAGGTATGTAACCAACAGAAATTTCGCCTGTAACAGAGTTTTTGTTATTTTCAGTAATCTTATATCTGCTTGCAATATCAAACCTATCAAGAATGAATTCGCGTGATGACGGAATAACAAAAGCAGTCAATAACAATACAGAGATAATTGCTGCAACCAACATAACTTTAATTGTTTTTGTTGTAAATGTATGGTAACGGTCATTACGCATTTTATTGAACAATTTTTTCTTCCATTTTTCATGTTTTTCACTTCGTTCAGCTTCAGGGATAACTTCAGGAAATGTTGCTAACCAATCATTAAATGATAATTCACAAGCTATAGCTAATTTACTCATTATTATTCAGTTTCCTTTATATATTCTCTAATAAAATTCATTCCTTGCATACATCTTTTTCTGACCATTGTTTGTGATGTATTTAATTTTTCAGCAATTTCTGCACCACTATATTCGCAGATATACTTAAGATAAAAAACTTGTCTGTTTTTTTCCGGCATTGCATTGAGTGCTTCTCTTAACAACATTGTATCGCATACTTCAAACTCTTCTTCACCAAGAGTAAAAAGCTCTGAAATATCTGCATCAACTAAATTAACAATATGCTTCTTTTCCTTACGATACATATCAATAGCCATACATTTTGATATAACTTTAACATAGTTCTTAAACTTATTATCGTTAAAATCTTGTTTTATGTTATGAAAATCTTTTGCAAAATGCATTAAAACTTCCTGAGCACAATCTTCAGCAGATTCTTTTGTTTTCAAATGCTGCTTTGCAATATAATAAATAGTATTATAAAATTTATTGTAGAATTCTTCAAAACGAGGAACATCTTCCGGATTCTGAAGTAAAGCTAAACATATTGATAACATATATTCATCTCCCCTTTTTGGCAAATTATACCTTAATTCGACAAAAATGGCAAGAACAGTTATTAAAAAATTTAACCTCCCTTTTGGGGAGGTCTTCTTATTGTATTTCTGTCTTTTTTATACCAAATATTTTTCTCAATATTCCACCTAAAAGTTTTGGGCTTTTCATTACAACTACTTTCACTCAGTTTTCTCCCCTAACCTTTGCAGAGTGTAATTCCACAGATTACAAGAGCAACTGCAAGAATTACTATAATGGCTTTTTCAGGAAGAACAAGAGAAATAAGCAAGCCTAATCCTAATGCTACAAAAATAATTCCTTTTGAACCTCTTTTTCTTCCCATAAAAATAACCTCCCTGCGTATGTATTTACTACATTATACGCAAAGAGGTTTTATTTGTTACATCTGTGTTTCAATGATAATTATTGTACCATCTTCAACTGAAATAACACCGTAATCTTCAATAATGTCATTACTTGTTCCCAGTGCACCATTAAATGGGTCAAGGGTATAATTATTCAATGGATAATGAAATCCCGTTTCTGTAACACCATAAGCTTTATTTCCAAAAGCAAAAACAGAAATTTGCTGTTTATCTTTTTTAGCAATTTTTATTGCAGAATTTGTTATACTTCTGAAAATATGTTTATCATCAATAATCAAAAAATCAATTCCTGATTTTGATGCGTTTGCCATAAGTGAAACATTAGCAAAAGTATGTTCAAAACGGCCACCAGTTCCACCAAAAAGAACAAATGATTTATAACCAAGCTTTATACCCTCATTAAATGCTGCTAAAGAGTCTGTAACATCTTTTTCCACGGGCAGAGTAATCTTATCCACCTCTTCTGGAACACTTTTTATAGAGTCAAAATCGCCAATTAAAAGGTTAGGAATAATATTTGCTTCTTTAGCAATATCATATCCACTATCAGCACAAATGACGAAATCATTTGAAGTGATATTTGATTTTAATATTTCAGCAGTACAACAACCGCCACCGATTATGACACATCTATTTTTTAAAGTTCCCATTCTTTAAGTTCCTTTGCCTGATTATACATCTGAATATAATTATTATGTCTTGTTTCACTGATTTTACCGTTCTTAACAGCTTCACAGATTGAACAACCTTTATCATTTACATGAGCACAAGATGTGAATTTACAAGTTCCTAAATACTCTCTGAACTCTCTAAAACAATATGGCAAATCATCTTTTTTTATAATCTCTGTTTTTTCAAAATCAAATGATGAAAATCCGGGAGTATCTATAACATAACCACCACATACATTAAAAAGTTGTGCCTGACGAGTTGTATGACGACCACGACCTAATTTGTCACTGATAGCCCCTGTTGATAAATTCAATGTACTATCAAGTCGATTTAACAATGTTGTTTTACCGACACCTGAATTGCCTGTAAACGCACTGATTTTTCCATTCATAATATCTTTAATTCTATTTATGGAATCATCATTATCAAGAGCAATTACAGTTACTCCGGTTTTTTCATAGGTTTCATAAATTTCCTTGTATGATGATAAATCAGTTTTTGATATTACTATATACGGTTCAATATTTTTGTATTCAGCAGTAGCAATAAGCTTATCTATAACAAAAAAATTTGGTCTTGGTTCAATAGTTGAAACTACAATGATTAAATTGTCAATATTTGATACAGGAGGTCTGTTAAGAAAATTCTTTCTTTCACAAATTGTATCAATTGTGTTTTCTGCATTCTCATTAACAGAAATCTCCACCGTATCTCCAACAAGAGGCGTAATTCTGTTTTTTCTGAAAATGCCTCTTGCTTTACATTCATATGTCGCATTGGCGACTTCAACATAGTAGAAGCCGCCAATTCCTTTAGTTATAATTCCTTTTAATTTACTCATACTCGTATCTTAATATGTACTAGGTCCTGAACTTACAACCAATGTAATTGATTCGCTTGTTGAGAACTTAGTTGTACCATCAGACACAGGAACCTGTGAAATAACAATACCTGCAGGAACTGTTGTGCTATTTTGTCTGATAAGTTCAATATTCTGTCTGGAGAAACCTGCCATTACAAGCTTATCAACAGCTTCATTTGCTTCCATACCAACTACATTATTAAGAACAACTTTGTTATCAAATGTTATTTCTTCAACTTCAGTAATAACAGCAGGATTTTGTGTAAAATCTACTTTACCTTTTTGAATTGGTGTGTCATCAATTGTAATTGTATAATTATTATCAGTACCTGAACCAGACAAAGTAAATTGTTTTGTAGCACCATCGAGATAAAGTTCTTCTGATGTAAAGAACAACACACTATTAAGATAAATCTTAAGAATACCTGTTTTATTAACTGATGGTAATGTTACAAAAACATCAACAGATGATTCCGGAGGATTTCCATTACTAACTGTAAAGTCAATTTTAGAACCAACAGGAACGTCAGTATCAACTTCAACACTCTGCTGAACAACAACTCCTGCTTCTAATTCACTGTTGACCTCTGTAACAACACCTACTTCTAAACCTACTGCTTGTAAATGTTTTTCAGCTGCTTCTCTTTCTGTACCTTGAATATTAGGCATTTTTACAGTTTCCTTTGTATCAGTTGCAATGTAAAGTGTTACTTCAGAACCAATTTTAACTGTTGAGCCCACTTCGGGAGAAGTCTTTATGACACAACCTGGTGTAACTGTTTCAGAATATTCTGAAATAACTGTTGAAATTATGCCTCTTTGATTCAAATATGACTTTGCTTTTTCTTCTGTCATACCAATAATAGATGTGTCGAGTAAAATACTGTTTTTCTGTGCAATTGTCAATGTAATTGTTGAGCCTTTTTGTACTTTTGTACTTGATACAGGGTCTTGAGAAATAACTGTTCCATCATCCAATGTTGAATTTTCAATCATTTCAATCTCAAAATTGAAAATATCAGTATACTTCTTTTCATTTTCAATCTGGGTATAATAGTTAAAACCTGCAAAATTAGGAACTTCAACTTTATGATTTTTAGTTCCCATAAGAATAGCACCAATAATCAAAGCAAGAACAACAATACCTGCAATTGCACCCATCATAACAGCAGTTGTTTTGTTCATTGAGCTTTTTTCTTCAACTACCGTATTATTATCATTTGAAAAACGTTGTTCTCTATTTGAAAGATTATTTGTTCTTATATATTTTGTAGGTTCCTGGTCAACAAAATATGAATAGTCAAATTTAATTGATGGATTTCTTTTGAAATCATTTATATCCATAAGCATTTCTGCTGCAGACCTATAACGACTATTAGGGCTCTTTTGCATAGCACGCATAGTAATCTGTTCAAGTCCCATTGGAATAGTAGAAATAATTTCACGAGGACGCTTTGCATCCTGTTGAAGTTGCATAATAGCAACAGAAACAGCACTATCTGATTGAAATGGCAATTGACCTGTAAGCATTTCATACATTACAACACCAACAGAATAAATATCTGCTTTTTCGTCAGTAACTTCACCACGAGCTTGTTCAGGACTGATGTAATGCACAGAACCAATAGCTTTTTCAGATGTAGTATTGGAATCGGCACGGCTAAATCTTGCAATACCAAAGTCTGTAACTTTAATTGTTCCATCCTGAAGAAGTAAAATATTCTGTGGTTTAATATCCTGATGAACAATACCTTTATCATGAGCGTGCTGAAGAGCAGCTAAAATCTGACCCATAAAGTGTACTGCTTCTTTCCAGTTAATTGCACCCTGCTGTTCAATATATTCTTTTAATGTAATACCATCAACATATTCCATTACAATATATTGAATCCGGTCACCAAAACTAACATTATACACTCTTACAATATTAGGATGAGAAAGAACTGCAATTGCTTTTGATTCATTTTTAAATCTTCTCTTAAATTCCTCATTAGAAAGATATTCATCTTTTAAGATTTTAATTGCAACAATTCTATCATCAATATTATCATAAGCTTTATATACAACAGCCATTCCACCAACGCCGATAATTTCTTTTATTTCATATCGACCATCAAGACGCTTTCCGCAAAAGTTTTCCATATGATAGACTCCTTTCAGCCAAATTAGTATGACATGGTGACAACAGTGACATTGTCACCGCCACCATTATTGTTAGCTCTGTTGACAAGTCTTTCTGCATACTCATAAAAATTACCATCATTGGTAATCTCATATATTTCCTCAGAATTAACATAGTTTGTTAATCCATCTGTACACAATATAAGAATCTCATCTCCTGACAAAAATTCCTGACAAAAATCAACTCGAACATCATCATTAACACCAAGAGCACGAGTAATAAAATTTTTTCTCGGGTCATCTTTTGCTTCGTCAGGTGTAAGTTTACCACTATCAACCATTTCCTGTACAAAAGAGTGGTCTTTTGTTAACTGATTAAGTTTTCCGTCTGATAAAATGTATGCTCGTGAATCACCAACATGAGCAATATAAACTGATTCATTTGCAATTATAGCAACGACGACAGTTGTTCCCATACCGGTCAAATCCGAGTCAGCCTGACCTTTTTCATAAACGCTTATGTTCGCAGCTAATATAGCTGATGTAAGCATATTTTTTATAGAAATTTCACTCATCCCCTGTCGGTATGACGATGAAATTCTTTCTGAAATAATTTTAACAGCCATAGAACTTGCATAATTGCCACCTGCTGCTCCGCCCATTCCATCACATACAACAGCCCATGCAACAGAACCAGGTAATTCACCTGCCGCATAAGAGTCCTGATTGGATGTACGAACAAGACCTATATCTGTTTTAGCAACAATTTTCAATATGCTCACCTTCTTTTCTTTTTGATGCTCTTAACTGACCACAAGAAGCATTAATATCGCTACCTAAAGTTCTCCTTACAGTTGCAGTAATTCCTCTTGATGCCAAAATATCAATAAATTTTTTCTGTCTTTCAACTGAACTTTTTATGAAACTCGTTTCCCTTACATTATTAACAGGAATTAAATTAACATGGCAGAGAATATCCTTCAATCTTTTTGAAAGCTCAAAGGCACATTCATCACTATCGTTTACACCTTTAATCATTGCATATTCAAATGAAATTCTACGTCCAGTTGTATCTGCATAATACTTACAAGCTTTAAGAAGTTCATCAATATCATATTTTTTGTTAATTGGCATTGATGCATTTCTAATATTATTGTTAGGTGCATGTAAAGAAACAGACAATGTTAAACCAAGTTTTTCGTCAGCAAGTTCAAAAATTTTTGGAACAATACCACACGTTGATAATGAAATATGTCTCATACTCATGTTCTGACCTTTTTCATCAGTGATAAGCTTAAGTAATTTTATCACATTATCATAATTATCAAAAGGTTCACCTGTACCCATAAGCACAAGATGGTTTATTTTAATGTTCAAATCTTTTTGAGCTGTATATATTTCAGATAACATCTCACCAGTTGATAGTTGACGAACAAAACCTCCGATTGCAGATGCACAAAAGGTACAGCCCATCTTACAACCTACTTGAGTTGAAATACAAATTGAATAGCCATATTTATATTTCATAACAACACTTTCAATATACTCACCATCAGAAAGTGTAAATAAATATTTAACTGTATCATCAATCTTTGAGACAAGTTTTGTATTAATTGAAAGATTATTAAAATAAAAAATCTCACTTAATTTTTGACGCATATCTTTAGAGATGTTTGTCATTTCATCAAATGATGAAACACATTTTTCATGAACCCATGAAAAAATCTGGTTAACCCTGAATTTAGGAAAACCAAGATTTAATATTTCATTTGAAAGCTCTTCATAACTCAAAGAACGAATATCTGTTGCCATTTATTTTATTCCTTAATCAATTTTGCATAAAAGAATCCGTCTGATGATTCACTTGGTTGAATAGTATACATACCACCATTTTTAAATTCTTTATGCTCATTTAAAAATCTGTTACAAACATCTTGATTCTCTTTTTTACTTAATGAACATGTGGAGTACATTATTACTCCTTTTTCCTTTAAATACAATGCAGCATTATTTAAAATATTATATTGCAATTCACATAATTTGTCAACAAAACCAAAGTCCTTATACTTGATTTCAGGCTTTCGTCTGATTACACCCAAACCTGCACATGGAACATCGCATAAAACCTTATCTGCTTTTTTTAAGTTTGGGTTATATACTGACGCATCACCTATAATTGCATTAATAATGTCTATTCCCAGTCTATTTGCACCATCATTAATCAGATTTATTTTGTGTTCATATAAATCAAATGAATAAATTTCACCTTTATTTTCCATTACTTCAGCCATTGTAAATGACTTGCCACCAGGTGCAGCACAAACGTCAAATACAACATCACCTTTTTGAGGAGAAAAGAAATCAATACACTGCTGTGATGCTAAATCCTGAGCATGAAAATAGCCTTTTTTGTAACATTGAGATTTAAAAATAGATTTACCACTTAAAATTTCCAATGAAGAAACATTATCTTTACAAATTTCAGCAATAATATCTTCTTTAAATAATTCCTTACACAACTCATCAGGAGTTATTTTCAGAGTATTAACTCTTATGAAGGTCGGAACTGCTCCTACAGATGCACTTAATATCTGTTCAGTATATGTAATACCATAATCTTCAATAAATTGAGTAACAAGATTTTCAGGACAAGAAAATTTAATACTAAAATCGTATATTTTGTTATCTGTTTCAGGAAATAAAATAACTTGTGAAGATATTTTTCTTAAAACTGAATTTATTAAGCCTGATGCAAAACCACATTTAACCTTTCGCGATAATTTTACACTTTCGTTAACAGCTGCAGAAACAGGAACTTTGTCCATAAACTTCAGTTGATAAACACCCATTCGTAATATTGTAAGAACTTGTGGATTAAGCTTTTTTATTGGTTGAGATAAAACTTTAGAAAGATAATAATCAAGTGTAATTTTTCTTTCTAAAACACCGTAAACTAAAGCACATACAAAGGCAGATGATGTTGCTTCATATTTATTTAAAAGTTTATCAAGAGCAATATTAGAATATGCCTTATCGTGTTCAATTTTACTTAAAATCTTATAGGCTAATAATCTGTCGTCCATAAATTAATCTCTTCTTCTGTTCATAGATAAAACAAGTCGTAAAAGGTTAGCAATACTTACTGCAAGGGCTGCAACATAAGTCATAGCCGCAGCTGACAAGACACTTTTTGCACCCTTTTTCTCTTCATCACTAAGAATATCAACTTCACTGATAACATTCAATGCTCTTTTACTTGCATTAAACTCAACAGGTAATGTAACAAGCTGAAAAATTACTGCGAATGAAAAGAAAATAACACCTGCTAATGCTAATGGCTCAAAGCTTAATGCTAAACCGAGAATTGCGAGAGGAATACCTGCTTTTGAACCGATATTTGCCAAAGGTAAAATAGTATTCCTGATTTTGATTGGCGAATAGCCCTGTGCATACTGTGCAGCGTGACCTGCTTCGTGACAGGCAACACCGATTGCAGCAACAGACGATGAATTATAAACCTTATCTGATAATCTGATAACATTGGCTTTTGGGTCAAAATGGTCAGTAAGATTTCCTGATACTCTCTCAATCTGCACATTTGTGATACCGTAATACCTTAAAATTTCAAATGCTGCCTGTGCACCTGTTATTCTACGGGATGACAATACCTGCGAATACTTTTTGAATGATGAATTAACCCTTGATGATGCTATCACTGACAAAATTACCATTGGTAAAACAAGGATTATATAGTAATAATTTGACATATAGTGATATGAATAAAATCCGTCCATAACTATTCTCCTAAAACAGTACCTATATCAATTTTTTTACCACGAAGGAAACTTGCAGAGTCCATTTTGCGTTTCCCTTCAGCCTGAATTTCTAAAATCTCAATGCAGTTGCCGTCGCCACACATACAAACGAGTCTGTTATTATTATCTACAACTTCGCCTGCATTTCCTAAAAATTTTTCAGTTAATTTCTGTGATTTATGGATTTTATATGTTTTTCCGTCAATTTTTGTTGTTGCAACAGGCCAAGGATAAAGACCACGGATTTGATTATGAACTGTCAATGCAGGTTTTGAAAAATCAATCGGACATAAATCCTTTGAAAGCATTGAAGCATAAGTTGATTGTGAATCATCCTGCTTAACGGGATTTAATGTATTATTTTTAACTGCTTCAATTGTTTCCGTTAATACTTCAGCACCCATATATGACAATGTATTAAAAAGTTCGCCTGCATTCATATCTTCAGGAATTTTGAACTCTTTTATCATTAGAATATCACCTGTATCAATGCCGATATCCATCTGCTGAGCAGTAACACCCGTTACAGTATCACCGTTTATAATACTCCATTGAATCGGTGCAGCACCGCGAAGCTTAGGAAGTAATGATGCGTGAATATTTATGCAACCATGTTTAACACTTTCAAGAATTTCTTTAGGTAAAATTTTACCAAAAGCAACAACTACAATCAAATCAGCATTGAGAGAATTTATAATTTCAAGTGCTGTACCATCTCTCATCGAGTTTGGTTGAAAAACCTCAAGATTGTTTTCAATTGCACAAACCTTCACTGGCGGAGGTGCAAGTTCGTATCCTCTACCCTTTGGTTTATCGGGTTGAGTAAATACACCAACAACCTTATTTTCACTATCAATTAATGCTTTAAGACAAGGAACAGCAAAATCGGGTGTTCCCATAAATACAATTCTCATAAAAATTATTCCTTACAATACTTTTTAATTTCTTCTTCTGATGCAAGATTATCAATATATAAAATTCCGTCAAGATGGTCAATTTCGTGACAGAATGCTTTTGCCTTGAGTTCTGTACCTTTATATACACACCAATTACCGTTTCTGTTCTGTGCTTTTACTTTGACATTCATAGGTCTGATGGTTGTTCCTTGTTTTCCTGGCAAAGATAAGCATCCTTCGGCACTACATTGAACACCACCTTTTTCAACTATTTCAGGGTTGATGAGTTCCATTACACCATCACCTACATCTATAACAACAACTCTTTTAAGAATACCAACCTGAACAGCAGCAAGCCCGACACCTTCTGCCTTATACATAGTATCCTTCATATCGTCAAGGAGTTGCCAAAGTCTTTCATCAAAATTTTCAACAACTCTGCTCTTTTTTCTTAAAATAGGGTCTTCCTCTACTCTTATATTTCTAATAGCCATTTTTATCTCCTTATATTATACTTTCAGGATTAATATCAGCAAAAATATTTACATTATTTTTCTTATCTTTTGTAAATTTCTTTAATAGTTCACTAATCATATTCCTGAATTTCTTATCATTTTTACATTTAATAATAATTCTGCTTCTATATTTACCACCAATTTTTGAAATTCTTGGAGTAACAGGACCTAAGACAATTATTTTTAATTCACAATAATTTTCAGAGTGTATTTTTTTCAAATCATCCAAAAAATCTGATGCACTTTTATTAACTAAATATTCTTTTTCAGAGGAAAAGCCAATTACACATAAATCACAAAATGGTGGATATACCATACTTTTTCTGATTGGAATTTCAACATTATAAAAAGATTTATAGTCTTGATTTTTTGCCATCAGAACAACTTCACTATCAGGATATGCCGTTTGTATAAATGCTTTCCCTGGATGATTACCTCGACCACTACGACCAACAACCTGAGTAATTAAGTCAAACGCTCTCTCGCCACTTTTATAATCATCATTATAAAGCATCTGGTCAACACTTAAAACGCCTACAAGAGTAACGTAAGGGAAATTCAGCCCCTTCGCAACCATTTGAGTACCGACCAGGATGTCGTATTCACCATTTTCAAAGCTTTTAAAATATTTCTCATAAGAATATCTTGAACTTGTTGTATCAGTATCCATACGTAATATTCTAGCATCAGGAACAATCAAACTTAATTCTTCTTCAAGTTTTTGTGTTCCCATACCTTTGAAGTTAACTGATTCATTATTACAGTTATTACACTTTTTTGAATACGGTACTGAATAACCACAATAATGACACATCAGACGATTGTTTTTTATATGATATGTAAGAGAAATGCTACAATTCGGACAAGTTGCAACTGTACCACATTCACTACATGAAGCATAAGTGTTATATCCTCGTCTATTTAAAAGAAGAATTGTTTGTTTCTTATTATCAAAGTTATCTTTAATTTCATCAGCTAATTGTTTGCTGACATTTTCAAGGACCATATCACTTTGATATGTTGTATCAATTGTCTGTACATCTGGTAAAACTGCATTACCATATCTTTCTTTAAGTTCAAAAAAAGAATATACACCACATTGAGCCTTTGTATATGTATCAATTGATGGTGTAGCAGAAGCAAGAACAAGAAGTCCATTATGACAACCAATTCTATATTGAGCAACTTCTCTTGCATGATATCTTGGTGACATTTCTGATTTATATGTATGTTCCTGTTCTTCATCAATAATAACTAGTCCAAGTTTATCAAAAGGTGCAAATATTGCAGAACGAGTACCAATTGCAATTTTTGCCTCTCCCCCTTTAATTCTCTTCCATTCATCAAGACGCTGACCAATTGAAAGTGAACTATGAAAAACCGCTACTTTATCACCATATCTCTCATAAAACAATGAAAGCATTTGAGGAGTTAGTGATATTTCAGGAATCATAACAACAATTCCTTTATCTGATTTCAAAGCCTCATCAATAAGTTTAAGATAAATTTGTGTTTTTCCACTACCTGTAACACCGTATAATAAAGCACCTTTAGGTGAGTTATCCTTATATAATGATAAAAGTCCATCAAAAGCATCATTTTGTTCCTTTGAAAGAATAATCTCTTTTACTTCGCCGTAATCGTAATTATTTTCATATGGTGCTCTGAAAATCTCGTCGTCATATAACTCAATAACACCTTTGTTTTCCAATGCAGTTATTACTGCAACAGAAAAACCAGTAAAATAACATAATTCTTTTACAGATGCAACACCAACATCAGATAAAATATTGAAAACTTCTTTTTGTTTTTTAGTAAGACCATCAAGTAATTCCAATTCAGTTTCGGGATTAATCTTTAACCTAACCATTTTGATAGTCGCATCATTTACTCTTCTATGGGTATCAATATTTCTTAAAAGAATACCTGTTTCAACCATTCTATCAAGTATAGAAGAATTCTTCTTAATTCCACACTCAGAGATAATTCTATCACATTTTATAAAAGACTTTTTATCTTTAAGAAAATCAAAAATTCTATTTTCTGATTCGCCTGCTACTATTCCTTTAAAACTTGGATTAACAGCATAAAGAGTGTTGACGGACATTGAAAGTCCCAATGGTAAAAACAATTTACACGCATCAAAATAAGTACAAAAATATCTGTCACGAATAAAACTAGCTGTTTTAAGCATTTCACGAGTCAACAAGGGTTCATCATCTATGACAGACGATATATCTTTCAATACCTTAACAGAAGAAACACCACATTGAACTGAAAAAACAATTCCAACTCGTGTTTTTGAAGAATTTCCAAATCTGACAAGAACTCTTTTACCGGGTAAAACTTCTTCATATAAATAATCAGGGACAGAATAATCGAATAACATATCAAAAGAATATGCCGTATTTTCCACAGCAACTTTTGCAACAGTTAAAAGCCCCATATTCTGCCCTCCTCAAATATTTATATTTAATTTTTATTCTTATATATTGCGAATTTCTTCAGGTTCAATAACCTCAAATTCACCTGTAATAATTTCATCTAATGCAATACTAACTGGCTTATCATTGAGAATTTCGCCATTTTCCTGCGCATCAGTTGAAATTTCTCTTGCTCTTTTAGCAATTGCTGTAACAAGAGAATATCTACTTGTGTGATTCTTAAGTACATTTCTTAAATCAGGATTAAACATTATCTATTACCTCACTTATATAATTATTCATTCTTTTATTTGAAAAATCGAGTGCTTTAATTATTGTAAGAACATCATCAGAAGCACTATCGATGTCTTCATTTATTACAAAATAGTCATAACTCTTGCTTTTACGCATTTCATTCTGAGCAATTTCAAGACGTTTTTTAACATCATCTTCATCTTCAGTCCCTCTTGAACGAAGTCGATTTTCGAGTACATCCATTGAAGGTGGCAATAAAAATATTCCAACTGAATCAGGATAAAGTTTTTTTATGTTTTCTGCACCCTGAACTTCGATTTTTAATATTACATTTTTACCTTCACTTAACCATTTATCAACAGGTCCTTTTGGAGTTCCGTAAAGATTAGAACCATATTGAGCATATTCAAGAACTTCACCATCAGCAATCATTCTTTCAAATTCAGGAACAGAAATAAAATAATAGTCTTTACCATTAGTTTCATTTTCTCTTATATCTCTTGTTGTAAGTGAAATTGATTTCTGTAAATCCTTATTCTTATTTAACACAATATCAAGAACCGTATCCTTGCCGACTCCTGAAGGTCCTGAAAAAAGAATAAGTAAGCCTTCTTTATTCCCCATATCCTGTCCCCTCCAATTCACTACGGTTTAATATTGTTTCTGCCTTAAGATATGTAGAAACAACGTGGTCACTATCCATAATAAGTATTGCCTGAGTTTTTCGCCCCTGAGTCGCATCAATGAGCATATTTTTTTCTTTAGCCTGAGCGATAATACGCTTTGCAGGTGCAGAATCTGTTGAAACAACAGCAATAACTCTGTCAGCATTAACTGCATTACCAAAACCGATATTGACCAATTTCATAATTAAACCTCATTCTATATTCTGAATTTGTTCTCTGATTTTCTCAATCTCTGCTTTAATATCAATAACATTTCGAGCAATTGTAACATCCTGTGCTTTTGAGCCAATTGTATTAGCTTCACGATTCATTTCCTGAACGAGAAAATCAGTTTTTCTTCCGACTGCTTCAGTGCTTTCTAAAAACTGACGTAACTGATCAATATGGCTTCTTAGTCTGACAGTTTCTTCAGCCACAGCAACTTTATCAGCAAAAATTGCACATTCAGTAAGGATTCTCTGTTCATCTACCTGAACATCAGATAAAAATTCATTAATCCTTGCAAGTAATTTATCATTATATTCTTTAACTGTTTCAGGTGAACGTTCTTCAATTACAGCAACTTTTTCAAGAATAAGGTCAGCTCTTGAAATAACATCATTTTTAAGCTTTTCGCCTTCAGTTTCACGCATTGCAATAAACTTATCAACAGCAGTTTCAGCAACTGATTTTACAGCATTCCAGATTTTTTCTTCATCTGCTTCTTGCTTATGTACTGTAAAAATATCGTTATAACGAGCCAAAGAAGACATTGCAAGGTCATCTCTTAAATTCAATTCGTTTGTTTCTGCAAGGTCTTTTAAAGCATTAAGATAAGATTTTGCAAGAGAATGATTAACAAGAATTTCAATTTCGTCATCTTCAAGATTTTCTACTGAAACATAACATTCAACCTTGCCTCTTGATACACGTGAACCAATATAGCTTTTCAGTTTCTCATCAAGGAATCCGTAGTTTCTTGGAACACGAGAATTGAACTCAAAATATCTGTGATTAACACTTTTAAGTTCAACTGTTATATTCATAGTATCGACTACAGCCTGTGAACGGCCATATCCGGTCATACTTCTAATCATATATTCAACTCCATAAGTTATTTACAGCAACTTCCCTTTAAAAGCGTAGGAATATCGCCACTATAAAAACCATCATTTTTTTCAAAACCTAAATGTGTCAGAACATCAGAAATTTCTTCAATTTCACAATAACACATATAAGCATTTCTGTTTGCACAATAATTCAATCCAGCTCTTAAGAAGCCTTCAACAAGAAGTTTATCAGAAAAATCACATTCAATAAAAATAAAATAACAGTTATAACCATCTATTTTGACTAAACAAGTACCAACGTCAGTACCGTCTTCATCAAATCCAACATAACCACCATAAACACTCTTGTCATCAATTAAATCATTATCAAATAAATCTTTTATTTTTTCAATATCACTAACAGGTTTATAAATAATCATTGTTTTATATTCTTTCTATCAAGTGAGGCAGCAACTGTAAGCTTATGCACTTCTTCCTCTGTAAGATTGCGCCAATCTCCTTGTTTAAGCATACCAAGTTTAACCGAACCGATTTGTGTTCTCTTAAGTCTTGCAACTTCAAGTCCTAAAGCTTCACACATTTTTCTGATTTGTCGGTTTCGTCCTTCATAAATAATAATTTCAAGTACAACTCTGCCTTCTTTTTTCTCTAAAACTCGTACTTCAGATGGCATTGTCATTCTACCGTCAATTTCAATACCGGTTGTTAAAGCAGTAATTTGTTCGTCAGTAATAGTTGGTCTTATTGTGACACGATATGTCTTTGGAACATGATGAGTCGGATGAGTTAAAGCGTTAGCAAACTCACCATCATCTGTAAGTAATAATAAACCTTCAGAATCTCTGTCTAATCTGCCAACAGGATAAACTCTTGTGCCAACATCTTCAATAAGCTGTGCAACACATTTTCTGCCCATTTCATCACTTAAAGTTGTAATAAAACCTCTTGGTTTATGAAGCATAATATAGGTATTTTTTTTGCTCTTTTTGATTTTCTTACCAGCAACAACAACGGTATCATGACCAGGGTCAATTTTATCACCAATAGTAGCAGGTTTACCATTAACTTTAACTTTGCCTGCTGCAATCAAATCTTCAGCTTTTCTTCGTGAAGCAACTCCACATTCAGACAAATACTTTTGAAGTCTGACTTTATTATCTGCCATAACTACACCTAATACCTTTAAAATTTGTCAGTATAATAACATAGAATCACCGTTGAGAGATATTATCCCTCAACGCTGATTGAATAACAATATAATTTTATTCTGCTGTTTCTTCAGCAGAAACACTTGTCATTGCTGTATTTACAGCCTTGTCCATTTTAGCTTTATTAACTGCATTTGATACTTTATCAAACATTTCAGGTACAAGGCCTACAATGCGTTCTGCAGCATTATCAAAAGCTGTAATATGCTTGACATCAACATTACCATAAGCATCAATTACAAGGAATGCAACAGGAAGAATTGTTACACCGGCACCACCGCCACCACCAAAAATATCCTGATTAGATTTTGATGGAAAGTCAGAACCGCCTGAAGCAAAGCCATATGTAACTTTTGAAACAGGAATTATTGTAACTCCACCATCTACTTTCATTGGTTCACCAATAATTGTACTAACATTTACAAGGTCTTTTACCTTTTCAATTGTTGATTCGAGAATTCCTGCTGCTGATGACTTTTCTTTCATCATAAAGCACCACCTTCATTTATATTTTGATTTTTTGATTTATTTTTAATTCCTTTCAGGAATTTTAATACAACCTTAAAGACTAATCTGAAAACAAGAACAAAAACTGCATTTATGAAAAAGATTGGTCTTATATGTATTGATGTTGCAAATTGTGCTGAATTTTTAGTACCGATAAAATCTGGCTCAATTTCCACATCGTATTTTTTAATCGGAAAATTTGAGCAGATATAACCCATAGCAGGAAATACTTTCTGACATATTCTGCCGTATTCCATAGCAGTCTCTGCAGCATCACATCCACCTGTAACAGTCATAAATAAATATAACTCACGAATGACTATATGTCTTTTGAAGGAGTTAAACATTTTACCAAGTGTCGAAGCTGCGTTATTAATAAGTTCAATTACACCATCAAATCCTTGATTATTATAAAACTTAACAAAAATATTTTCTTTTTTCTCTGTGGATTGTTCATCCGGGTCAGGTTCTGGTTCGGGAGAAGGTTCTTTTGCTGGTTTTTCTTTTTTCGGTTTCTTTTCTTTTTGTGATTTATCTTTTTTATTTGAAGGTAAAATCTGAATTTTCAAGAATAACCATGAAATACTTAATTTAAATTCATCAAAATACTCTGCATTTATTGTAATACGAATACTTAAAAGAATAACAAAAAATGCAATTATTCCTAATAAAACGTATAAGAAAGTCAAAAGAACACCTCCTTTAAAAAAGTAATAATTTTTAATCAGTAATAATACTTTGTTCTACAACATTTTGCTCGTCTTCTTTTATTTCATCGTCTTTTTGTGGTAAATCTGGTAACTCATCAAGAGAAGAAATTGAGAAGCATCTTAAGAAATCCGGTGTTGTTCCATAAACTAACGGTCTGCCTGGTAAATCAAGTCTGCCTTTTTCCTCAATAAGTTTTTTTTGACAAAGTGTAGAAATAACACCACTGCAATCAACCCCACGAATTTGTTCAACAAAAGACTTTGTAACAGGCTGATTGTATGCAATTATGGCAAGAACTTCAAAAGCAGCAGACGATAATGGTGTATTTTTTCTTAATTCTAGAACATCACGAATAACTTCCGCATATTCAGTTCTTGATGAAAGCTGATACATATTATCAAGTTTAAGAACGCAAATACCACTATTTCTTTCGTCCAGTTTAGCAGAGAGATTTAAAACAACCTGTTCACAAACATCCGGCTCAATTTCAAGCACTTCTGCAATTTTATCAAGTTCAACGGGTTCACCAGAAGCAAAAAGAATTGCTTCAACAGCAGCCTGTAATTTACTTGCTTTCATACTAACTCCATTCCTCACTTATATCTGTAAAATCTGAATCTATAAGTTCAACCTGGGCTTCTTCCCCATCACCTACAACCTTAACTTTTTTTGATTTAGTAAGTTCCAATAAAGCTAAGAAAGTAGCAACCATATCAGAACGAGATTCTGCGTCTGTAAATAAAGATTTCCAGTTTGTTTTTTTATTCTTTGAAGATAGTTTCTTAAAAATATTTGTAATTTTTGAACTGACAGAAACAACCTTTTTAACAACAATTTCTCGAAAAGCTTCAATCGGTGGAGGTAATTGATTTAATTTCTTACCTGCAGCAGAAATATAAGCATTAAAAAGTTCACCAATTTCATGAAATCTTTTATAAGTCTGGTCAACTTCAATTTTCTCTTGTTTCCTGATATATGAAGAAAAACCTTCAGTATTTTCTGATAATTTTTCAGCCATTAATTTCATATCTCTATATTCGATTAACTCTCCCTGAAGCTCATTTTTTAGTTCTTCTGCTTCAGTATAAACAGGAAGTAAAGAAACTGATTTCAAGTATACCAAACGTGCCGCCATTTCTAAAAATTCAGATGCGACATACATATCTTCCTCCTGCATCTGTCGAACATAATCAACATACTGCTCAACAAGAGTGACAATCGGAATATCATATATATTCAATTTATGCTTTGAAATAAGATGCAGAAGCAAGTCCATAGGACCTTCAAAAACATCTATTTTATATGATATTTTTTCCATAATCGTTCCTTATATCATTTTAAATGGTAAGCTTGCAATATTTGTGAACAAATTAATAATTAAACTTGAAACAAAAGAAAGTGGTGTTGAAAGAATACCTGTCATAATTAAAACAAAGACAACCAATACAATATATCTTTCATACTGTAAAAATTTATAGTAATACTTCGAAGGAATTAAAAGCTGTAAAATTCTTGAACCGTCCAAAGGTGGTATTGGCAAGAGATTAAAGACAGCAAGATTTACATTTACAACACCTGCAAAAGTAAGAAAATAATATATAGCATATATCATCGTAGACGAAGTATTAGCAAGATTAGATATAAGTGTTGCAATAAAAATAAAAACAAATCCCATTATAAGATTAGATATTGGACCAGCTATAGCAGTTAAAGCCATGCCTTTTTTAGGGTCTTTAAAATTACGAGGATTTACGTTTACAGGCTTTGCGTAACCAAATCCACAAAGAAAAATCA
This sequence comes from Candidatus Fimenecus sp., assembly GCA_045593555.1. GTDB lineage: Bacteria > Bacillota > Clostridia > Oscillospirales > Acutalibacteraceae > Fimenecus. Next base: position 38,517 of record JAZNWU010000031.1, on the reverse strand, counting down.
TAATAGCACCCAAAGGTGAAATATGAGCCATAGGATTAAGTGTTAAACGGCCTGATAAACGAGGTGTCTGGTCACCGAGCTTTGTAGCGATTAAAGCATGGGCATACTCATGTACAGGCATTGTACAGAATATTACGAATAATCGTGAGAAAAAAGTAATAAGAAGGCTAAGACCATCTCCATTACCTCTTAAAATATCTAAAATCATCTGAAATTCCTCTCAGTTTTCTAAAATATTATTATATTCCAAATGTTACAATTCTGTCAATATTATTGAAATCAAAAATCACATTACTATCAACAATTTTGTCGTGAAAAATGTCGATAATAGGCTTACTCTGCTCCTCACCGCATTCAAACGCCATAAAGCCGCTGTTTTTCACCTTATCACACCATCTGTCAGCAAGGCAACGATAAAACATAAGACCGTCGTCACCACCGTCAAGTGCCGATGAAGGCTCAAACAAAACTTCCTTTTGTAAAGTTGCAATTTCATCCGAATTGATATATGGCGGATTAGAAAGAATCAAATCTGCTTCAGGAAACAGTGATAAGTCAACTGTAAATAAATCATCAAAAACTACAGTTACATTTTCAAGTTCTAAATTCACCTTATTTTTCAATAAATATCTTAAAGCATTTCTCTCTTTTTCAAGAAGATAAACTTTTGCGTCAGGTCTGTGCTTTGCAATTGTAAGACCGATACATCCTGAACCTGAACACAAATCGTAAATAACGGGATTGGGAATATCTTTAAGCTTTTCTAACGCAAAATCAACAAGTATTTCTGTTTCAGGTCTTGGAATTAATACACCTTCACCTACACTAAAGGTTAAATCATAAAAATCCCATTTACCAAGAATGTATTGTAGCGGTTCACCTTTTTTTCTTCTGATTACTGCGTTTTTAATCTTTTCAAAATCAGTATCATCAAGTTGTACATCGTTAAGAAATATTTGTTCTTTAGAACATCCTAAAATATCCTCAAGTAAACATTGTGATTCAAATTCAGCACAGTCTGTAAAAAGTAATTCATCAGTACAATATAAATAAATATCCTTTAATGTCATTTTATCATATCATCCTCAGGATTATCTGTTAAAACAGCTTTAATAGATTCAATAGCAACTTCTATAATATCGTCTGTTGGTTCAACAGTTGTGATTCTCTGCATTAAAAGTCCCGGATAGGACAGAATTTTGACCATAACATTTTCGTGCTTACCTGCATATTTGATAAACTCATATCCAAGTCCCATAATTACAGGTAAAATGGCAATTTTAATAAGCATCCAAAGAATTTTGTTGATAGTTGCAAGTTGAGGGAAAATAACGACAAGAGAGAAGGACACAGCCATACTTAAAATAAGCATAACGAACATAAATGCTGTTCCGCATCTTGGGTGAAGTCGTGACATTTTCTTAACATTTTCAACTGTTAATTCAAGACCATTTTCATAACAGAAAATTGTTTTATGCTCTGCTCCGTGATACATAAAAACTCGTTTTATCATATCCATTTTTGAAACAAGATACATATAGAGAATAAAAATCGCTATTCTCATAATACCTTCAATTAATGGATGAAACTTTGAAATATCTGCACTTTTAAGAATGTATGTATCAAATAAATCAACCGTTTCAATGGGAAGATAAAGGAAAATAAGCATTGCAAGTGCAACACCGAGAACAGATGAAATAGCAGTAATAACTCCCATCATTTTCTCGCCCATGTGGTCATTAATCCACTTATCAAACTTTGACATATCCTCCTGCTTTTCTTCCTCTGTCATTGCCTTATCAGCAGATTTCATAAGATACTTATAACCTGTAATCATTGAATCAGCAAACGCAAAAACACCACGAACAACAGGTATTTTATATATAGCCTTTTTACCTTGATTATTATTTTCTTCTAATTCAGTTTCGATTGTACCATCAGGTAAACGAACAGACATTGCTGTACCTTTTGGTCCCTTCATCATAATACCTTCAATTAGCGCTTGTCCGCCTATTGAAGTTTTGTGCTGTTTTTTGCTCAATTTAAAAATCTCCTTACTGTTATATTGGTAAAGTTATTGAAATGGTTGTACCTTCACCAACGGTACTTTCAATTTTCATTTCACCATTATGCATTTTAATTATTTCATCAGTAACTGCAAGACCTATACTTACCACTTATTGGAGTTTTCATAACGACATTTTCTTTATCAGGTTTTTTCAGTTATTTTGAATCAACTTTTACTTTTACATCGTATTTTCCAACAGCCCAACAAGGATAATCACCCATAATTCTCACATATCCAGGCAAGGCAGTAACACTTTCAGAAAGCTCAAGTTCGGTAGTATCAATGTCTATCCTTATATCTTCAGCAGTAATGTTATTAATGTCTGATTCCAAACCGAGAAGCTTTATTACAATATCCTTGTCTTGATTGATTGTAATATTGTAATCATCTCTTGTGTGTGTAATACCAAAATTTGTTAAAGGAATACTCATAGTTCTTGATACCATTTGTGATGCATCAATTTTTACTGTAAATTTTGTAATACTTACATCAGTTATCTTAAAAGTAGAATTAATTTGATTTATATCAAAATTAAATGTGTTGATACTTCCTGAAATATCAGCAAAATCAATTGTACTAACTACAAATTCAGTAACAGTATCTATCATGTCAACAGGTACTGCAACCTTAACCTTTGAAGGATAAACAGTATATTTAAGTGGATTATTGATAAAATACGCAGGTGCATTTCTGAAATCAACAACAGCAGGTAACACAACTTCTTTAAGAACAGGAACTGTTACGGTAATGTCATTTTCTTCTGTTTCCATTTTTACATATTCAAGAACGGAGCCATCATTTGTTACAATTTTGAATACAGGGTCAAATGTTGTTGTTTTATCTAATACTTCATCAACTGAAATATTGGCATTAATACTGACAATTTTATTGACTTCAGTAGCCGGTCCACTGATTAGTACGGTATTTTTTGAAAGAACAGTATCACCAACAATACAACCTTCCGGAACAATATTTGCAAGACTTGTTTCAATTTTTCCTTCTATTGGGAGTTCAACTTCTTTATATGTATCAAAATACACTTCAATATAATTTGTTGAGTATGAAGAAATCACATAATCAGAATCATTTTCTTTTTGCGCAACTTTGAGCTGAAGTGTTTTAATACCTGAACTATCAACATAGTTTGTATTAGCAGTTACTTCAATATCATCTGCAGTAAGTGATGATGTAACATATTTTTTCCCTTTAACAGTAACATCAATAGTGAATTCTGAATTACCAAAAACATTTAATCCAAGTTGTTCAGGAACACTATTCTCAAGATTTATTTGTACAGGAACACCTGTAATGACACGTTGAGTTTCAGGACTCTTTTCAATTGCAACCCACATCCACAAAACAAATGAAATAACAAAAGAAATAATAAGCATAAATCTTTTGTCATTAAACAATGTGGTAAATGACAGATTTTTCTTATTTTCATTATTGTTTTGGCTCATTTTTATTACCTCTGAATATCTTTATAATCTTATTATTATCTTTATCATTTTCTTTTATAAAGGCTTTCGTTAGAATCTCTCTTAAATCGCCACCTGAAATGTCACGTTTAAGGTTACCTTTTTCTGCAATAGAAATCATACCTGTTTCTTCAGAAACTACAACAACTAATGCGTCACTGTTCTCACTCATACCAATCGCTGCCCTATGACGTGTACCAAGCTCACTACTCAAATTGTTATGACCTGTTAACGGAAGAATACAACCTGCAGAAACAACTCTGCCTTCTTTAATAATAACAGCTCCATCATGCATAGGTGCTTTTGGGAAGAAAATATTGCAAATTAATTCAGGTGTAACAGAAGCGTCTAATGCTGTACCCGTCTTTGAAATTTCACCAAGCATAGTTTCTTTTTCAAAAACAATTAAAGCACCTATCTGTTTATCACTCATTTCACTACATGCTCTGCAAACAGAATTAATAGATTCCTGAATTGACTCCTGAATGGCTGTTTCATCTCGATTTTTTAAATTAAAAAGGTTTATATTAGAAACAGAACTTCTACCAACACTTTCAAGAGCATGACGAATTTCAGGTGAGAAAATTATTACAAGAATAATTAACAAATTACCAAACAACAAACTTAAAAGATACTTACTTGCTTCCATATTCAATAATAAAACTACAAAGTAAACAGCAGCAAGTAAAATTACACCTTTAACTAACTGAAAAGCTCTCGTATCTTTTATTAACTTAATAGCACTATATATAACAAAAGCAACAAGAATAACATCCAATATATCACCAATAGAATTAAAAGAAAAAATCGCTCTTTTTATCTGTTCAAAATAAGTGCCAAAATGTTCTAGCATAATTATCTCACTCTTTTCAAATAAAATAATACAATATATTGTAAAAAATTCGTAAACAAACTTTAAATTGAATACGAATATACATATTCACAATATATTGTATCACAAGTTATTCTATTTTGCAATTTTTCTTAAGGAATTTATTAATAAATCTACATGATTTTTTTCTGTAAATATCGACGGTGATATTCTTACCGTGCCAATTTTTAATGTTTTCATACTTTTATGAGCTAACGGTGCACAATGCAACCCTGCTCTTACAGCAATTCCATCAGCAGATAATAAAGATGCTATCTCTTCACTATGCATATTTTTAATATTAAACGATAGTATTGGTGCATAACATCTTTTTTTGTCCAATAAGTCTGTATAAAATTTTATATTATTTTCCTTTATCAAATGATATTGAAGATATTTAAGAAGTTCCATTTCGTGTTTATAAATATTATTTACTTTAACTTTATTTAAATAGTCAATTGATTTTGATAACGATATAATTCCGACAATATTTGGTGTACCACTTTCCAATCTATCAGGATATACAATAGGTTGATATAAATCTTCTGAATTGCTTCCCGTACCACCCTCGATAATTGTATTTATCATTATATCATTGTTTATCAATAATAAACCAACACCAGATAAGCCTAAAAGTCCTTTGTGTCCTGAACAACAAATAATATCAATATTTTTATTACTTAAATCAAGTGGTATTACACCTGCTATTTGTGAGTAATCCAATATAAATAAAAGATCATGCTTGTGTGCAAGTGCAGCTAAAGATTTATAAGGAGGTATTATTCCAAATACATTTGATGCACCAGTACAAATAATTGCAACTGTATTTTTATTAATACACTTTTCAAAATTTCTTAATGTTAAATAAATATCATCTTCAACTTTCGCAACGCTATAATCACATATTCCTTTTTCTTTTAATGTTACCAATGGTCTTACTACTGCATTATGTTCAAAATCAGATATAATAAAATGACATCCTTGTTTTGCAATACCCTTTATTGCCATATTTAATGCAGTCGTACAATTATATGTGAAAATAACATTTTCAATTTTTGACATATTGAAAAACTGAGCAACTTTTTTTCTTGACAAAAATATTTGCTCCGTCGTTTCTAATGCCATTTCATATGCACCACGACCTGAATTTGAACCATATTTCGTAATAATATTTTGAACACTATTTATAACGCAATCGGGTTTTGGATATGATGTTGCACTATTATCAAAATAAATCATAAATATCCAATTCCAATATATTTGATTTTGTTTATTTTAATTAAATTTATATATTTTTCTACATTCCCATAAAGCGTAATAATATATCCACACCCTTCGCCTTGCTTCGGATTCGGATTCTTTCTTATATTTGCTTTCCCTCCGTTTTGTTCAATTATTTCCTTTGCTCTTAATGCATGTGTGACGGAGGAAAACTTTATATTTACTCTGTTCACATTTATCACCTGTTATATTTTATGAACATAATCAGATTTTGATAAAAAACTCGTCAAACTTATGTTTGACGAGTAATTCTTTTATATAAATTTAATTCTTTCTTTTTGTTCAACAAGACATACACAGTGTGCCGAAATACCCTCTTTAGCACCAGTAAAGCCGAGTTTTTCTTCAGTTGTGGCTTTCACGCTGACATAATCAACGCTTACACCAAGAGCCGTAGCAATATTACTTCTCATTTCATCAATATATGGTGCAAGTTTTGGTGCCTGAGCAATAACTGTTGCATCAATATTGTTGACTTTAAATCCCTTTAACTTAATCAACTCAACGACTTTTTTAAGAAGCTCAAGACTGTCAGCACCTTTATAGGCATCATCAGTATCAGGAAAATGCTTTCCGATGTCCCCTAAGGCACAAGCACCAAGAAGTGAGTCGGAAATGGCGTGAAGAAGTACATCTGCGTCAGAATGACCCAAAAGACCAATTCCGTTGTTTTCGATTTCAACGCCACCAAGAATGAGTTTTCTGCCCTCAACTAATTTATGGACATCATATCCGTGACCGATTCTAAGCATTATTATCTCTCCTTCTATTAAGGTAATTCAATGCCAATTCAACATCCTCAGGAGTTGTGATTTTAATATTTTCATAATCACCATCAACAAACTTTACAATCTTGCCGTAAGCTTCAATAAGCATACAATCATCAGTAAAATCCCTGCTGTTTTCCACCGTGTTAACAGATTCAAGATAAAGTGATTTACTGAAAACCTGAGGTGTCTGAATAAAACGAAGATATGCTCTGTCAGGAGTCCTGACAATATCGTCATTATCATTAACCTGTTTAACAGTGTCTTTCACCTTAACACCTGTGGCAGCAGCACCACACTCAAATGCCTTATATAAAGTGTCTGCAATAACCTTTTCCGTAACAAGCGGTCGAGCACCGTCGTGAACAGCAACAAAATCAGCATTTTTATTTGTATTAATAACACCGTTATAAACACTTAACTGTCTTGTATCTCCACCTTTAACAACAGCAGAAACTTTTTTTAAATTATACTGTGAAATCAAGTTTTTAATATTTTCAATATCACATTCACGGGTAACAACAACAATTTCATCAATTAAATCTGATGCTTCAAACACCTTGATTGTATGAGCAATAACAGGAATATTATTAATTTCAAGAAATTGCTTGTTTACCCCACCCATTCGTGAAGAATTACCTGCCGAAACTATTACGGCAGAAACAAAATTATTCATTTTTACCGCATTGTCTGACATTTTAATCACCTTATACTAATGCTTCAACTGCAGCAAGCTTTGCACAAAGACAGAATACTTCCATTGCTTTTCCCAAGTCCTCAACAGATGGGAATGTCGGAGCAATTCGGATATTCTTATCTTCAGGGTCAATACCATAAGGATATGTTGCACCAACAGTAGTAAGCACAAGACCTGCTTCCTTGCAAAGTTCACCAATTCTCTTTGCACTGCAACCGATTGTGTTGTAGCTGATGAAATAACCGCCTTTTGCTTTTACCCATTCGCCAATTCCCAAAGGAGCAATTTCCTTCTGGAGCATTTCGAGAACAAGGTTGAATTTAGGTGCAATAATTTCTGCATGCTTATCCATATGTGCTTTAATTCCGTCAAGATTTTTGAAATACTTAACGTGACGAAGCTGATTGAGTTTATCATAACTGATTGTCTGGAAATTAAGTCTTTTCTTAATTTCTGCAATGTTCTTGTCAGATGCTGCAATAGCAGAAACACCTGCACCGGGGAATGAGATTTTTGATGTTGAAGTAAATTCAACAAAATAATCTTCTGTGCCAAATTCCTTACAAGCATCAAAAATGTTCATAAGAATATCAGGTGTGTCAGTAAGCTCGTGAATAATATAAGCATTGTCCCAGATAACTCTGAAATCCTTTGCTGCAGGTTTAAGTGCAGCAAGTGCTTTTACAACATCATCACTATATGTTACGCCGTTAGGATTTGAATACTTTGGAACGCAGAACATACCCTTAACCATTGGGTCTTTTACAAGTTCTTTGATTTTTTCAACATCAGGTCCGTCATTATTCATTTCAACTGAAATCATTTCAATTCCGAAATATTCTGTGATAGCAAAATGTCTGTCATAGCCCGGTACGTTACAAATGAATTTAACTTTACCCTGTTTGTTCCAAGGTTCACACCCTGCAACACCCATGAACATACACTGATTAAGGTAGTCATACATAAGATTAAGACTTGATGAACCACCGATAATAATATTCTTTGTATCTACCTGAAGCAAGTCTGCAAAAAGCTTTTTACATTCAGGAATACCGTCAAGGACACCGTAGTTACGACAGTCAAAACCGTTTTCAGCTTTACAGTCATCATCATTAACCATAACATTAAGCATATCAGTAGTAAGGTCAAGTTGGTCTTTTCCCGGCTTACCACGGGACATATCAAGTGAAAGACCTTGTTGTTTAACCTCATCATATTTTGCTGTCAATTCATTTTTAAGAGCCGTAAGCTGTTCTTTACTCATTTCCTTTAAAAACATTGGATAAACCTCCGAAAGTATAATTCGATTTTATATTTTATAATATATGCATGAATTTTGCAAGTGAATATTGAAAAAACTGCATTTTATTCAAATATACGAAAAAAATCCCCCTAAATTTGAATAATTTGACAACAAAATTTGCATTTTATTTTCTTTTTGATGTAATCGCAGGAAGAATTACAGGCTTTTTGCCTTCAATTTTCTTAATTTGTTCTTTCAATAAATTCTTCAATTCAGTTCTTATATGTTCATATTTCTTTGATTTAACAAGATTATTCTTCTGTGCTTTGTCAACACGATTGTCGTATAAATAATCCTCAAAATAAATATTTGAATATTTTGATAATGGCAACGGTGACGAAACGGAATATGTAAAATCTTTTGTTCTTATTGCTCTGCCACACTGACTTTCGCTAATTTGTATAAACGCACATTCACTTTCGCTGTCATTTTGAATTGCAGTACCTTGATAGTAATCAGGTATTTTAATATCTGCAAAAGACAAAATTGTAGGAGGCAAATCAACAAGACTTATAATTTTGTTATCTCTTACACCCTTTTCAATATTGTTACCTTTAATAACAAGCGGAATATGTGTTGATGAATCGTGACAGCTTCGCTTATATTCCATATTTCTTGTCTTGAAATGGCAACCGTGGTCAGAGGTATAAATTATAGTTGTATTATCATATATTCCTTTTTCTTTAAGTGCTTTTATAAGTTTTCCTAAATTATCGTCAAGACTTTCAATCGCAGCAAGATAATCGGGATACATTTCGTTATAATCGCCTTTAAATTCAGTTAAATCTTCAGGAATTTTATAATCCTTATATTTTTTAACCTTTTCCTTTGGTCCTTCAAATCTGTTGTGGTCATTCTGATGGTGAGGTTCAAGCTGTGAAACAAACATAAAGAAAGGTTTGTCTGAATTATAATTCTCTATATATTCAATTGCGAAATCATTTATTCTGTCAGCACGATATCCTTGAAATTCAATTTTATTACCATTTTCATCGAAAACATATCCGTCATATCCGTGAGAAGTAAATTCAAGAACATCCGCACCACGGAAATACTTATATCCCCATAAGCGTTCCTTAGGAATTGCTGTTTTTTCGCATTTAATATTCTTCCCGCCGTTTTTGCCCGATGCTAAATGAAGCTTTCCGAAATATGCAGTTTCATATCCGTTTTCATTAAAATAATCGGCAAGAGATTTTGTATCGTCTTTTAACGGAATACCGTTAATGTGACAACCACATTCCGTTGGATATACTCCTGTCTGTAAGCAAGCTCTTGCAGGACCACAAACAGGCTGACAAGTATAGCAGTTTTCAAAAAATGTGCCTTCATCTGCTAATTGCATAAGATTAGGCATAATTTCATTATTAACTGTGTCATATCTTTGTTGGTCAGAAAAATAAAAAATAATATTTTGTTTCATATTCAATCTCCATAAATAGTATAAGGATATTATATCATAAATAATGATATTTACAATGATAAATTGGAGTTTATCCGAGTAGGCTTCTCCTTGAGGAGAAGCTGTCTGCGAAGCAGACTGATGAGGTGTAGGTTGCGTTAGCAACCGTTAATTATCAATGTAAAACAACTTTTCCACCTCATCCGTCACCTACGGTGACACCTTCCCCTCAAGGGGAAGGCAACTCCCCGACAAACTATAATTTTAAAAACGACCAAGTAACATTTTAATAATCAATTATTGAAAAGAAATAATATATATGTTAAAATACTTTGAAAAATAATTGGGAGTGTTTTTATGTATATTTTAAAATTAAACCCTGTATTTAAAGATTACCTTTGGGGTGGGACAAAGCTTCGTGATGAATATGGTTTTGAGTCTGACCTTACAAAGCTTGCTGAAGGTTGGATGCTCTCTTGTCATAAAGACGGTGAAAACACAGTTGAGAATGGTGAATTCGCAGGTAAAACCTTAACTGAAGTAGTTAAAACTAACCCTGACTTTTTAGGCGAAAACGGTAATAAGTTTGAATACTTTCCGATTCTCATAAAACTTATTGACGCTAAAAATGATTTATCTGTTCAGGTTCATCCTGACAATGAGTACGCTATGAGAGTTGAAAAGGAATACGGCAAAACAGAGTGCTGGTATATTCTTGATTGTGATGAAGGTGCAGAGCTTATTTACGGTTTTAACCGTGAAATTTCAAGTGAGGAATTTAAAGAAAAAATTGCTGATAACACATTCCTTGAAACTGTAAACAAGGTTAAGGTTAAAAAAGGTGATTTATTCTTTATTGAGGCAGGAACTCTTCACGCTATCGGCAGTGGTATTCTCCTTGCTGAAATTCAGCAGAATTCTAATACTACATACAGAGTTTACGACTACGGTCGTGTTGGTGCTGACGGAAAACCGAGAGAATTACACGTTGAAAAGGCTATTGATGTTACAAATTGCGTTCCGCCAACACGCTCAACAGACCCTCAGGGTGAATTAGTTGAATATGATAACTATTCAACACAGTTACTTACAGAATGTGATTTATTCAGCGTTAAAAAAGTTAGTATCAAGGACTTTTTTGACGGAGTTGCAGACGAAAAATCATTTGTATCTGTTTTAGTTACTGACGGTGTGGGCACAATTGACGGAATTGACATTAAAAAGGGTGACAGTCTTTTCATCCCTGCAAGTTATGGAACATTTACAATTAAAGGAAATATAGAAGCAATAATCACAAGGGTATAAAAATGAAACAAAGAACATTTACAGGAACTAAAACTGCCTGTTACACAGGATATTTAGTTCAAGGAATTATCAATAACATTGCTCCCCTTTTATTTGTCATATTCAGTGATAAATTTGATATTACACTCCAAAAGCTTTCACTTTTAATAACAATAAATTTTGCAACTCAACTTCTTGTAGATACTTTATCGATTAAATTTGTTGATTTAATCGGATACAAGCCATTGGCGATTATGTCGCAGGGAATTGCATCCATAGGTCTTTTATGTCTTGGAATTTTACCAAATGTTTTAGATAATGCCTATATAGGAATAGTTATTTCAATTATTCTTTCTGCTATCGGCAGTGGTATTACAGAAGTAATTATAAGTCCTATTGTTGAGTCAATTCCCGGTGAAAAGAAAACTGCAGAAATGAGCCTTTTACATTCATTTTATTGTTGGGGTCAGGTGTTTGTTGTATTCCTTACAACAATAATGATTAAGGCTCTCGGTGATGACTTGTGGTATATTGCACCTGTTTTATGGTCAATTATCCCACTTATCAATACGATAAATTTCATTTCAGTACCAATTGAACCAAACCTTACAGAAGAAGAAAAAAAACCTTTCTTCAAAATGCTGTTTTCAAAACAGTTTATTTTATTGATTATAATAATGATTTGCTCAGGTGCTTCTGAAATAGGAATGTCACAGTGGTCATCATATTTTGCCGAAGCAGGTCTTAAGGTGTCAAAAATGACAGGCGATTTGTTAGGTCCTTGCCTTTTTGCAGTGCTTATGGGTACAGGAAGAATGATATTCGGCTTCCTTGGTGAAAAAATAAACCTTAAAACTGCTCTCACCTGTTCAGCAGGACTTTGTGCATTGTGTTATCTCGGCACTTGTTTTATTGACAATTCAGTTATTTCATTGTTATTCTGTGCATTTACCGGAATTACCGTCAGCATTATGTGGCCTGCAACATTAAGTCTTGCAGCAAAGCTTTTCCCAAAGGGTGGCGGCTCAATGTACAGCGTTCTTGCACTTTCAGGTGATACAGGCTGTACTTCTGGCCCTTGGGTTATCAGCTTTATGTCAATTCAGTTTGCCAAAGGTGTTTCCTCTGCAGAATCCCTTAAAACAGGTCTTGGCTTCGGCTCATTTTTCCCGATTCTGATGATTATTGCAATTTCGTTTTTAAGCTATAAGAAAAACAGTATTGACAATCAAAATCACAGTGATATAATAAAATCATAAAATATATTGAATATTAGTTGTCTTCAGGGCGGAGTGAAATTCTCCACCGGTGGTTAAAGTCCACGAGCATTTTGCTGATTAGGTGTAATTCCTAAACCGACGGTATAGTCCGGATGAAAGAAGATGCAACATTTTGTTACATTAGCCCTGCTGCTTTCAGCAGGGTTTTTCTGTTTGACAACTGATAAATGAAAGGGAGATTATTATGTCAAACAAACGAAATCAAAGAAACTTTAAAATAACTGTTGTTGGTCTTATGACCGCCATAGCAATTGTTATTTATATGGTTTTTCCTGAACTTAATATTGTACCGGGTGTCAGTCATTTAAAAGTAGATTTATCTGACTTCCCTGCAATTCTTACAGGTGTAATTCTTGGTCCTGTTCACGGTATTTTAATTGAAGTTGTAAAGAATATTATTCACCTTACAAGAACATCAACTGTGGGAATCGGTGAAATAATGAATATAATCCTCGGTAGCAGTATGATTTTATCTATGTGGGGATTTATTAATGTATTCAAAAAAGTATTTAAAGAGAATAAAATCACATTCAAAACATACATTCTTGCATCTGCCATTACAATTGTCATCGCTATTATTGTTGGTTGGATTGCAAATATGATTTTTACACCAATTTTCTATAAGATTATGGGCTTTCCACTTGTCAGCGAAACATATTGGGCAGGTGTATGGGGTTCAACTACTCTTAATTCTATTAAGGCTCTTTTCAATATTGTTCCATTTTTCCCAATATATTTAGTCTTGGAAAAAGCAATAAAAAAATATACAATGTAGTTGACATTATAATATAATGTGATAAAATATATAGGAACTGAATATTTCCCTTATGCAGAGTGGTGGAGGGTCTGGCCCTGTGAAACCCGGCAACCTGCTTTTTGCAAGGTGCTAATTCCTGCGGATTTTCCGAGATATAAGGTTGTTAATCTATGGCACCCTTATGGGTGCTTATCTTTTTTAAGTTTTGGAGGAAAAGAATATGGCTAAATTTTTATTTACATCTGAATCAGTTACAGAAGGTCATCCTGACAAAATCTGTGACAAAATTTCCGATTCAATTCTTGATGCTATGATTGCACAGGACCCTATGTCACGAGTTGCTTGTGAAACAACTGTTACAACAGGACAGGTTCTTGTTATGGGTGAAATCACATCAAAGGCTCAGGTTAATATTCCTGAAATCGTAAGAAATACTATCCTTGAAATCGGATATGACCACAGTGATAAAGGCTTTGACGGAAACACTTGTGCTGTTCTTGTGGCTCTCGACAAGCAGTCACCTGATATTGCTCTCGGTGTTGACAATTCAATGGAAATTAAGGAAGGTAATGATGATTCATATAATCTTCACGGTGCCGGTGACCAGGGTATGATGTTCGGTTTTGCTTGTGACGAAACACCTGAGCTTATGCCAATGCCAATCTCACTTGCAAACAAGCTTGCTGTTCAGCTTACAAAGGTAAGAAAAGACGGTACTCTCCCTTATCTTCGTGCTGACGGTAAAACTCAGGTTACTGTTGAATACGATGACGACAGAAATCCTGTAAGAATTGATGCAATCGTTGTATCATCTCAGCATAGTGCTGATGTTGAGCTTTCACAGATTCGTGAAGACATTAAGAAAAATGTTATTGAACCAATTGTTCCTGCAAATCTTATTGATGAAAACACAAAGATTTTTGTAAATCCGACAGGTCGTTTTGTTATCGGTGGTCCTATGGGTGACTCAGGTCTTACAGGTCGTAAGATTATCGTTGATACATACGGCGGATATTCTCGTCACGGTGGCGGGGCTTTCTCAGGTAAGGACCCAACAAAGGTTGACCGTTCTGCTGCTTACGCTGCAAGATATGTTGCAAAGAATATTGTAGCTGCAGGTCTTGCAAAGAAATGCGAAATTCAGTTAGCTTATGCTATTGGAGTTGCAAAGCCTGTTTCAGTAATGGTTGACACATTCGGTACAGGTGTTATCAGCGACGCAGACCTTGGTGACATTGTAAATGAGGTATTTGACCTTCGTCCTGCTGCAATTATCGATAATCTTAAACTTCGTAATCCTATTTATAAACAGCTTGCGGCATACGGTCACGTTGGCAGAACTGACTGTGATGTTATGTGGGAAAAGACTGATAAGGTTGAAATTTTAAAAGAAAAAACAAAAATTAATTAAATTTTAATTTTGCATAAAAAGTTTATATTTACTCATAATAATGTTGCACATAAAAATGTTATTTATTAAGGAGTGAATACAATGCTTGACAGAATTTCATTGATTCTTGTTGTAATCGGCGCTATAAACTGGGGTGCAATCGGTATTTTCCAGTTTGATATTGTTGCATGGATTTTCGGCGGACAGGATGCAATAATCAGTAGAATTATTTATACTCTTGTTGCTCTTGCAGGTATATGGTGCATATCACTTTTATTCCGTAGAAATGAAATGTTAGCGACAAATGATGAAATGTAAATAGTTTAAAACTCTTCTTAAGAAATTAAGAGGAGTTTTTTATTGCATTATTAAAATTTTATGGTACAATATAGAAAAAATGAGGAGAAAAATTATGCTTAATACTATTAAATCCATAATTTCTATTATCAATGCAATAGTTTTGACAATATTTCCGGGACTAACCTTTGAAGATATTGTTGATGCGAAAAAAGAATGTTGCAAATATGCAATTGAAACAACAAAAGAAATCGTTATATTTGAAGAAATGTATGACAACTGTCTTCTCAATGCTTCAATTATGTCGGATATACATATCGATGTTGACTGGCCTATTGGTGAATGGGTATGGGCAAACGGACTTAATGACCTTGAACGCTCAAGAGATACCATTGATGCTTTAATCGTTTCAGGTGACCTTACAAACTATGGTGATGGTGAATCAATCACAAGCTTTTTTGAAATAATGGCTGACAGTGACTGTGCTGAACATTGGGTTACTGCAATGGGTAATCACGATGTAGGTCATGTTGAGGATACAACTCAGGAAGGTGCAAGACAGCGTTTTGTTGATTTATATAACAGACTCAATCCATCGGGACAAAAAATTGACAAGGCATATTATAAAATGGATGTAAATGGTTATCGTTTTGTTGTTCTCTGTGATGATGGTGATGACACTTGGGACACTCCTGATATGAGTGCAGAGCAGATTCAGTTCCTTGACGACTCACTTAAAGAGGCTTCTGACAGAAACTTACCTATGTTTGTTGTATGTCATGTTCCTTGTAACGGTGTAAACGGTCTTGATACAATATGGCCTGACAACGGACTTAATGAAAATAGCGATACCGTTAAAGCAATTATGGAAAAATACAAAAATGTTGTGTTTATCAGTGGTCATGTGCATACAGGTATTAACGGACCATTGGTTGAAAATGCTTTTGGTTTTTCTTGTGTTGAAAAGCACAACGGAGTGACTTATGTAAATCTTCCAACATATATGATTGTCAACAGATACGGTGTGCCTTGGGGCGGAATGGGCTTCCAGATGGAAGTATATGAAAATGAAATTCTTTTCAGAGCAAGAAACTTTGCATCATCAAAATGGTATCCTGTTTATGACCATTCAGTACAATTGGATAAATAAAAAATTACCGAGAAGCAATTAAGTTTCTCGGTATTATTTATTCCGTTTTCAATTTTTCAATCAATTCTTTTTCAGGAGTAACGTATATGGTGTTATAAGTGTTATAAATCACCTTGCCGGGTTTTGCTCCTGTAGGTTTCTTTACATTTTTGACTATTGTGTAATCAACTGCAACGGATGATGAATCCTTTACCTTACTGTGATATGCTGCAATACACGCTGCCTCATAAATAGCAGTTTCAGTTATTTCTTTTTTATCGGCAATAATCACCGTGTGTGACCCTGCATACTTCTGAATATGAAGCCACATATCAAAATTTTTTGCAGTTTTTAATGTAAGAATATCATTTTGAATATTATTTCTTCCCACTAAAATTTTAAAGCCGTCACTTGACAAAAATTCAAGTGGTTGAAGTGGTTTTTCCTTCTTGATTTTATTTCCCTTTTTGATTTTCAGATATCCGCCCTGCTCCAACTCATCACGAATTTCCGTTATTTCTTGTTCAGTTTCTGCACGGGATAAATTATCAAGAACAGAGTCAAGATAAACTAACTCCTGCTCACCTTCTTCAATAAGGTTATAAAGCAATTTTTCTGCATTTACAGCCTTTTTATACTCTTTAAAATACTTTTGAGCATTTTGTAAAGGACTTAATGCAGGATTTGCTGGAATATCAATCAGATTATTGTTATCATAATAATTCTCAAGCCTGTAAACAGAGGCTTTTTCTGTTAATCTGTATTGATTTGCAGTTATAAGTTCAGCAAAAATACGGATTTCTTCACGATTTTCACTTTTTTCAAGTTCAGCTTTTCTATTGTTGATTTTTCTTGATGTTCTTTCGGTTGCACTGTTAAGAAGCTTGAATAAATCAGCAGCCTTTCGTTTTGTTCTGTTTATTTTATCTTTCTCAAAATAAAAATCATCAAGAAGCTCTGATACAGAATCATATTCTTTTTTATTAAGTGTTGTGCCATACTGACGGATATTTGTAAAAGAAAAATCAAACGGAAGTCCGTCAACAGACAAAAGCATACAAAAAGACTTATTATTAATAATTTCGTCTTTTATTATACTGATTTCATTTTCTAATCTTTCTTTTTCAATATCTGAAAGAAGTACAACCTGCTTATCTCCAAAAACAGTTCTGTAAGCAATTTCACGACCAACAATTGGAGAAAAACCTTCAATGGCTTCCAACACTGCTTTTGAAAGCATTTTTTCAGGCTTAGAAAGGATTATATCAACTATTTTCTCGGAATTATCTGTAATGATATTACATTTTTCCTGCATTGGCGGTAATTCATATTTAAGACCGGGCAGAATTTCACGAACAGATGACTTCTCTTCATCAATTCTCTTTACAGCATCAATAATTTTATAGTCAATGTCACAAAGAATAATATTACTTCTCTGTCCCATAACTTCACAGACAAGATAATATTTAGTCTTATCCCCTATTTCTGTTGTACCGTCAAATTCAAAAATCAGAATTCTGTCATTTGAAACCTGTGTGATTTCAGTTAATGTTGCACCACAAAGTCTTTTACGAAGCAACATACAAAGCATTGGCGGAACTTTTGGATTTTCAAGATTATATCTGCTTAAATGAACACGAGGACTCTGACCGTCACAGGATAAATAAAGCCTGTAACCGCCATTTCGGGTACGAAGAATCAACACCAGCTCATTTTTTGATGGCTGATGCACCTTTTCAATTTTTGAGCCTATAATATACTCTTTAAGCTCTTTTTTTAAAAGTCCAAGTGTTATTCCGTCTAATGCCATAAATCCTCTTAAATCGTCATTATTGGTGTATTCTGCACTGCAAGAACACACTCAATATTAAATTCCTTTTCAATTCTTTCTAAAAGTGGCTTAATCGCAATCATTTCTGTTTCAAAATGACCACAGGCAAACAAAATAATACCCATTTCATTTGCGTCAAGAAATGAATGGTGAGAAGCATCACCTGTTAAAAGTGCATCACAAGAAAGCTCTTTTGCAAGTTCAAGATAATCACTTCCCGAACCACTGCAAACAGCAATTCTACTGATATTTTTATTAAGATTATTATATCTTACTGCACAATTTAAATTCTCTTTTAAATGCTTTGCAAATTCGTCAGCAGAATATGTATTATCAAATGTTGCAATATTCAAAAATGTATCGTCAATTTTTTCAATCTTATCTGCACCAACAGTGTAACATAAAATATCGTTAACACCGTCAATTGCCTTGTCATAATTTGTATGAGCACAAATAATGCTCATATTGTTTTCAATAATTTTATAGATAAGACTGTCGTTAAGAACATTTGAAACAGGCTTGAAAATAACAGGATGATGAGTAACAATTAAATCTGCACCAACATTTTTAGCTTGTTCAATTACATCTGATGTAACATCAAGTGCAAAAATGATTTTATTTACAACGCTGTTTTCATTTCCCACAAGTAAGCCTGAATTATCCCATTCAGCCTGTGTATTAAACGGTGCAAATAAATCTAAAAAATTATAAATATCCTTTACTGTTGCCATTGTTTCAACTCCCCAACTAATTCTTCAAGGTCTGAAAACTCTTTATCTGCTTTCTTCAATGCAATAAGCTTCTTATTATATTTATCATATATCTTTTTAAGATATTCTTTTGATAAATCGTCGTTATTGTATGGTAATTTCCCCACAATTAAATCAAGCTCAGTATAAGCTGTCATATCGCTGTAATAAGAAACACTTAAAATTATGTAAAGCTTATCTCCGTCTTTTACAACAACTTCCCTATCAATTACAAATCCATTGTCAAAAAGAGTTTTTCTTAATTCTTCAACGTGAGTCATAGGCTGTAAAATCAAGTGAACATCTTCATTTTTAAGCCATTTTGTCCGTTCAATAAATGAAGAAATTAAAAGTCCGCCCATACCTGCAACTGCAATTTCTTGGGCTTCATTTTCTGTAAAATTATCTAATCCGTCAGATAGTCTTAATTCAATTTGGTCAGCATATCCGTAAGAAACAACAGCATCTTTTGCATTTTCAAGAGGTCCTACTCTTAAATCAGCAGCAATCGCCTTTTTCGTAATACCTTTTTCAACTAAATACACAGGCAGATATGCGTGGTCAGTGCCAATGTCTGCAAACACCTTATCCTTACGGACTAAATCTGCAATTGCCATTAATCTGCTGTCAAGCTTCATATACAAATCACCAACTTTTTTAAAAATCCCCCTATGATTTATAGGAGGATTTTTTAATCTAATTATTTTTCAGCGTTTTCCTTAAGAAACTGGTTAATACCATCAACAAACTCGTCAGGGTCAACGCCGTGAACCATACAAGCCTGTTCAACAGTTTCTCCTCTTGCAGAAGGACAGCCAAGACAATGCATTCCAAGGCTTAAAAAGAAAGGAACTGTTTCTCTTGCATTATCAAGGATTTCACCGATATTCATATCTTTTGTTACCTGAAACATTTCTTATTCTCCTT
The DNA here is from genome assembly GCA_045593555.1 of Candidatus Fimenecus sp. Taxonomy (GTDB): domain Bacteria; phylum Bacillota; class Clostridia; order Oscillospirales; family Acutalibacteraceae; genus Fimenecus. Next base: position 19,006 of record JAZNWU010000031.1, on the reverse strand, counting down.
TAACAACTGAAACTGTAATCTTTTTATCATTGATTGTAAATTCATTTGTATAATCAGCATTGATTGCAGAATTGATAACAACACTGTCAGCAAGAAGCTCTGTTGCAATGTAATCAAGCTTTTCATTAAGAGCATTTACAACGAATTCGTCATCAACATTGATTGAAGCATTGATTCTCTGCTCAACCTGATAACCTGCATCCTTACGAGCAACCTGACACTGACGGATAATATCACGAACAACGCCTTCCTTAAGAAGCTCATCAGTAAGAACGATATCAAGTGCAACAACGCTATTTTCAGCAAATTCAGCAGAAACAACACCATCTTTAGTCTTTGACTGTACTGCGAAAATTGATGAATCAAACTTTTCGTTCCAACCCGGAACTGCAACCTCACCGCCTGCAATAACAGCAGATGTGAGTGCTTTCATTTCCTCAGCTGAAAGTGCTTCAAGAGTCTGCTTCATCTTATTAACATTCTGCTTAAGAACTGCACCCGCAACCTTAAAGTTTACAATTAAGAACTGGTCTTCAAGGACATTGATATCATCAATATATTCAACTGATTTAATGTTAAGCTCATCAAGAATATTCTTCTCAAAAGTCTTGATTTTATCCGCTTTGTCATTATCACAACAAACAAAAAGTTTTGCGAGTGGCTGACGAACCTTAATCTGCTGTTCGTTACGAAGTCTCATTGCAGTTGCAATGACATCACGAACAAGAGCTGTCTGCTCGATAACACCATCATCTTCAATTTCCTCAAGAGCAGTTGGCCAATCGCTGAGGTGAACTGATTCTGCAACTGTTGAATCGCATTTTCTGATGAGATTCTGCCAGATATAATCTGTCATAAACGGAATTACAGGAGCCATTGTCTGAACACAAACTTTAAGAGCATTAAAGAGTGTCCAGTAAGCAATCATCTTATCGTCATGGTCTTCTGTTTTCCAGAAACGACGACGATTTGCTCTGATGTACCAGTTAGAGATATCGTCAACGAAAATTTCAAAATCCTTAATAAGAGCGGAAGACTTATATTCATCCATTGAAGTTGTAGCCTTCTTAAGATATTCGTTAGTTCTTACAACAAGCCACTTATCCATTGGAGTAAGTTTTGAGAAATCAACCTTATAGTCAGCAAAGTTTGGTTTGTCAAGCTGTGCATATGTGTCGAAGAATGTATAAATGTTCCAGAAACCGAGCATCTTTCTTCTTGCTTCATCACCAAGGTTATAACCGAAACGAACATCATTGTTTGTAGGAGCACTTGCGTAAAGGTAACGAACAGTATCAGCACCGATTTTTTCAGCAGCCTCATCAAACTTAATCATAAAGCCTGTCTTTGAGAACTTTGAGCCGTCCTCAGCAACAACCATACCGTTAGTAACAACTCTTTCGTAAGGTGCTTTACCTACAAGAACAGTACTCATGAAGAGCATTGAATAGAACCAAAGACGAACCTGTTCGTGCATTTCTGTAACCCATTCTGCGGGGAAATTCTTCTCCCAAGCTTCACGGTCTGTGAAATAACCGAGTGTTGAGAATGGAACGATACCTGCATCAAGCCAAACGTCACCAATGTCAGGAACACGAGATACCTCTTTACCACAATGAGGACATTTAATTTTAACTTCGTCAACCCAAGGTCTGTGAAGTTCAGGAAGTGCGTCAACCTGTGTCGGGTCAACAGCCTTTTCACGAAGCTCATCCTTAGAACCGATAACTGTAATATGACCACAATCACATGGATAGAAAGGAAGTGGCATACCGTAATAACGCTTACGGGAAATGTTCCAGTCACCCATATTTGTAAGCCAGTCATTCATTCTCTTACCATTTGAAGCAGGTTCCCATTTAACTGAGTTAGCACATTCAATAAGCTTAGGCTTAATTTCGCTTGTCTTGATATACCAAGCAGGAACAAGACGGAAAACGATTTCACTCTTACATCTCCAGCAAATAGGATAGCTGTGTTCGTGTGGTTCAACCTTATAAAGCTTGTTCTGTTCGTCGAGCTTCTGGAAAACTTCATCAGCAATAGTGTGGCTGTCTTTACCTGTCATAAAGCCGAAACCATCAAGATAAATACCCATATCATCGATAGGCATAACCTTTGGAAGACCAAGTCTTTCACCAAGCTCAAAGTCTTCGATACCGCAACCCGGAGCAATATGAACAACGCCTGTACCTTCGTCAGCCGCAACATCTTCCCAAGCTACGATTTTGTGCTCAAAGCCCTGTTGTGCAGGAATATCCGCAAAGCAAGTTTCATAATGATAACCTACAAGTTCTTCACCCTTAAGTGCACGGATAACTTCGACCTTATCGTCACCAAGGTACTTGATAGCATTTTTAGCAAGAATTAATGTCTGTTCGTCACTCTTGATTTTAACTTCAACATAATCAATTTCCGGATTAACTGCAAGTGCAACATTTGAAGAAAGAGTCCATGGAGTCGTTGTCCAGACAAGAATTTTAGAATCAAGCTCTTTAATAGGAAGCTTGAAGAAAACAGAGTTATGAGTCATCATCTTATATGAACCTGTCATTTCGTGTTCAGAAAGTGATGTACCACAACGAGGACACCAAGGCATTGGCTTATATTCACGCTGAATCCAACCGTGATTATCACATTCCTTTAAGAAATGCCAGATACCCTGAATGTTAAGGTCTGTATTTGTGTAGTATGAGTTATCCCAATCCATCCACATACCAAGTCTTTTTGACTGTTCTGTGATGATACCTGAGAAATGCTTAACACGGTCAACACACTGACGTGTAAACTTGTCCATACCGTAATTTTCAATATCCTTTTTTGTTTTGAAGCCAAGCTGTTTTTCAACTTCAACTTCAACCCAAAGTCCCTGAGAGTCAAAACCGTTCTGACGACGGCAATCATAACCTCTCATTGACTTATAACGGATAAAAGTATCTTTTGTGCTTCTACCCCAAGCGTGGTGAATACCCATAGGGTTATTTGCAGTAATAGGACCGTCAAGGAAACGGAACATTTTCTTTCCCTTATTTTTTTCAACAAGTTTTTCGTAATATTTCTCTTCTTCCCAAAGCTTCATGACCTGATGCTCAAGGTCAACAAAGAGATTTTTCTCGTCTGCCACTATATTGTCCACCTTTCAAGTGATAATATCCTAATTTAACAGATAATATTATACACGATTATAGTGAAATTTCAAGTGATTTATAGAAAATTATCAATAATTATAATTATTTATTCAAGTATTTCTCTTTTGTAGCAAGACCACCACGAATATGTCTTTCTTCTTTATTGATATCAAGAACTTTTCTGACTTCTTTATATAGACTCGGGTTTACTCTTGACAATCTTTTAGAAACATCCATATGTACCGTACTTTTACTCACACCAAATACTTTTGCAGTCGCCCTGACTGTTGAATTATTTTCTACTATATACTCACCTAACAATAACGCTCTTTTATCAACTAAATCGTTCAAAACAAACCCTCCTATTCTGTCATAAATTTATATGAAAAAAAGAGAATTATTATTACTTGAAAATATTCAGTAATATGATAATATTAATAAGGAAAGGCTTGATAAAAATGATTAAAATTATGTTTGTCTGTCACGGGAATATCTGTCGAAGCACTATGGCGGAGTTTGTGATGAAAGATATTGTTAAAAAGAATGAAATGGAAAATGATTTTGTGATTTGTTCAAGTGCAACAAGCACAGAGGAAATCGGCAGTGATACCCATTGGGGAACAAAGCAGCTTCTTGATGAAATAGGTATCCCTTACACAAAAAGACAAGCTGTTCAACTAAAAAAATCCGACTATGAAAAATACGATTTCATAATCGGAATGGACAGTGCAAATATGAGAAACATTAATCGGATTATCGGATATGACAAGGATAATAAAATTCATAAATTATTATCTTTTGCTCATATAGACAGAGATGTTGCTGACCCTTGGTACACAAGAGATTTCAGAACAACTTATGATGATGTTAATTTAGGTTGTAACAAATTATTTGAGTATTTATTAAATAATAAATAATGCAAAAATGGAGGTGCGAAAAACACCTCCATTTTTTTTAGTTTCGTGTATTCAATGATGTCTGAATTGCTTTGAATAATGACAAATCATTTTCATAAGGCACGTCGCAAGTATAATGCCATACCATTACACCACCAAGACCATAATCGTGAGCAAATGCTGTTTTATCCTTAATAATCTGCACACCATTGAAGCTTGTGAGAAGACCATTACCATACATACCGCCATTAAGATATGACTTATTTACATAATTTTGAAACGGACTCGTGATATCAGGTGCAATCTGTGCATAAGATGGCCAAGCCTCTTCTCCGCCGTGTGTTCTTCCGTAGAATGGCAGACCTAAATCACATTTTGAAAGGTCATATCCCCTTTTTTCAAAATCTTCGATTGCAACAACACCGCCAACAGTTGCAAATTCTGCATGTCTGTTAGTTTCCGTCATATTATCATAAGACATGATTTCAATTCTATCAAGAGCCTGTTTTGCATCATAAGAAATATTTGCACCCCAATGAGCAAGTGCTGCCCCAAGAATATAATCATCCATATATGAATCAAGATTTACAATGAAATCAGAATAAGCATCTATGCTTTCTTCACTATATGGATACTCATAATCAAAGAATAAGCCATCAAAATCATAAGTTTCTAAAAGATTAAGAATATTATCAATTAATACATCATCATGCTTCTCAAATGCCTGAGTATGAAGTTTTTCATAATCAGCACCACCAGGTCCTAATATATTACAATGAATTTTAACATCAGGATTTGCACTTTTAATGTCAGCAATAATATCTTTAAATATCTTATCACCACTTACCATCTTGCCATTTATATCAAGGTCCTGAAGATAAACATTGCCATTCTCATCAAAACGAGCAACACCAAACAGAATAAAATCTGTTATAGTATTCATTTTCTTGACATCAATATTTTCATTACCATAAAACCATTGGCACACAAGATAGGATGTTACTCTGAAATCGTCATTTTTGTTTTCAGTGACATTAAGAATATCAACATCCTTAATCTTAAACTTGTTGTCAACAGCAGAATGAATAGTTATTCTTACCGTGTCAGTTTTTGTTTCACCTAAAACACAATAACGATACTTTCCTATTCTTTCCTGCTCATAAACCTTTTGAAATTGACCATTTTCATCTTTAATTGAAATAGAAAACTCTGTAACATTTTCATTTTTTTCCTTTAAAACAACAGTATCAAATTCGACACTATCACGAAAAACAATATCAAAATAATTGTTTTCAGAATCAGCGTTTCCTTTTAATTTTCCATCTATCTTACCTTGTGAAATAATGCTGTACTCTCTTTCAACAGGCTTATTATTTAGTCCTGTATAAAAAAGTGATGAGAAAAATGTAACAACTATCATAAAAACTGAAATAATAGATTTAAACATAAAATACCTCCATATTAATATGAATTAATAACTGCCTCATCAGCCTTTGCACGTTCTTCCGGTTTTTTCTTAACTGCAAAAGCTATATTCTTCGCGTGGTCACCTACACGTTCAAAATCAATGAGAGTATTGACAAACATCATTCCTGCACGAGTTTCACAATGTTCTTCATTAAGACGGCGAAGATGTGCATCCTGATATTTAACCTTAAGATTATCGGAAACAGTTTCAAGTGTTTCAATATTCTTTGCTTCATCAAGAGTAAGCTCCTGCTTTTCAAAAGATGAAATGGAAGCATTAAGAAGTTCTATAACACACTTACGCATTGTTTCAAGTTCAGCAACAGCATCATCTGAAATAGCAAGCTTTTCATTATTGCGGACAACCATTGCTTCACTAAGGTTTACAGCGTGGTCACCAATTCGTTCAATGTCATTTACAACATGGAAAAGACGACCGATATACTTGGCATCCGAATAGTCCAAATCAAGTGCATTAATTTTAACAAGATGTCTTGTAATACTGTGATTAAGGAAGTTGATTACCTCTTCAACAGATTCAATTTTTTCCACTTTTGATGTGTCATTATTAATCAAAGCAACTGCGGCTCTGTCAAAGTTATCTCTTGCAAGATGTGCCATTCTGACAACCTCTTTACCAATCTGTTCAACTGCAATTGGTGGTGTTGTAAGAAGATGCTCATCATAATACTTGAATTCAAGTTTAGAATCCTCAGGTTCTTTATCGGGAACAAGAATACAAGCTGCTTTTATAATCAAATTTGCAAATGGGAAGATAATAATTGTATTAACAACATTAAATATAATATGCGCAACTGAAATCTGTGCTGAAACATTATTACTTATACTTTCAAGAAGTGTTGTATATGGTGTAAATGCAGTAATCAACAAGAATATAATTGTACCTATAACATTAAAGAGCAGATGCATAACGGCTGTTCTTTTTGAATTTGTTTTTGAACCAGCTGCAGAAAGAAGTGCAGTTACACAAGTACCGATATTTTGTCCCAAAAGAATATAAACTGCAAATTCAATTGGCACAAGTCCTTGTAATGCAAGAGCCTGTAATATACCAATACTTGCTGAAGAACTTTGAATAACCGCAGTAAGAACAACACCTATAAGAACACCTACGACAGGATTGCTGAAATTTGTCATAAAGTATGTGAAAATTTCTGACTCACCTAACGGTGCCATACCGTAAGCCATTAATTCCATACCGACAAAGAGCATACCGAAGCCTGCTACAGTTTGTCCGATATGTTTAATAATGTCTTTTTTTGAAAAAAGCATTGCGAAAACACCAAGCAATAAAGCAACAGGTGCAATCATACCCAAATCCATTGCTATGAGCACACTAGTAACGGTAGTACCGATATTAGCACCCATAATAACACCGATAGCCTGTGCAAGATTCATAAGTCCTGCATTAACAAAACCGACAACCATAACAGTAGTTGCAGATGAACTCTGTATAACCGCAGTAACAAGCGCACCCATAAGAACAGCTAAAAATCTGTTTTTAGTAAGAACACCCAATATCTTCTTCATTTTTGAGCCGGCTGCATATTCAAGACCTTGCCCCATAGCGTCTATGCCATAAAGAAACAACCCTATACCCGTAAAAAACGACAGAATATTCATTATGTCCATAAGAATTATACTCCCTGTTCTTTCATCTTGATTTTCTCATTTTCCTGATATTCAACACCACGATTTCCAAGGTGGAAAACAGTTTTGTTTTTAACCTTAAACCACAGTTTTTTCTCAATTCTTGAATAATTGATATTTTTTGATTTTATATACATCTTGAAGAAATCAAGTCGTTTATAGAAATCTTTATAGTTCTTGAATTTATCCTGTGTCCAAGCGTTTTCAGCAAAAGCAAAAATTCTTGGATAAACTGAAAATTCCCAGGCATCATAAGTATCTATCCACTCTGACCATGATTCAAACTCAATACCCAACACATTTTTCTCGTTTATAAATCCTGACTTAACAACATCAAATTTATAAACCTTTTTTAACGGAACCATTGCATTTGTATAATCAAAATACAAGGCAGGACAAGTAGAAACAATAAATTTTCGTTTATTATTCTCTTCTTTAATCCAAGACGGAGTACGGAACAACCAATAATGACCAATTACATCTGAATCAGTATTGTCACCGATACCATCATTCCATTCAATACTTGTCTTACCAAGTTTTTTAAGCATTCCATTAACACGATTGTTGAAATAGACCTGTAAATCCTTGCCCTTTGTGATACCAAGCTCTTTCATTTTTGCCTGACAGACAGGACAATCATTTTCCCAAAGTTTGTGTCCCTTTGCAGCCTCGTCGCCACCCATGTGAAAAAACTTATATGGGAAAAGCTCTGCAACTTCGGTTAAAAGTTTTTCAACAAAGTCATAAGTTTCTTCCTGACCCGCACAAAGAATATCTTTAGTAATTCCATTCTCACAGAATACTTCATAATTTCCTTTTAAGCAAGATAGTTCAGGATATGCAGCAAGCATTGCTACAGTATGACCCGGCATGTCAATTTCAGGAATTATGTCAATACACAAAGATTCTGCGTATTCAACAATTTCACGGATTTCATCTTTTTTATAATAGTGAAAATATTCGTCTCCGCCTTTTTGAATACCAGCCTTACTTAATATTTCAGCACCACCGAGAAGTTCATACTGTCTTTTACTGCTGATTTCATTAAGTAACGGAAATATTTCACTTTCAATTCTGTAACCTTGATCATCACTTAAATGCCAATGAAATTTATTAAGCTTGAGAAGCGCCATATTATCAAGAGTTTTTTTAACAGCCTCAACTCCATAGAAATGACGTGCTTCATCCATCATTCCTCCACGATAAGATAATTTTGGATAGTCATATATGTATGAGCAATTAACAACAGCTACACCACTTGATGTCTTTGACTGCATAATCATTATTTTAAGAGTTACAGCACCGTAAAAAGCACCATTTTCATCAGATGAAGAAATCTCAATTCCGTCAGTAGTAACTCGGAGTTTATATCCCTCTTTAGGAATCTTTTCATCCTTAAAAAATTTAATTGAACCATTATGTGCATCTTTTTTTGTTTTAAGAAAATTTGAAATATATTTTCCTGCTTTTATAAATTCAGGAATGCATAAAACCTCTGTTTCTGAAGTGACTGTATATGTACCATCGTGAACGTCATATTTTTGTGGTTTCGGAATTATACTGTATTTGGGTTTATTCATTTCATATCCTCCAGAACTTTTCTGCAATAATCAGGAACATCAGAAATAAGAGCATCACAACCCCATTTTGTAAATCTGATGATTTCCTCTTCTTTGTTGACTGTCCAAGGATTTACTGCCATACTTAAATTATGAAGTTCCATAACTTCTTTTTGAGTAATAAGTTTTCTATGAGGATGAGCTGCATTAGCATCCAACTGTTTGCAATACTTCGCAACTCCAAATGTCATAATTTCATTACCTAACTCATCATCTTCATATAAAAGACCTGTTTTAACATTACTGTCAATTTCTTTAACAAGACGAATACACTCCGGGTCAAAGCAGGATACAATCGAATTTTCAACAATACCATACTCGTGAATTGTTTCAACAACCTTTTTGACAAGGTCACAATCCTTTTTTGGTGGTTTAATTTCAATATTTATTAAAGACATTGATTTTGTCAAATCAAGTAATTCGGGAAGTGTTGGTAATGAAACTCCTTTGAAATCATCGCTGAAATATGAACCAAAATCAAAGCTTTTAAGTTCAGCAAGTGTCATTTCATCAACACGGCCAACACCATTTGATGTTTCATCAATTGTATAATTGTGACAAATTACAATATGACCATCCTTAGATAAATGCACATCTGTTTCAAGACCATCTGAATTGAATTCAATAGCCTTTTGGAATGCAGGAATTGTATTTTGAGGAGCTACTTTATTTGCTCCTCTATGAGCTAATACGAGTGGCATAAATTTTTCTCCTTGATAATTTTGCAAATTTCTACAAATATAGTTTATCAAAGAGAAATACTGTTTGTAAAGTATTATTTTTTCTTTTTGAAAATCTCCTCACAAATCTCTATAATTTTAAATTTAAATTTGTACCTTTCACCATGGGAAACAATGTTATTTTCATCTCTATTCAACACATCATCAACGCTGCATTTGGCTTCCGCTGCCGGTAAACACATTGGAGGGAACATAATACACCACCAGTTCTGACCTTTTCCCTCACCTATTACAACCTTAACGGCAGTATAATAACCCGCTGGCAGTGTTACGGAGTTATCATATGTTCTTGTTTTAAAAAATTCTTTTTCTACTGTAACATCCACATTATAATCAAAACCTTCACTTATAACAATCTCTTTTGCTGTTTCTTCTAACAAATCAGTATATGGAGTAATTCTTTCTTTCGCATCATCAGCTGTCACAGAACCGTCAAAGATTTCTTTGCCCTTTGTAAGAACTGCATCTCTGACTTTCAATTTTAATTTCTGGTCTTCTTTGCTATCAGAATTTGCAATAACGTGCATTCGTAACATTTTATTTCTTATGCTGTCACATTGATTTGAGAATACACTTATATTTGTAATTAAACAAGTTGCTAATGCCAATACAACCGATATTTGAATTTTGATTATTTTTTTCAATATAATCACTCCTGTCAAAGTAATTTTTAACAAATGATTATTGTTTTAAACAAAAAAATAAGACATCATACAGATGCCTTCAAAAAAAATTTTCCCGCGGAGTCGGTCTATGGCGAATAATAAGAACCTGACTTCGTCAGAACCTTGTTATTCATTGAACAATTCAATAAATAAAATTATATTTGTAAAAAATAAGTTTCCCCGCGAAGTCGGTCTATGGCGAATAATAACCTGCATGTTAGCAGGTGGGTGCTCTCCGTTTACTTCTGTGCTCCCTTCATCCGTCAAAGACGGGAGGTCTGCTCCCCATAAATCGAGTACAAGCTCCCTTTTAAAGAGTGTTGGGTTAATATTTGCCATGGTTATCGGGCTTCGCAGGGTAATATAAGTTTATTATAATTTTTTTGAATTATTCCTCATCAAAAGAGAATAATTCTGACAATCTTTCTTCAAAGATTTTTCCGATTTCATTGAACTCGTTGTCATCTTCAATAGGTTCCAAATATATTTCACCATCTTCTTCACAAACTTTGAGAATGATAAGTTCACCATCATCATCAATGATTTCTTCTGCCTCATCATAAACAGGAAGAAGTGCAACATATTTAGCAGTATCTGTTTCTATCCTATCCAGTTCTTCAAATACATGTTCAACGCCATTTTCGTCAATTACTGACACAAGGTCAGGATTAAATTCTTCACTCATCATTTTGTATCTCCTTTGTATTACTGTTAATTATTTTACATTAATTTTATTATCGAGTCAACTGTTAAATATTGAAAACGCCGTACTCAATGTACGGCATTTGAAAGTTACAAAACATAAACACCTGATTCAAGAACAACAATTTCCTTTCCACAGGAACGAAGATACTTATATACAGGTTCATCAAAAATTCTATAATCGCTTACAGAGTAGTCCTTAAGGCTTATTTTTCTTACCTTTCTAGAATCTGTGTTACATATAAATAGTTCATTGTCATATTTTGAAATTGAAACAGGATGCTGAAATGAAGTTGATTCAGCAGAACCAATTCTCATACTAAATTTCTTATGAGAAATTGAGTAACTGACAACACAATTTTTTTCAGGAACAACGCTCCAAAATTGCATACCGTCAACAGCAACTCCATTGATTTCGCTACCCTGATAATAAAGGTCACTTGTCCAAATCATTTCACCATCAGGAGAAAAAATCCCTGTTTCGCCACTATCGTAGATAACAACAGAATGTTTACTTGTCATAATATCAGCATCGCAGGAAACATAGTCCCCCAACTGCTCTGCTATTTTTTTATATTCTGCACCAAACTTGTTAAGCAAATATACACTTTTGGTAACAGGAGTGTTCTGCATTCTTTTTATATCATATCCGAAAAAATTAACTTTTACAGCTCCGTTTTCAAGAACAGATTTCTGAGTATAAATGATACCATTTGAGAATGCGATGATGTCGTAAACCGAATCAACAATTTTATGCATATAATCACCGCTAAATATATAAAAATTTAAGAAATACGCTTTTAGTGATAATATTATACATATTTTTTATCATTCGGTCAATACTCTCAATTTGTTTTTGCAGCCTTTTTCACTATTCATACATTTTGAATTTGTACAGATTACTTTTTTAGTTCCGTCACTATAAATTATTTCTTTTAAAATGATATTCTTATCTAAATAAGTGCAATATTGTTCATAGGTAAATGTTGTGTCACACATATGATTTCCTCCTGTTCATTTTTATATTTATATTCACCTTTGGAATATTTTAATATGATTTTTAATAAAAATTATTGTTAACAAAAAAGGAGGAAATAAAATGGAATCAGCAAAAATACTTTTAGGAATAATATTTTTTATTTATACTTTGATAATCCTAATAACTATGATAAAAAGTAAACATTTTTTTGCAACTTTGTTTTTAACAATAATACAAGGAATATGTGCACTGTTTGCTGTTAATTTGCTTGGACAATATATTTTGATTCATATTCCTGTTAATGGTTGGACACTTGGAATTTCTTCGATTGGAGGAGTATCAGGAGTTATGATGATGTTGCTTTGCGATATATTTTTATAAAATTATAAAAAGTTCAGGCCACAATGAAAATTGTGGCTTTTTATTGTTTATAAATACTTTACTATTTATCTATTTTATGTTAAAATTATAACAATTTATGGGTATGAGGTGAAATTGTATGGAAATATTTGCAACAGTTATTGAAGTAATCGGTGTAATAGCTTTCTCAATTTCAGGTTCAATGGTGGCAATCAGAAGAAAAACTGACCTTTTTGGTGTCATCCTTCTTGCTATAATTACAACTTTAGGTGGAGGACTTACCCGAGATGTTGTTTTAAGTTTCTCCCCTCCCGGGTTTTTCAGTATGAAATCATATATCCTGATTTCCGCAATTATTGCTGTAATCGTTTTCTTATTTGCTCGTAAATTCAGCCATACATATTTAGAAAATGAGCTTAGAATTGAACATATTAATGATGTTTTTGACGCAGTTGGTCTTGGTATTTTTGCAGTTATGGGTGTTAAGGTTGCATTTGACCACGGACACACAGACGATGCTCTTATATGTATAACTTGTGGATTACTTACAGGTATTTGTGGTGGTATGTTAAGAGATATTCTTACGAATTACACACCATTTGTTTTGGTAAAACGAATTTATGCTTTAGCAGCACTTGCAGGCTCATTAATATACTATATTCTTTATATTTACGGTGACGCTATTCATATTAGTGATAATATTGCAATTATTATTGGTGTTCTTGTAACATTTATTTTAAGAATTCTTGCTATGACATTTAAGTGGAATATGCCGATAGCAATTAAATAAGGGTGATACAATGGAAAGAAAAGCAACTATTATTGCAGTTGCAGGTAAAGGTGGAGTTGGTAAAACATCACTTTCTGCAACTATTGTCAGATGTCTTGTTGAAAAATATCCTGACAAGAAAATTTTAGCCATTGACGCTGACCCTGCTGTTGGTCTTTCAACTGCTTTGGGAATTGATGTGAAAATGACTATCGACGACATTAGAAAAGAGATTATCACATCTGTAGATAAGGGCGACACAAGAACTGCTATTGAGCTTTTGGGAGAAGCAAAATACAGAATTTTTGATGCACTCATAGAAACTGACGGATACTCATTTATTGCAGTCGGCCGTCCTGAAACTGCAGGTTGCTATTGCAAAATCAATTCTTACTTAAAAGAAGTTATTTCGATACTTTCAAATGAGTTTGATTATGTTGTAATTGACGGTGAGGCAGGTATTGAACAGATTAACCGTCGTGTTATGGAAAAGGTCACTCACCTGCTCCTTATTACTGACCCGAGCAAAAAGGGTTGTCAGGTTATAAACACAATCAAATCTGTTGCTGACGAGCTTGTTATGTATGAAAAAATCGGTGTAATTATCAACAGAATGGCTGATGTTAGCCTTAAGGATTACATTGATACAAATGGTATTCCTGTATTAAGTTACATTGAGGATGATAAAAACTTATCTGTGTTTGATATTAAGGGAGAAAACATTTTTAATCTTCCTGCAGAGTCAAATGTGGTTAATGGTGTTAAAAAAGCACTTAATGAAATTGGGGTTATATAAATGAAAGATTTAAAACACTTAATTTATTTTGAAAACCTGTTGCAAGAGGCTAATAATGACCTTGTAAAACAAGCAACAGATGATGGTAAGCTTGCGATTGCATATACCTGCTATCATATTCCTGAAGTTTTGCTTAATCTTGATAATTGCTTTTCAGTAAGACTTCGTGCTCCTCGTACAGGGTCTATGGATATTGCAACTTATTATATGAGTTCATTCCTTTGCGGTTACAGTAAGGCGTTACTTGAAAGAGGTATTGAGGGTGGTTACAACTTCTTGTCAGCTCTTATCGGTGCTGAAACCTGTTCTGAAATGAATCGTACTTATGAGCATTTTGAGCTTCTTAATCTTGTTCCGAATGATAAATTCTTTGTAACATTCCTTGACTCACCTTTTAAAATTGAACAACACACAGTAAAGCACCTTGCTCATCAGTTAAGAGTCAAGGTACTTGATAAGCTTCACGAGGTTTATGGTGTTGACACAAGTGATGAGGCTATAAGAAAAGCAGTTGAAGAACACAACGAAATCTGCCGACTTATCACCGAAATCGGCGAATACAGAAAAGAAGAAAATCCAAGAATTACAGGATACGAATTTCACGTTCTTTGCCTTGTTACATATTGTTGTCCTAAATATTTAATTCTTGATAAGCTTCGTGAAACTGCTGAAGAATTAAAGACAAGAGAACCTGACCAGAAAAAGAATTACAGAGCAAAAATTGTTGTTGTCGGTTCTGAAATGGACGACCCTGACTTTACAAAGCTTATTGAGGACTCAGGTGCATTAGTTGTTGCTGACCGCTTCTGCTTCGGCTCACTTCCCGGTCGTGAAGAAATCATTTTAAATGACGAGGATGATGTTCTTACTCAGGTGGCTCTTCATTATATGAAGACAAGTCAATGTCCAAGATATATGAGTCACGAAAAAGTTCAGGAAAGACGAGATTATATAAAATATCTTGTTGACGAATATCACGCAGATGGTGTTCTTTATGAACAGCTTAAATTCTGTGAATACTGGGGATATGAAAGAGCACTTGCTTCTTATGTTATGAATGACGACTATGGTGTTCCTACTGCAGCAGTTGACAGACAATACACAGCATCTGCATCAGGACAGCTGAGAACACGAGTTCAGGCTTTTGTTGAAAGTCTTGAAATCAAGAAAATTCAGAAAGCAAAGGAGGAGAAGAAAAATGGATAATTACGGTAAGCTTTATAAAGAGCATACAGCCATATTAAAGCACAGAGAATGGCGTGGCTTTAAGGACACAATGTATGACTATTACCGTTGGCTTGTCACTTGGAAGGATATAATCAAGATGGCACTTAATGCTCCTGTTTCTACTGTAAAAGGTATATGGAGATACCGTTGGATGGCATCTTATCTTTCTGCTCCATCATTTGTTGACCGTCATGTTGCAGGACTTCGTGGACCACAGCTTCGTATGGCTCACCTTCATTACAATATGATTGTTAAGCATACAACAGATTTAATCAATATCTCACTCAAGGCTGACGAAAAAATCAATCCGGGAAACAAACTTTCAAAGAAGATTGTTCTTATGGATGAAATTGTTCCCAACGAGGTGTTTACAGGCTTCCCTAACCTTATTCCAATCCCATTACAGACATTACCTATATTCTTATCTTCAATGGTTGACCAGCAGATTACACCACCTTACCTTGAGGTGACTGAAAGCTTTGGTGTTCCTGCTGACGTTTGTCCTCTTCCAAGTGCTGAAGCAGGTGTTGCAATTGAAGACGATTATCCAAAAATCGGTTGTTGTATGGTCGGTACAAATATGCCTTGTGACGGTTCAATTATGAACTCATCATTCCTTGACAGAAGACTTAATCTTCCTACTCACTTTTTTGGTGTCCCACTTCGTTATGACGGTGATGATGTTCAGGAATACGCTGTTGATGAAATTAAGTCTTTAATCAAGTTTATTGAAGACCAGACAGGCGAAAAGTTTGATTGGGATGCTTTCTTCAAGAGAATGAAGGACTACAACACTCAGCTTGATTACGAATTGCAGAAATGGGATGTTAACAAGACTGATTATCCTCAGATGACTGGTGCTTGTTTCTGGCTTTACAGAATTTTCTATTTCAACCTTTCAGGTGGTTCAAATGAGCGTTTCATCAAGGTTGACAAAAAAGTCAATAAGATTATGATGAAGGCTTATGAAAAGAAAACTCCTGTTTCAAAGGAAATGCGTCATCGTGCAGTTGTATGGTCCTGCCCTGCTAACTACTATACAAGCTTTGCAAACTGGCTTGAAAACTGTTGGGGCGTTAATGTTGTTATGGATATGGAAACAATGATTTCATATCTCCCAATCAACACAGAGGATAAAGAACTTGCCCTTCAGGACCTTGCAAAAACATATCAGCGTTCAATTATGAGAACTCATACAAAGGGTGGTTACAAACACGTTGTTGACCAGCTCTGGAAGATAGTTGACGAATATAATGCTGATACAGTTATTATGTACGACCAGATTTCTTGTAAAGGTATGGACGGTCTTACAGGTATTTTTGATGACCAGGCAAGAGAAAGAAATGTAAACTTCATCTGGGTTAAGCAGGACCTTATGGACCCACGAACAATTTCAAGACGAGAAATGCGTGACCAGGTAAACAAATATATGCAGACAGTTTTACAAGAAGAGCCACTTGATGCATCTCTTGTAGATTTTGAAGACGACCTTGCTTGGTAATATAAAGGAGAATGAATTATGAAATATTTTGGTGGATGTGACGTAGGCTCAACATATACTAAATGTGTAATCCTTGATGAAAACGGCAATATGGTTGCCAACGTTACAAATAGAAGTAAAATCAACCCTGTGCAGAGTGCTGAAATTGCTCTTGACGATGCAGTAGCACAGGTTAATGGACTTAACTCTGCAAAGGAGCTTACATACCTTATCGGTACAGGTTACGGACGAAATAAAGTACCTTTTGCTGACGAAAACATTTCTGAAATCAGCTGTCACGCTATGGGTGTTCATGTTACAAACCCTGAGGTTAAGGCAATTATCGATATTGGTGGTCAGGATGTTAAAGGTATTTCAATTGATACTGACGGTACTGTTAAAAACTTTGCGATGAACGATAAATGTGCTGCAGGTACAGGTCGTTTCTATGAAGCAATGGCTAATGCATTCGAAATGACATTGCCTGAATTTTCAAAGCTTTCACTCAATGCTAAAAACACTATTCCAATTACTGCACAATGTACTGTTTTCGCTGAATCAGAAGTTATTTCACTTGTTGGTGAAGGTAAGCCTATGGACGAAATCGCAGCAGGTATTCAGTTGGCAGTTGCAAAGCGTTGCTTCGTTATGGCAAAAAAAGCAGGTGCAGTTGACAGCATTACACTTACAGGCGGTTGTGCTAAAAATGACGGACTTAAAAAGGCTATTGAAAAGGTGCTTAAAATCAATGTAGTTGAATTAAAGACAGACCCTCAGCTTATGGGTGCATTAGGTGCAGCTGAATACGCTCGTCAGAAAGGTCTTGCAAAGGTGGACTAATATGGAAATATTATTTATAATTCTCGGTGTTATTCTTGCACTTTTTATAATTACTTTTGCAATTTATTGGTTCAACCTTGATATGAAGCTTGTAAGAGTTGTTTATGATTGGTTGCAGAAACACTATGACACAATGAAGAGAGATAAGAAATTATAATGAGATTATATAATAACCTTATCAATGAAATTAAAAACAGTTTGTGTGATGCAAAGCAAGTCAAAAGTAATGTTTTATTGAATTCAAGTAATAAGAATTCTGTAATTTTCTTATCTGATACGGCTTTTGAGCTTGGTGGTAATAACAAGCCTTGTGTCAGCAGTCTTGCTGTTTCAAGTGATATGGAATTTTCAAATTCTGTGTATTTATTGGGTGATGACCTTAATAAAATCAAGGCTGACTCCCCTTTTGGCAAATTTGTATTTATACAAGTTGAAGATTTCGAGAATGAGCAGGACACATTCAATAAAATCAAGGATTTAGAGGCTTTAAGATACCATTTATCCGTTGACGGATTTATGACTAGAGCCTCTGCACTCAATATGCGAGAACAAATAAGAGTCTGTAAAAAGGCAGTAAAATCAGGTATCACTTTTGCAGATTACGGTAATACACTTTTACAAGAATATCTTAATTTTTCTTATGTAAAAAGTGCTGAAATCTATTTTGTAACTGATTATGATGATTTTGAAAAACTTAATTCAGTTGCAAAGAAAATAAGTCAGACAACCGGAGCATTAAATCATATTTTTGACAATGTGATGTTTGATTGTTCAACTTGCAATCTTAAAGAAATATGTGATGAGGTTGACGGACTTAAAGAGTTGCATTTGAAAACTGCGAAAAAGTGAATAGATATGAAAAAAGAGGCTTTGATTAGCCTCTTTTAATTTATTCTAATATTTTTATAATTTCTTTAAATTCAGGTTTTGATTTAAATTCGTTGGTTAATGGATATCGTTCTGTCATAAGTATTTTCATTCGTTCACACATAGTTTTGCCACGAGGTGTTTTCTCGTAAGTTCTTTCTTCAAAGAATTGTGCAGAACGCTCTGAAATCTTTGGAAGTTCGTCATATTCCTTTGCATACTCTGCAGATATTTTAAGATTTATTAACGACTTTTCTATGTCACCTAATGCAAAATACAAATGACCTAAATGACCATAATTGTAAATTCTGTGCATCCATAATTGACCATAGTTTTTATCGGTAAAAAATATGTCCTGAATTGCATTCATTTTGTTTATTGCTTCGATTTTGTATTCAACAGAAAAATTATCATCGTAAAAGCAATAGTGGTCCATAGCATTTTCCAATAAACGCAAATGAGTTTCAATAGCATGACTACAAGCTTCATAATGCTTTTGTTTATCTGCAATCAACATTGTAGAAAGATACTCTCTTGTGTTTACCATATCAGGCATTTCTGCAAGTATTTCTTCTGCTTGCTCCTGATAGCTCTCATCATCTGTATAATATGATTTTGTATGCAGATGCTGACATATAAGTCGTTTTGCCCACATTCTTATACTGTCATCTGTACAATGATTCTGAATATTTTCATATATTGACATCAGTTCTTTTGAGACCTTTTCGTATTCGGGTAAATTCTTCGTTGTTCTTACTGCCATAAGAAGTTCCATATAACGAACAATAATACGGAAATCT
>JAZNWU010000030.1:0-6828 GCA_045593555.1 Candidatus Fimenecus sp. | reverse complement strand
GTGATCAAAATCACTGGTTCTTCTAAAACAGCTTCCATTTTTTCCATGTCTGTTGCCATGTAAGCTGAAATGTAACCTCTGTCGAACTGCATACCTTCTACAAGGTCAAGTTCTGTGAGCATTGTTTTAGATTCTTCGATTGTGATAACACCGTCGTTAGAAACTTTTTCCATAGCATCTGCTACCATGTTACCAACTTCATCATCACCTGCAGAAATTGCTGCTACTCTTGCGATATGATTTTTGCTGGATACTTTGCTGCTCATAGAAGCGATTGCTGCTACAGCTGTATCTGTTGCTTTTTTCATACCTTTTCTTAAGATAATTGGGTTTGCGCCTGCTGCAAGGTTTTTCATACCTTCGTTGATCATTGCCTGTGCAAGAACAGTCGCTGTTGTTGTACCATCACCAGCTACGTCGTTTGTCTTTGTAGCAACTTCTCTAACGAGCTGTGCACCCATATTTTCAAATGCATCTTCAAGCTCGATTTCTTTTGCAATTGTAACACCATCGTTAGTGATAAGCGGACCGCCGTATTTTCTGTCAAGAACTACATTTCTGCCTTTTGGTCCAAGTGTGATTTTAACTGTATTGCTTAATTTATCAATACCGTTCTGAAGGGCCTTTCTTGCCTCTTCACCGTAAATAATCTGTTTAGCCATTGAATATGCCCTCCTTATTCAACAATTGCAAGAATTTCTGACTGACGGACAATTGTATATTCCTCTTTATCCATCTTAACTTCCTGACCTGAATATTTGCCGATAATTACTTTATCGCCAACCTTAACATACATTTTTACTTCGTTACCGTCAACAAGTCCGCCCGGACCTACTGCAACAACCTCTGCAACCTGTGGTTTTTCCTGTGCAGAAGCAGCGAGAACGATACCGCTCTTTGTTGTTTCTTCCATTTCACAAGACTTGAGTACAACTCTGTCTGCAAGTGGTTTAATAGTCATTTTATATTACCTCCTGAAAGTTAATAAATACAAATTTTAGCACTCTAACCTCTCGAGTGCTAATTTTATTTTAGCAAGTTTTTCCATTTGTGTCAATTGTTTTATGTAAATTTAACAAAATTTTCATAATTTAGCAAAACAGTGGTGAAGGAATCCCTCCACCACCTACGGTGGTCCCCTTCCCTTTGACAAGGGAGGCTGCCACAGTTTTATATTAACCCGAATGAGACTGTTAATGCTTTATTGATTTTATTCATATCTGCTATTGAAAGATTTCCCATTCGTTCTTTAAGTCGCTGTTTATCTATTGTCCGCACCTGCTCCAGCAAGACAACAGAGTCTTTACTGAGTCCACAGGTGTCACCATTCACATTTATATGTGTGGGCATCCTTGATTTATCCTGCTGACTTGTAATTGCTGCAGCAATTACCGTAGGGCTGTATTTGTTTCCAACATCGTTCTGCACTATAAGTACGGGTCTCACTCCACCTTGTTCAGAGCCTACAACAGGACTCAAATCAGCGTAATATATGTCCCCTCTTTTTATATTCATTTTTTGTATCACTCCTTACATTTTTATTCTTACCTTAATTTTGTAAAAATAATCATCAAAGGTAAAAAAATCAGGGAGTAATACATACTATTCTTTTTTCAATCAGTCTGTCCCGTTAAAAACTGAAAATTTTCAAATGTGATAATCACATTTTCGTTGACTTTTATATTTTTGAAATGCTTTGTTTCACCATCAACATATAAATGATATGTGCTTCCATCAGAAGAATATACATAATAGTCATTTTCCCGATTTGCAGTTTTAACATTTTCGGAACAAGCATTAAGACTAACGCAAAGAGAATCAAAAGGCATACTTTCGACAGGAACAGAAAAGGACAGTGAATGATACAGAATTTCACATTCACCGTCCTTGACAATCATTTTCATTCCTTTGACAGATTCAGGTGATGTAAATGTAAGAACAAGCTTGTCAAGTTCGGTATATTCAGCATTTGCTGAAATACTAACATTATTGACTATGGTTTTTACATCTGTTCTGAATCCATAAAAATCGGGAATTTCACTTTCAACTTCCTTTGAATTTTTCTGACATCCTGCAAAAAGCAAAACACAAATAAAAATACAAAGAATTCTTTTCATTATTATACCTTTTCTATTTTACCAAGTGTCGTTGGTAATTCTTTTAATATGAGTGAAGGGGTATTACCCATCATAGAATATTTTTCAGTAACATCGTCACCTGCCATACCATGAATGTAAACACCTGCAACAGCACTTCTGAAAACATCAATACCTTGAGAAATAAATGATGCAATTATACCACTTAATACATCTCCACTGCCACCTGTTGCCATTCCCGGATTACCTGAAGAATTGACATACATATCATCATACATTGTGCTTCCGACAAGTGTTGATGCACCTTTTAAGACAAGGACACAATTATGAGCTTTGGTAAAGGCTTTTACAACTGCACCTCTGTTTTCCTGAATTTCTTCAACCGATACGCCTGCAATTCTTGACATTTCTTTTGGATGTGGAGTCAATACAACAGGTGCTTTTGCATTATCTATTATATCTATATCATCTTTAAGACAATTTATTCCGTCTGCATCAATGACCACAGGCACTTCCGAATTTTCTATAACAAACTTTGTAACTGCTTTTGTATCCTCATCTTTTCCCATACCGCAGCCAATAAGCACACATGAGGCTTTTTTCAATTCTTTCTCAAGTCGTTTAAATGAATTCTGCGATATCCTGCCTGATTTGTTGCTTTCAAGAGGAACAAGTGTCTGCTCATAGGTTTTAGGAGCAATAGCATTGTACATAACTGACGGGAATGCAACTTTAACAATTCCTGCACCACAATTAACAGCACCCTGAGATGCAAAATATACAGCATTGGGCATTTCGTAACTGCCACCGATTACAAGAACAGTTCCGAATGTGCCTTTATGACTTGTAGCTTCTCTTTTTGTGAAAAACACCTTTACTTCTTCAGTATTCACAGTAAACAGCGACGCTTTAACCTTATTAAAGCATCTGTCGGGAATACCGATTGGTGCTAAAACCACCTTGCCACAATTTTCTAATGAAGGTTTAAGTACATGAACAGGCTTCAGTGTAAGAACTGCAATAGTAACATCTGCAATAATTGTAATTCCGTTGATTTTTCCGCTATCACCTTCAAGACCACTTGGGATATCAATACTTATTACCGTAGCAGAAGACGAATTAATTTTTGAAAACAACGATTTAATATTCGCATCAGGCTCACCACGGAAACCAATGCCAAAAATACAATCTATAATAATCTGTGCATTTTCAATGTATTCATCTGTTGCTCCGTTGCTATCATAATAAACAACAGGAATGTTCAACGCTCTTACACGGGACAGCATTTCTGAAGAAATATCGTCAGTTGGCAATCCCATAGCCATCATAACTGTAACATTATAATTGTTTTCGTGAAGCTTTCTTGCAATTACAAAGCCATCACCACCGTTTTTCCCTTTTCCACAAACAATAAGAACATTTCTCTTATTTGTATTTTCAAAGGTTTTACGGATAATTCTGCCACAATATGAACCTGCATTTTCCATAAGCTGAAGATAGGAAATGCCACTTTCATTTGCTAATGCTTCTACTTTCTTTACATTTTCAACAGTTAAAACTCTCATTTTATCACACCCAGATATAACAGTATATTTATATTTTATCATAATCATACCGAAATGCAACAAAAAAAGAGTTCCGAAGAACTCTTTTAATAAATTATAATACGTAAATTGTAACGCCTCTGTCACCCCACTGATAGCACTGTTCTGTACTGTTCATATAAAGGTCACATGTGAAATATCCGTTCTTTACAAATCCGCCTGTATCAGCTGCGATTGCATAACCGTAAACAACACCATCGTTTGATACAATCCACATTTCAGTTCCGTATGGAATCTGATTTGGATTTACTGCAATGTAACCAGGTTTAACAGGTCTTCCTGTTGATGTTATACCACCGGGAATGCAGTATGCAGCACCTCTGCCTGTGATTGTGTATTTATACTCTGTCGGAACATTGTTTTCACCGATAGTGTATTTTGATGGAAGAGAAAGCTCTGAAATAGGCTTACCATTCTTTTCGATTTTATTGTTACCTAATTTTGTTGATGTTTCCTTTACAAGAGTACCAACCTTTGTAATCTCTTTTACAGGTTCCTTTGTAATTTCTTCACCAACTGTTTCTGTTGATTCAACAACACCGTTGACAACCTTATCCTTATAAGTAACAGTCTTAACACCGTTAACACCTTTCTGAGTTACCTTCTGAACACCTTTCTGAAGTGCTGAAGAATTAACCTTTTCAGAAGTAAATGGTATGCTTTCATTTACATCACGTGTCACGTATTCAACACGAAGAACATCAACGGTTAAATCATTTGAAAGAACTGTATCAGCGCTTGGAAGAACCTCATCATCCTCATCAAGGACAATTCCTTGTTCTTCAAGCAATTCACCTACTGTCGCAGCTGTAGTCTTAACTGATTTTTCTTCACCGTCAACGTTGATTAAAATGTCATAAGCACTAATAATTTCAACCAGTAAATTGTTTGTCACAACAGCGTTTACATTGACACTTGAGAATACACTATCAGAAAGAGTTACACCCTGACTTGCAATAAGCTCTGCTACTGTTCCTGCAAACATTGTTTTTAATGTTTTTCCGTTTGTATGCACGAAAGTTACTAAACTTGCGCGATAAATTACGATTCTGCTGTCCTCACCGGGATTAAAATCATCAAGTATAAGTTTATCATCTTCGGACAACTGAATTCCTGCTTCGGCAACAACCTTTTCTGCTACTGTTTCAGTAGTTTCAATTCTTGTTACCTGTGAGCCTTCATAAATATCTACGATATAAGTAGAAGTCTCACTTGTGGCTGCAAAAGCTGTTCCTGCACATAAAATGACAATTGCCATAATAAACGCAGTTACCCTGATAGCTGTTTTTCGGGTTGCCTTTACCTGCCCTTTAATATTTTGATTCATCATTCTGCTCCTTTAATAAGCCGCGTTAGCCCTTATATTCTATATAAGGTGTTCGTTTCAATTCAATACTTAGAAAAGCTGAATCAATCCTCACCTAAAACAGCGACCGTTATTCTCGCTTTGTGACCTTGAAAATTATATTCATAGCAACAAAAAAAGTCAAATTTTTAAAAAATTGATTTTTGTATAAAATACACAAAAAACAAAGTCAATTTTTGACTTAATATCCAATTGAAGCCTTATAAACCCCAATATATTGTGTTTTTTTAAGATTTCATTTTAATTTTTTTGTGAGAAAAGTAAAATTTTTTTAAAATATTACAAAACGGTTACAAAATTTGCCAATTCTGGAAGCAAAAAGAACGTTTCTTATGAACATTTTATGCATTTATTCATAAAAATATTCACCATTTTTCTATACTATTATATATGTAGTTTTTTAGGTATAAATGAACAAAAAAATTGACGAGATATTACTCTCGTCAATAATCAATTGTTTAAATTACACAAAAATATACTGTATAAGCACCATATAGAGAATTGTGCCGGTTCCAATGCTCAGCAGATTGTTCCTTTTCCATACATGAAGAAGAACAACGACTGCCCCTGCAATCAGTTCAGGAAGTCCGAATGGAAAAAAGGTTACGGAAACGCTCTTAAAGCAATATACGACAAGCATACCGATTACTGCAGGTGGCAGAACCTTACCGAGATACTGAACAGCTTTTGGTATTTCCTTACCTTCAGGGAAAAGAATGAACGGAATTGCTCTTGTTGCAAGAGTTGTAACAGCAACTAATACTATTATAATAACTGAACGCCAAAAAGATACGGGAAGATTACTCATTTTTTATCAGCCTCCCCTGTCTTATTCTTTTTCTCTTCAATTCTGTGGTTAGACAAAAGAATAGTCATAATGATTATCATTGACGGTAAGATAAAACTATCCTTACCAAATACTAAAAGACTTATTACGCTTGCAATTACACCAACAACTGCAGGGAAACGATTTTTCTTTTCAAACCACTGTTCAACAAAAATAACAATAAACAATGCTGTCATAGCAAAATCAATTCCTGTTGAATCAAATGGAATGAGTGAACCTGCGATTCCACCAATCATTGAACCAATAATCCAGTATGACTGGTCAAGAGTTGCCAATGCTAACAGGAATTTTCCCTCATCAACATCAGGTGGTGTTTTAGTAAGGAAATACAAGGAATATGTTTCGTCAGTCAATGAGAAAATCATATATGGTTTTTTCTTGCCTGACACCTTGAACTTATCAAGTAATGAAAGTCCATAGAAAATATGGCGGACATTCACCATAAATGTTAAAAAGACAACTTGAAAAAGACTTACAGATGGTTCAAAGAAATTAACAGCAAGATATTGACCTGAACCTGCATAAACGAGCAAGCTCATAAGTCCTGCCCAAAGAAAATTATAACCTTTATCAGCAAACATAACACCAAAGGCTATACCTATAAAAAGATAGCCTGTCATAACGGGTATTGTGTGTGGAAATGCTGCCTTATAAGCAGCTTTATATGTATTTTGCTTTTCCAAAATTATCACCGAGAAGAATTTTATCACACTAAAGCAATAAAGTCAATATCATTATAAATAATTTTTGTGTGATGACAAATTGGAGTTTATGGGGTAGGCTTCTCCTTGAGGGTGCGGGTGTCCGGTGGACACCTCTGCGAAGCAGAAGCACTGTCTGAGCCGACAGGCGAGTAATAAGCTGTCTGCGAAGCAGACTGATGAGGT
The DNA here is from genome assembly GCA_045593555.1 of Candidatus Fimenecus sp. Taxonomy (GTDB): domain Bacteria; phylum Bacillota; class Clostridia; order Oscillospirales; family Acutalibacteraceae; genus Fimenecus. Next base: position 28 of record JAZNWU010000030.1, on the reverse strand, counting down.
GTAGGTTGCTTCAGCAATCGTTAATAAT
>JAZNWU010000029.1:0-81068 GCA_045593555.1 Candidatus Fimenecus sp. | reverse complement strand
ATGCTGAAACATAATTGTTGGTACATAGTCCCCATATTTTTCTTTAAGTCCATCACGAAGGCCTTTATACCATTCGATTTGCCCCTCTGAAACGGGACTGCAACGGCCATTAAGGCTCATTGAAAGGCTATCAATCAAAAGCACATTAAGTTTAGGGTTACCGTCTTCACCCATAACAAGAAGATTATGGTTGCAATAGCCGTCAATATTGTCATTCGCATTAAATGCAAGGCAGTTTTCGTGCTGTTTATAAAGTTCAAGTTGTTGTTGTTTATTTGCAGCACACTGGTCATCGTGATTACCGAACACGAATGTAAAAGGCACGCCCATTTCGTCAATTGGCTTTATAAGATTATCAATTGCAATCTTTGGATTTGCTTTTCTGTCACCAATATTGAATGTGATGCCATAACCTTTTAACTGGTCACCACTGAACACAACCAAATCGGGTTTTGCCTTTTTTAGAGCACAACGAATAAAATTCACAGTATCAGGTGAAGTCCAACTTGTGTCTTGTGTATCGGCAATTTGCATTATTCTAAATTTACCATTATTGAATTTAAGTTCCATAATATCACCCAAGGTATTATAACAAAAACAACCACCTTATTCAAGGCGGTTGTTTCATTATAGTTTAACTTATTTAAGGTTTGCTTTGAGTGTTTCAAGCTCTGCTTTGAGAGTTTCAGGAAGTTTGTCGCCGAATTTGCTGTAGAATTCTGCAATTCCGTCTGCTTCTGCTGCCCAAAGGTCTTTATCAACGTCAAGAATGCTTTCAAGTGATTCAACTGTAACTTCACCTTCAAGACCTTCAATGTTGATGTCCTTAGCATATGGAAGATAACCGATTGCTGTTTCCTGAGCATCAACTTCGCCTTCGCAGCGTTTGATAATCCATTCAAGAACACGAAGGTTATCACCGAAGCCCGGCCACATAAAATTGCCTTCGTCGTCTTTTCTAAACCAGTTAACATTGAAGATTTTTGGTGCTTTATCAGCATCAAGAGTCTTACCAATGTCAATCCAGTGCTGCCAATAGTCACCCATATTGTAACCGCAGAATGGAAGCATAGCCATTGGGTCACGACGAACAACACCTACTGCACCTGCTGCAGCTGCTGTTGTTTCAGAAGCCATAATTGAACCAACGAATACACCGTGGTTCCAGTCACGTGACTGATATACGAGTGGAGCAAGCTTTGCACGACGGCCACCGAATACGAAAGCTGAGATTGGAACACCTGCAGGATTTTCGAATTCAGAGCTGATGCAAGGGCAGTTAACAGCAGGAGCTGTGAAACGGCTGTTAGGATGAGCAAGATTTTTGCCTTCTGCTTTCCATTCAACACCGTTTGTTTCGATACCTGTCCATTCAACTGCATTTACAGGTGGGTTCTTATCAAGACCTTCCCACCAAACTGTATTGTCGTCAAGGTTACGAGCAACGTTTGTGAAGATTGTACCCTTCTTTGTTGATGCAAGAGCATTTGGATTTGACTTAACGTTTGTACCAGGTGCAACACCGAAGAAACCGTTTTCAGGGTTGATAGCGTAAAGTCTTCCGTCAGGACCTTTTCTAATCCAAGAAATATCGTCGCCTACACACCATACTTTGTAACCCTTTGCAAGGTATCCTTCTGGTGGAATAAGCATAGCAAGGTTTGTCTTACCACATGCTGATGGAAAAGCAGCACAGATGTACTTAACTTCACCCTTTGGATTTTCAATACCAAGAATGAGCATGTGTTCAGCCTGCCAACCTTCGTTCTTACCCTGATATGAAGCAATACGAAGAGCAAAGCACTTTTTACCGAGAAGAACGTTTCCGCCGTAACCAGAATTCACTGAAATGATTGTGTTATCTTCAGGGAACTGGCAAATCCATCTCTTTTCAGCGTCAATGTCACACTTACAGTGAAGACCACGAACCCAGTCGTTGCTCTCATCACCGAAAGCGTCCATAACTGCCTTACCAACACGAGTCATAATAACCATGTTGAGTACAACGTAGATTGAGTCTGTAAGCTCGATACCTACTTTTGCAAGAGGTGAACCGATAGGACCCATTGAATAAGGGATAACATACATTGTTCTGCCCTTATAGCTGTCCTTTGCAATATCATAAAGCATTGCGTATGCTTTTTCAGGGTCCATCCAGTGGTTAGTAGGACCTGCATCTTCTTCTTTCTTTGAGCAGATAAGTGTTCTGTCCTCAACACGAGCAACGTCATTTACTGCTGTCTTATGGTAATAACAGTCAGGAAGAAGGTCCTGATTGAGTTTTACCATTTCGCCAGTTGAACATGCTTCTGCACGAAGAGCTTCAATCTGCTCTTCACTACCGTCAATCCAAACAATGTTGTCAGGCTTAACGAGTTCTACCTGTTTGTCAATCCACTCAAGAATTGACTTGTTCTTTGTGAGTGCCATAGTAGTTTACTCCTTTATATAAAATCTAAATTAATACCAAAATAAGCCAATCTTACCTATTTTGCATAATTATATAACAAATCCTGCATTTTTTCAATAGTTAAAATGATAATAAATTGTCAAATAACTGTGAACATTTTCTGTATATATTATATACAATTATAGGGAATTTAAGCTTCGTAATCTTTTTCGATATCTGATGTTGCCTTGCCATTCAAATCCATTTGGGCAACTGTGCCATTCAAAAATTCAAAATAGCCTTGTGCACCAACCATTGCACCATTGTCACCACAGAGGGATAAATCAGGCAGATACAAATCCCAGCCTTTTTCTTTTGCGAGGTTTTCCATACGAGAGCGAAGCACAGAATTTGCTGAGACACCACCTGCCAACACAAGTGTTTTTTCATTGTGCATTTCCATAGCTTTAACAGTATTATCTGCAAGAGAATTTACAACTGCATTTATAAATGATGCACCAACATCGGCAATTTTCAAAGCTTCACCCTTTTGTGTTGCATTATGAACAAGGTTTATAACTGATGTTTTAAGTCCTGAAAAACTGAAATCAAGAGGACTACCATCAACTCTTGGTTTCGGGAACTTATACTTTGTATTATCCCCATTTTTTGAGATTTTATCAAGATTTACCCCACCCGGATATGGAAGTCCCAAAGTACGAGCTGCTTTATCCATAGCCTCACCTGCTGCATCGTCACGGGTACGACCTACAACCTCAAAATCGGTATAGTCATTTACTTTACAAAGCAAAGTATTACCGCCAGACACCACAAGGCACATAAAGGGTGGTTTCAGGTCCTTATGAGTAATGTAATTTGCTGCAATATGTGAACGAAGATGATGAACAGGAATCAATGGTTTGCCACTTGCCAATGACAGACCTTTGGCATAGTTCACACCAACAAGCAGAGCCCCTATAAGTCCCGGTGCATATGTTACTGCAATTCCGTCAATGTCATCGAGTGTGCAGTCAGCGTCATTTAATGCTTTTTCCACAACTGCAGAGATGTTTTCAGTATGTAATCTTGATGCTATTTCAGGCACAACACCACCAAATATTTTATGCTTTTCAATCTGTGTTGATACTGCATTTGATAAAACATTTCTGCCGTTTTCCACAACGGCTGCTGCAGTTTCATCACAAGAACTTTCAATTGCTAAAATTTTCATAATAATCTATCCTTCAAAATAGTATGTGTATATCAATGCATCTTCAGTAGGTTTTGAGTAAAAGTTTTTACGCTCACCTATCAGTTTAAATCCACATTTTTCATAAAGTGATATTGCATTTTCATTTGATTTTCGCACTTCAAGAGTTATAAAAAATGCTTTTTCAAGTTCACTCTGTTTAATCAAATGATTTACGAGGATTTTTCCGTAGCCTTTACCACGACAAGCAGAACTGACAGCAACATTTGTGATATAAACTTCGTTACAGATGTTGTTTGCTCCTATATATCCAAGAAGTTTTTCATCGTCACGAAGCACATAAAACCTTGCAGTTTCATTGTCGAGTTCATCCCTCAAGGAATTCTCACTCCAAGGTTCAGAAAAGCACTCTTTTTCCAACTCTGCAATCTCTTTTATGTCACTTTCCTGCATTTCACGGATAACAGTTGTATTCTTTATCTTTTCAAGAATTTCAGGGAATTTGCTTTCAATGAGTTTTGCACATTCTTCATAAGCTTCTATCGGTCTGCCATAAGGGTCAGGCACACCGAGAACAATGATTTTATTCTCGTCACAATATCTTGAAAGAACCTGCTTATGCGAATCACTCATACAGACAAACAAATCGGTTGTAAGAAGATATTCAGGATTAATATTTCTTGCTCTGTGCTCTGAAATATCCACACCTCTGTTGCCTGCCACAAGAATGGAGTTAATGCTCACCGAGTCACCCGGAAAAGCACCGACTCCTGCACTTGCAACTTCAATGTCCGATATGTTATTGTCATTAATATATTTTTTGAATAATCCCTTTGCCAAGGGACTTCTGCAGGTGTTACCACTGCATATAAACATAATTTTTTTCATAATTATCCTTTTGCGTCATACCATGTGCGACCCGTATTCACATCTGCTCTTAAACGCACTTTCATCTGACATGCATTTTCCATTTCTTCAGAGAGGATTTTTGCTGCTTTTTCAGTTTCTTCTTCAGGTGCTTCAACAATCAATTCGTCGTGTACCTGCAAAATAAGTTTTGCTTCCATTTTTTCGTCTTTAAGACGGTTATAAACCCGTACCATAGCGATTTTGATAATATCGGCAGCAGTTCCCTGAATAGGCATATTTCTTGCAACTCTTTCACCGAATGCTCTTAACATTCCATTTGAAGAATTGAGTTCAGGCAGATATCTTCTTCTGCCCCAAAGAGTTGAAACATAGCCTTTTTCCTTTGCATCTTTTGCAACGGTTTCCATATATTTATCAACGCCTGAATAATGACGAAGATAGCCTTTTATATAATCATCAGCCTCTTTTCGAGTAACACCAATATCCTTTGCAAGTGAAAACGCACCGATACCATAAACAATACCAAAATTAACTGCCTTTGCACGACTTCTCATTAAAGGTGTTACCATTTCCACAGGCATATTGAACACCTGTGATGCTGTTACTGTATGAATATCAACCTCATCGTTAAAGGCTTTGAGCATTTCTTCATCGTCAGCAATATGGCTGAGTACACGAAGTTCAATCTGTGAATAGTCGGCATCGGCTAAAAGGCAACCGTCTTTTGCAACGAAGAATTTTCTCATTTCTCTGCCGATTTCTTTTCGTACCGGAATATTCTGAAGATTTGGTTCAGTTGATGAAATTCGTCCTGTACGGGTTTCTGTCTGGATAAATGAAGAATGAATTCTGCCATCTTCACCAATTACTTTCAGAAGTCCCTCACAGTATGTTGAATAAAGCTTTGAAAGTGTTCTGAACCACAGAATTTTATCAATAATAGGGTTTTCATTCTGCAAACTTTCAAGGACATCTGCATTTGTTGAGTAACCACTTTTTGTCTTTTTCTTTGCAGGAAGTCCCATTTTTTCAAAGAGAATTACACCTAACTGTTTTGGTGAATTTATATTGAATTCCTCACCTGCAAGTTCGTATATTTCATTCTGAATCTGCTTTAATTCACCGCTGATTTTTTCAGTAAATTCAGCAATACCCTTACGGTCAACCATAAAGCCGAGATGTTCCATAGATGCAAGAACTTCTGCCAATGGCATTTCGATATTGTAAAGCAGATATTCCTGTTCATTTGCTTCAATTTCTGTCAAAAGCCTTGTACTGACAGATTTCATTACTGCACAGTCAATAGCTAATGGCAAATCAGTTTTAACCTTTGGAACAGGTGCTTTATATTCCTCACAAAGTCGCAAAGGATTGTAACCATTTGCTGACGGATTGAGAATGTATCCTGCAAGAGATGTGTCAAGAGCCATACCCATGATTTCAATGTTGTTCATAAAAGCAAAACGGTATAAAAGTTTTGAATTATCTGTATATTTTTTAATGTTTTCATCTTCAAGAACTGCCTTTACAAACTCAAAATAGCCAAAGTGCATTGGCTCAAGGTGGTAAACAGTATTATCACAAAGGAAACAGAAATGTGGGTTGTCCAAATCCTTATAATCAGCAGTAAAATACGCACTTTTTTCTGATTTGATTTTATTCAAAAGGTCATTTGTGTCAAAATCAGACACAAAGTCAAGTTCTTTTGTTTTTTCTTCTTTCTTTTCTACTGTTGTTGGTGCTGAAAAGTTGAGTTTCTCAATAATTTTGAACATTTCAAGGTCAGCAAGCATTGCTCTTGCTTTTTGTTCATCAACGCTCTGCACACGCAAATCAGCCAATTCACATTCAATTGGCACATTGTTGATGATTGTGCCGAGAGTATAGCTTAAAAATGCTTTTTCTTTATCATTCACAAGCTTGTTTTTAAGATTTTCTTTAATTTCAAGAGTGTCAATATTTTCGTAAATATTCTTGATTGTACCGAATTTTTGTATTAAGTCCCCTGCTGTTTTCTGTCCTACACCAGCAACACCGGGAATGCAATCTGAAGAGTCACCCTGAAGTGCTTTAATGTCAATCATCTGTGACGGTGTAACACCATATTCTTCCATAATTCTCTGTGGAGTATATGTTTCGGTTGTAGTTGTACCCATTTTTGTATGTGGCAAAAGCACAGTTACATTATCACGGATAAGCTGGAATGAGTCACGGTCACCTGTTGCAATATAACATTCATTTCCGTTTTCACACATTTTTGCAACTGTACCGAGAATATCGTCAGCCTCATATCCCTCAAGAGATAGAATCTTATATCCCAATGCTGTTAAAAGCTCTTTAAGTACAGGCAACTGCTGTGCAAGTTCAGGAGGCATACCGTGACGATTAGCCTTATACCCATCATACATTTTATGACGGAAAGTTGGTGCTTTAAGGTCAAAGGCAATGGCCACACCGTCAGGTTTTACCTCGTCAGTAAGTTTCATTAAAATAGTTAAAAAGCCGTAAATACCATTTGTAAATCTGCCGTCTTTAGTTGACAGGGTACGGATACCATAAAAGGCCCTGTTTAATATACTGTTACCATCAATTGCTAAAATTTTCATAATCAATCACCAGAAATTCATAATCATAGATAGTATAACATAATTTAGCAATAAATACCATATATAAATAAAAATTCCCTGAATGGTATTAACCAAACAGGGAAAAAATTATTTAAAACTTGATGTGCTGGTCATTTCTGTTTTAAACTGTGGTCCTTGTGGTCCACCGTTCATAAATGGTGGGTATGATGACTCATTACCCCAATAGAGTGTCGCTAAACTATCTGGGTTCTCGTAGTCATAGCTGAATGCTTCTGCCCATTTTGAACCTGCAAGTGCACGACAGCTTTCTTCAGGAACAAGTTCAAAGGTTTCAAGCTTTCCTTTTTCCCACAAATCCCATTCCTGACCTTCTGAGCACACATCCTTAAGTTTAACTACAACAAAATTCATATAAACATAAGTACCTATATGTGGATAAAGTCCGTGTGTACCTTCAGCACAGTAAATAATACAATGTCTATCGTCGTACATTTCAAGGTCTTCCCAAGATTCAATTTCAGCAAATGTATGAGCGGCAAAGGCTGTTTTTATTGGTCGAAGATAAGTTTTGCCATTTTCTTTATACTTTAAAAATCTTAATGTAAAATGTTCCCAGTCACCGGGATGACCACCTACATTATTCTTTACAATCCAAATATATTTACCACTATCATACGGACAATAAATAAAATAAACAAAATCGATATAATTATTGTCTTTTTCAACCCAGAATCCATATGCTACTGCCGATTCCTGGTCACCATAGAATGTTTCGCAAATATCGTGTGGGCCGTCAATTGACTCTTTCATTACAAGACGAGAATTACCATCTCCATCTATAACGCGGTCAAACTTTTCAAATGTCCAGTCCATTGAAACTGCTTCATAAGGGTCACCCTGTGCCATATGAATTCTCGGTGCATAGTCAATTAAAAGCTGATTCTTCTTTGCATCACCTAACTTTGTGATATCAACAGATTCGCTCTCAATGAGAGCAACTTTCATACTCTTAATTCTGAAGATTGTAGTAAGACCTTTGCCGAAATCATAGCGAAGATATGAACTTTCGCTTTCATTGAGAACAAATTCCTGACCTTTAAAGTCTTTTCTCGTATATGCATAAACAACATATTCCTGTGGAATGGAAATACTATCAGAATTGATGTCAAGTTCAGCATATTCACCAATACCATATTCAACACTTTTACCTTTATAATCTTTTCTCGAATAAAGAGTAACCATATTTTCAGTCTGATACTGCATATCAGCATCAAAAGTGAGTGCACTTGATGTGATGTTTGCAAGAAAAACTGTGAGAACAATTAAGCTCATTGATAAAACTATTTTTATTGTTTTTTTCATAAACAACATCCTTTTTTCCACCTTTTTCAATTTCAATATAAATGATTTTTATATGAAAATCAATAGATTTTAAGAAAATGGACTAATGTGAAAAAAATGTTGAGAAAATTTTCTATTGACAATATTTATTTTGAGTGCTAAAATTCTTATAAGTAAATATCTAACCAAAAAACCGATGAGAAAGAGTAGTAATTGATTCTTTTTCGTTTGCAGAGAGCCACTGTTGGTGTAAATGTGGTAACGAATTTTTCAATGAATGGGCTTTTGAGGGCAATCCGATATGTAGGTGCGACGGAGGGCAACCGTTATAGTGCTGAGTGTATGATAGTACACAGTGAGTGCGTATCCTTGATACGAATTTGGGTGGTACCGCAGATTTTAGTCTGTCCCATGTTTTGGGATGGATTTTTTATTTTTTAAGGAATGATTTTATGACACTTTTAACTAAGCGATGGCGACTTTGAAAACATAAAGTGAAAAACTGAAAACGGAAAACGATTTATTATTTAGGAGATATAATTATGATTTTAAACAATGTTGATTTTGATACTTATTTTAACAATTACCCTGATAAGAACGGTTACTTTGGCAAATACGGTGGCGTTTATATCGATGACAAATTAAAGAATGCTATGGCAGAAATTACTGAAGCATATTACTCAATCTGTCAGTCAAGAAAGTTTATTGCAGAGCTTCGCAGAATTCGTAAAGAATTTCAGGGAAGACCAACTCCTGTTACACATCTTGAAAGACTTTCAGATGCACTCGGTGGAAAAGTTCAGCTCTATGCAAAACGTGAAGACCTGAACCATTCAGGTGCTCACAAACTTAACCACTGTATGGGCGAAGCACTTCTTGCAAAATATATGGGTAAGAAAAAGATTATTGCTGAAACAGGTGCAGGTCAGCACGGTGTTGCTCTTGCTACTGCAGCAGCATATTTTGGTCTTGAATGTGACATTTACATGGGTTCTGTTGACATTAAGAAGCAGGCACCTAATGTTGCAAGAATGAAGATTCTCGGTGCAAATGTTGTTGAAGTTACACATGGTCTTCAGACTCTTAAAGAAGCAGTTGACGCAGCATTTGATGCTTATAGTAAGGAATACAAAGATTGTATTTACTGTATCGGTTCTGTTCTTGGCCCTCACCCATTCCCAATGATGGTGCGTGATTTCCAGAGTGTTGTTGGTATTGAGGCAAGAGACCAGTTTATTGAAATGACAGGTCACCTTCCAAATGCTATTGTTGCTTGTGTTGGTGGCGGTAGTAATGCAGCAGGTCTTTTTGCAGGATTCCTTAACGACCCTGTTGATATTTATGGTATCGAGCCACTTGGTCGTGGTCCTAAAATGGGTGACCATGCTGCAAGTCTTAAGTATGGTACTGAAGGCATTATGCATGGTTTCAACAGCATTATGCTTAAGGATGAAAACGGTGAACCAGCTCCTGTTTATTCAGTTGCAAGCGGTCTTGACTATCCTTCATCAGGTCCTGAACACGCATTCTTACAGGAAATCGGCAGAGTTAAGTATGATGTAATTGACGACGAAGAAACAATTGATGCATTCTTCAAACTTTCTCGTCTTGAAGGTATTATCCCTGCAATTGAAAGCTCACACGCAGTTGCATTCGGTATGAAACTTGCACAGCAGATGGACAACGGTTCAATCCTTATCAACCTTTCAGGTCGTGGCGACAAGGATATGGACTACGTAATCGAAAATTACGGAATAAGATAAAAGCAAACAACAAAAATCAAGCACCAGCCAAAACGGTTGGTGCTTTTTTGGTCGAGATGACAAGATTCGAACTTGCGGCATCCACGTCCCGAACGTGGCGCGCTACCACCTGCGCTACATCTCGATATTTATTGATTTGTGCCATTTAATCTTTATGGGCAACATTACTGCGCCACTACGTGGCTTACGGTTAAAACATAGTCGTTCTGCTCACTACCGTTTCGCATTACTCCTTGTTTTGCCCCTTTTCGCACTTCCTTATTCTGCCACCGGCAGCGGTCGTGCTCAAAACTACCACCTGCGCTACATCTCGATATTTTCTTTAATTTACTTATGAGATTATAATATATTTTATCGAATAAATCAAGTATTTAAAAAGTTATTTGATTATAATATCTATTTGTGTTACAATATTTGAAAATTCTTTTTAAGCAAGGCGAAAATTATGAGTAAACGAAACATTGATATGCTTAACGGTTCTTTATTTAAGAATGTTATTTCATACACAATTCCAATAATTCTGACAGGACTTTTACAACTCCTTTTCAATGCAGCCGATTTGGTTGTTGTAGGTCGTTTTTGTGGTAGTATTTCCGTTGCAGCTGTTGGTGCAACTGGTGCTGTTACAAATCTTATTGTAAATCTGTTTATAGGACTTTCCGTAGGTGCAGGTGTTATTGTGGCACAGGCTCTCGGTGCAAACGACAGTAAAAAGGCTCACCGAGCAGTTCATACTGCTATTCCGACAGCACTCGTCGGTGGTGTTGTTCTCACAATTGTTGGTATAGGTTTTTCCGAAACATTTTTAAAATGGATGGACACACCCGATGATGTGCTTCCTCTTTCCGCACTTTATATGAAGATATATTTTGCAGGCATTATCTTTATGATGATTTACAATTTCTGTGCATCAATTCTTCGTGCTACCGGTGACACAAAATCTCCACTTATTTTCCTGACAATTGCAGGTATTATAAATGTGGTTCTCAATGTGTTTTTTGTTACTGTTTTACATCTCAATGTTGCTGGTGTTGCATTGGCAACAACAATTTCACAAGGTGTTTCAGCAATTCTTGTTGTTATTACTCTTGTCAAACGAAATGATGCCTGTAAACTTTATTTTTCACAACTTAAATTCTATAAAGATGAACTTTTGCAGATGATTAAAATCGGTTTGCCTGCAGGAATTCAGGGTTCTCTTTTTTCAATTTCAAATGTTATTATTCAATCATCAATAAACTCCTTTGGTGCAGTTGTAATGTCGGGAAATGCAGCAGCACTTAATATTGAAGGATTTGTTTATGTAACTCTTAATGCATTCCATCAGACAACACTTAATTTCACAGGTCAGAATATCGGTGCAAATCAGTACAAACGGGCTAAAAAAGTCCTGATTATGTGCCTTTGTTGTGTGGTTGTAATCGGACTTACAATATCAACTATAATGTACTTGCTTGGTCCACAGTTGCTTTCAATTTACATTACCGACTCACCTGAAGCCATTGAATACGGACTTATAAGAATGGCTTGTCTGTTTATTCCGTTTTCACTTTTGGGTCTTATGGATGTTTCAACAGGTGGACTTCGTGGTATGGGTGTTTCACTTGTGCCTATGATTATCTCGGTTTTAGGTGTTTGCGGTATCCGTATAGGATGGATTTATACTATTTTCCAAATTCCGCAGTTTCACACACTTGAATGGTTATATCACTCATACACCGTTTCATGGGGTGTGACATTCATAGCACAGACGGTCGCATATTTTATAATTTACAATAAAAAGAAAAAAGGAAAATAATATGAACCTTACAAAATATCTTTTCTGTTATTTCACAGGAAATGAACCTGAAAATGAAACAGTTCATTTTGCTGTTTCGGAAGACGGATATAACTTCACAGCATTAAATAATAATGAGCCTGTGATAAAACAGACTCTCGGCAAAAAATGTTGTCGTGACCCATATATTTTCCGTGATGAAAACGGCGTTTTTCACATAATTGCAACTGATATGCGTTGCTATGACGGTTGGGCAAATAACAACTCAATGGTAATATGGGATAGTGTTGACCTTATCAATTGGGAAAACGAAAGAATAATTGATTTTTCTAAGTTTGGAACCACAAAAACTGCAAATCGTGTGTGGGCACCTCAGGTTGTTTTCGATAAAGACAGACAGGAATATATGGTTTACTGGAGCAACAATAATGAAGATGAGGGGTGGCACACTATCCCCTGGTATGCTTACACAAAGGATTTTGTGACTCTCACAACAGAACCGAAGGTTTTATATAATCCTACAAGTGGTATGGCTGCCATTGACGGTGACATTATCGAAAAAGATAATAAATTCTATCTCTATGTTGCTGACGAAAAGCAAGACGGAATCTGCTATGTGGTTTCCGACAACCTTTCAGGACCATATGAAGAGCCTGAAAATAACAGAATCTCTGTTGCAGATACTGCATTAGAGGGACATTGTACATATAGAATTCTTGGCACAGACAAATATGTGCTTATTGCTGACCAGTTCAAAACCGGTGGATATTTTATGCAGGAGTCAACAGACTTGATTCATTTTACAAAGGTTAAAAAAGAGAAGCATTCTATTGACCATCTTCGACCTCGTCATGGTTCAGTTATGCACATAACCGACGAGGAGTTTAACAGACTTCTCCAAGCATTTTATTAATTTATTAAAAATTACTGTTGACAAATAGAATATAAAGTGATACAATACATTCACGATTAAAAGCTTTAAAGCATTAAAGTGATTTTATTTACAAGAGGCGATTAAAATGAGAAAAGGTAATTTGATGAGTGTTCGTCACGACATTCGATTACTTGATGCAACTATCCGTGACGGCGGACTTTGTAACAATTTTGAATTTACAGACGAATTTGTCCGTGAACTTTATAAAACAAACGTTAAATGTGGCGTTGACTATATGGAATTCGGCTACCGTGCAAGTCGTAATCTCTTTAATGAGGATGAACACGGAAAATGGAAATTCTGTAAGGAAGAGGATATCCGTGCAATTGTTGGTGACAATGTTTCAGATATGAAAATCGCAGTTATGGCTGATGTTGGCAGATGCGATTACAAAACCGATTTCATTCCTAAAAAAGACAGTGTAATTGATATGATTCGTGTTGCTTGTTATATTCACCAGATTCCATCTGCTGTTGAAATGATTAACTATTTCAATGAATTGGGTTATGAAACAACTTGTAACATAATGGCAATTTCACAAGCAAGCTTTAACCAGATTGACGATGCTCTTGAGATGCTTGGTGAATCAAAGGTTGATGTTATTTACCTTGTTGACAGTTACGGTTCACTCTTCCCTGAAAATGCTGCAGAGCTTGCAAAGAAATACCTTGAATATGGTGAAAAATACGGTAAGCAGATAGGCTTTCACGGACACAACAACCAGAATCTTGCCTTTGCAAACACTATCGAAACACTTTCTTATGGTATTTCTTATGTTGACGCAACTGCTCTTGCAATGGGCAGAGGTGCTGGTAACTGTGCTATGGAACTTATGCTTGGATTCCTAAAAAATCCAAAGTACAGCATTTACAGTCTTTTAAGATTTATCGAAAACTATATGATTCCACTTAAGGAATCAGGTGTTGTATGGGGATTTGACCTTCAATATATGTTTACAGGTCAGCTTAACCGTCACCCAAGAGAAGCTATGAGCTTTACAGATAAAAAACGAAACGATTATACTGAATTCTATAAGGAATTGCTTGATAATTATTAATAAAATTTGGCGAGGTGGAAACATCTCGCTATATTTTTGTCGAAATTTTCTGTATGAAATTTTCAAAAAAATATGATATAATTTATATGTAGTAACCACTACCACGGGAGTGTATTTCAGTCTGATTGTAACGGCAATAACAATCTTTTTCTTGCTAAATCACCTCTCTGCATTATGGGGCTAATTAATTTTGCCGTAATGTATTGTGCCAAAGGAGGTGTGGGCATGAAAAGAGTTCAGGCTGCATGTATTCTTCAGACTTTAGTTTTTTCTCAAAAACCTGAGTTGATGTACACAAGAGAACAGGCTCTTAAGTTCAATAATACTGAAATCGAAAATTACAAGGCAAATCTTGAAAAATCAAAAACAAAATATCAGATTGTTGACAGACAAGAACTTGAAAACGGGTCAATTGTTATTCGTGTAAGAAAACAGTATAGTGACAAAACCGATGTTACTGAATATTTTGACTAAAAACACATCCGCTTGAAGTCAGACTTTAAGCGGATACTGATTGGAGAAACTTATGAATACCTTAGATTATATTAAAAAGGAAATAAAAGCATTTTACGACAACGGACAGGAAATCCACATAAATATTTCAATATCTCATCCAAAAGTTGAATTAACAAGAAACCCTGCAAAAATCACAGGTGTTTACTCAAATCTCTTTCGTATTGAAGAATATTCAAAGGGTTCACCTGCAACACACACCGTAAAATACAGCGAATTATTGACAAAGCAAATTGAAATAGTTGAAATAAAAATTTAAGGGACTCGCATGGAGTCCCTTTTTTCAACAAAAATAAGGCATCTTTCAAGATGCCCAACATATTTAGAATACCAAATATTTTACTGAATGTCAATAGATTCTCGAAAATTCTATGAGCATAATAAACAAAATCTCTGTATTAAATAATAAATTTGTGTTAACTTTGTACAAAATTACATATTGAAATATGCTTTTTTCTGTGTTATATTATAGACACAGAAAGGAAATGGTGATTCCAATGTACAGGTAAATCACAAAAGGTTCTTAAAAGAAAATAGAACTTAGTTTAAAAGAAAAATTTAAGTGTAGCAAACAGCACAGACGAAAATAATAAAAATTAATTTAATATAGATTGAGTGTTTGCAAACTAAAGTTTATTTTCAAAAATAAAGAACCTGCCGAAAAAGTCTTCCGCAAATTGACAAATAGGTTCTGATGCATGAAAGGGTCTCGCTTTTCGAGAATGATTGATGACTGTAGAGAGTGTAATGGAGTTGAAAATCAAGAACAGGAAGACAAAGAATCTGTAGAATGAGAGGTAGATAAAAAGATGTTAGATATCAAGAGTGAACAGAAATAACCCTCCGAGTCAGTGAAAGATGTGTAAAGAAACATCGGCTCCGAGGGTTATTTCATTTTTATAATCACTTTTAAATAACCTGTTCAGTTCCGTCCTTTAGGGACGATTTTTTTATGTTCTAAAGCATTAATATACCAGAATTTTCTTGACATACATTTTTCAGGGTATTATAATTTAGAAGTTACAAAAATCGTTCAACCACAAAAATATGAAAGGAGACAGAAACCGTGATAAACCGTTGGTGTAATTATCGAGAAAATAATACAATCGAATCTTTCTGCCCTTTTCTTCAATACATACCCTTTTCTTGCGATTGATTTTTATCATTTAGGATATTGTATTTCATCACCGTGGGTAGAAATACCTACGGCTTTTTTATTTTTCATAAAAGGAGGAATTTTATGAGGTGGATTAAGCTTCACGAGCCTGTCAAAGTCCCCATCTTCAAAAATGCTTTATTTGCATTAAAGCTTGTATGGGAAGCAGACAAAAGACTTTTATTAGGATATCTTGTTACTGAAATATCCAATAAAGTTTTATCTATGTATGTTCAGAATATTTTGTTCTTAAAAGTTCTTTTAAGTATCATTGACGGCGACGCTGATTTTAAAACATATTTTACATATCTTTTACTTTTCTTCGGTGTGTATTTACTTGTAAATGTGATTTCAGCATTTGCTGAGAAAACAAGACTGATTTCCGCTAAAGTTGTTCTTAAAGAGCTTAACAACAAAATTTTCGAGAAAGCTACACAGCTTGATGTAAGTTGCTACGAAAATCCTGAATTTTACGACAAATATCAAAGAGCCACTCTTGTCCTTTCATCAAGTTATTATGACCTTATTTGTTGGGATGTGGCTGCAATTATCGGTGGTATAATTGCACTTATTTGCGTTGTAACAACAGTTACAGTTATTAATCCATTGTATTTGCTGTTCCTGTTACCTGTCACATTGGTATTTGTCATTGAAATTTATAAGAGTAAGGCAGTTTACAAGCGTGACCTTGAAATGACAACAAATAACAGAATCAAAGCATATACTCAACGAACAATGTTCTTAAAAGAATATTCAAAAGATATGAGAACATCAAACATTTTTGCAGTTCTCATCGGAAGATTCAAAAAGGCAATTGACGGAAATGTTGAAATCCTTAAAAAATACGGTCTTAAGCTGTTTATTTACAGTATGCTCAGTTCACTTTTCAGTGATTTTATACCGATTATCGGTACTTATGCCCTTGCAGGTTATCAGTTTATTTACACAAAATCACTTACGATTTCTTCATTTTCAGTTGTGCTTTCATCAATCAACTCTGTCCGTGATTCAACAATGAGTATTGCAGAAGGGTTTGACGAACTTTCACAGATGGCTCTTTTCTTCCAGAATTTAAGAGATTTCTTTGATTATGAGCCAAAAATCACAGATGGTGGCAAGGATGCAGAAGAATTCCAGAGTCTTGAGTTTAAAAATGTCAGCTTTAAATATCCTGACACAAGCAAGGTTATTCTTAAAAATGTATCGTTCAAAATCAACAAGGGTGAAACTATTGCTGTTGTTGGCATAAACGGTGCAGGTAAATCGACACTCGTTAAGTTGTTATTAAGATTTTATGACCCTGACGAAGGTGAAATTCTCTATAATGGTATAAATATAAAAGAATATAATGTTTCTTCTTTGAGAAATGCTTTTGCAACTGTTTTCCAGGACTACAAAAACTTTGCAGTTTCCGTTAATGAAAATATTATGTGTCACGAATGCAATGAGGAAGAAAAGAAACTTGCAGAAAAGGCTCTTCGTCAGAGTGGTGTATGGGATAAAATTCAGAGTCTGCCAAAGGGTGCTGACACAGTTCTCACTAGAGAATTTGAGATTGACGGTGCTGGACTTTCCGGTGGCGAAAATCAAAAGGTTTCTGCTGCAAGACTTTTTGCAAGAGATTTTGAGATTGCAATTCTTGACGAGCCAAGCTCAGCACTTGACCCAATTGCAGAGTACAAAATGTATGAAAACTTAATTGAAGTAACAAAAAACAAAACTGTTATCTATATTTCACACAGACTATCAAGTGCTGTACTTTCTGACAGAATTTTCGTTCTCGGTAACGGAACAATTCTCGAATCAGGAAGTCATCAGGAATTGATGGAACAGAATGGTGAATACAGTAAGATGTTTACTCTTCAGGCATCAAGCTACAAAGGTGAAAGTGAGGTGAGTGAAAATGTTTAAGAAAAAGGAAAAAGAAAAGACAATTCACTCAATGCCGTCAAATATTTTCTTCTTTGTAAAACTCCTTTTCAGCGTATCTCCCCTTCTTGTTATCGGTGAATTCATGTGGGGGCTTCTGATGATTCTCCCTAACAACCTTATCCGTGTTATCGGTGTCAAATATATCATCGATGTGGTAACAGAAGGCAAAGACCTCCACAGAATTTTCTATGCAGTTGTTGTAATCGGTCTGATATTAGTCGGTTCAACTGTTATTTCATGGCTTTTCAGAGAATTTTTCTGGAATATGGAAAGAGAAAAGCTCTATTATGGTCTTAATCAGAAGCTTTATGACAAAGCAAGAAGCCTTGACCTTGAGTCTTATGACAACCCTGAATTCTACAACAATTTCATTCTCACTATTGAGTCATCTTCAGGTAATATTCAGAATCTTTTGGGACTTGTGAGAATGTATGTGGGACATATCATTTCACTCGTGACAGTTTCATCAGTTTTATTCACTATTGACCCTTGGTGTCTTCTGATTATCCTTGTTGTTATCTGTGTCTTTTTACCTATCAGTAAAAAGGTCGGCACACTTATGATGGAAAGACGAATTGACAATGCAAAATACCACAGACGGGCTGACTATTTCCAGCGTATTTTCTATTTACAGGACTATGCAAAGGAAGTAAGAATGAATAACATTTCGCCTTTACTTATGGACAGATACAACGATGCTGCTGATGATGTTATCAACAATCAGAAAAAGTACTGGAACAAGATTTCAGCACTTAACTGTACACAAAAAGTTGGTGTTCAGGGACTTGGGTTTATGTTTGTCCTTCCACTTTATCTCGGATATTGTGTTCTTGTGAAAGATACTCTTTCAGCAGGTGACTTTGTTGCTACATTCAATGGTGCTCATGCTGTTGCTATGTCATTCCAGTTCCTGACAATATGGGCATTGGCTCGTTTCTCGGAACAAGGGAAAATGATTGACAAATATCGTGAGTTCCTTAATGCTGATTTCAAGATTAAAAACGGTGGTAAGCAAGTCAAGAAAACTGAACCTAAAGAGATTACTATTAAAAATCTTTCATTCACCTACCCTAATAACGACAAACCTACACTTGAAGATATTAATCTTACAATCAAGCCTTATGAAAAAATTGCATTGGTTGGTTATAACGGTGCAGGTAAAACAACACTTACGAACCTGTTGTTAAGGCTTTATGATGCAACAGACGGTGAAATCCTTATTGATGGTGAGGACATCAGAAATGTTACTGCAGAGTCGCATCGTGACAGGTTCGCAGCAGTGTTTCAGGATTTTCAGATTTTCTCATGTAGTCTTGGTGAAAATGTTGCACTTGACGTTAACCCTGACGAAGATAGAGTCTGGGATGCATTGAAACATAGTGGTTTCAATAAAGAACTTAAAAACGGCATCAATTCCGAACTACTTCGTGAATTTGACGATGACGGTGTTATGCTTTCAGGTGGTGAAGCACAGAAAACTGCAATAGCCAGAGCATTCTACAAGGATTGTCCTTATGTTATCCTTGACGTGCCAAGTGCAAACCTTGACCCTGTGGCCGAATACAATCTTAATCAGGCTATGATTGAGGCAGCCGACCATAAAACTGTTATATTCATCTCTCACAGACTTTCAACCACCGTTAATGCCGATAGAATTTATGTTATGGAAAACGGAAGAATCATAGAAAGTGGTAGTCATCAGGAATTAATGGAACTTGACGGCACTTATGCTTATATGTTCAACCTCCAGGCAGAGAAATATAAAAACTGAGTGAATAATAAAAAGTCATTCTGAGGAGCAAAGCGACGAAGAATCTCTCTTGATTTAAAAGATTAATTGTAGAAGAGATTCTTCACTTCGTTCAGAATGACTTTTTTCTTTACATCGGTTCTTGGTTTGTGCTATAATAATCCAAAACAAACCAAAGGAGAATGATTTATGTTAAGAATTGTTCGTTACATTACTGCTCTTGTTATGGTAGCATTTAACCTTTTCAATTTCCTTTTCAATGATTATGCTTATCCTGCATTATCGAGAAAAGATGCCTATCTTTTTGTTTATTTCACAGGAAATTCTGTTGAAGAACAGAGAATCAGTATGGCAATAAGCTCTGACGGTTACAGATTTCAGGCTCTCAACGACAACAAGCCTATTATTGACCAAAAATCAGGTACTGAATGTTGTCGTGACCCTTATATACTTAAAGGTCAGGACGGTTGCTATTACATAATCGCAACCGATATGGATGCAAACCTTGGTTGGACATCTAACCATGCTCTCGTTACATGGAAATCAGAGGACCTTATCAACTGGACTGACGAAACAATAATTGACATCCGTGAACTTGGTGGCGAATTTACAAACACAACTCGTGCTTGGGCACCACAGGCAATATGGGACCCTGAAGTAGAAATGTATATGGTTTACTGGGCACACTCAACTGCTGAAAATGATATTGCAGGTCACTATTACGCATATACAAAGGATTTCAAGACATTTGAAACTGAACCAAAGCCACTTTACGGTCGTTGGGAAGAAGGTATTCAGTGTATTGATGCTGACATCGTTTACAATGAAAAGAACGATTATTATTACCTCTATTTCAAATATGACGAAACACAGAAAATTGCCTATGTTAAGTCAAAGAATCTTACAGGACCTTATGACACAGAAGAGCCTGTAATCGTATCTCTTGGTTATTTCGGCGTTGAAGGTAGTACAATGTACAACATCAACGGAACTGACAAATGGGTTATGATTATGGACGAATACGGTACAGGTCATTTCTATACACAGCAGACAGACGACTTTGAAAACTTCAAACGAGTTAATCGTGACATTACTGCTATGGACCACTTAAAGCCTCGTCACGGTTCAGTTGTTACAATTACAGCAAAAGAATATAAAGCACTTAAAAATGAATTTGGTGTTCAGAAAATTCCTGACAACCCAACAATTAAATAAGTAAGACAAAATTTTAGCCCCTCACACGGAGGGGCTTTTAAATTAGTCATTTTCATCTACGCTTTCATACTCACTGCTAAATTTTTCAAGAAGACCATAAAAAATGTAGAATATAAGTGCTTCTACTAACCGACTTACAACTGAATAAATTTGAATTGCATCAGTCGAAGGATTTTTATAATAACCTACTATAGTCACTATATTAACCACTCCGAAAATACATGTAAAAAGGATTGCCAAGCCATAGAATATCTTATGAGGTACACGATAACCGTGAAAAGTTCCCAAAAGCAAAGCAAAAGAAAACATAAACATACCATATTTTATCGGAGAATAATCTAACCCTTGTGCGAACAACATTACAAATCCTGCTACAAATGCAACAATTGTCAATGTCTTCTCTATTTTAAAACTGTAATCAAAAAAATTAAGTACACGACACATAAAAATTATTGATATTAAAGCCCAATAAGTACCATAGCCAAAACTTATGAGCATATGTGGTAGTTTTTCCAATAGAGTTTCACCATAGCCAATGATATATGTATACTGTACAATCTGTATGAAGCTTTGAAAAACATTATACATTGCAACACAAAATGCCAAAATACAGGTTACAACAACACCTACAGGCAAATTATGACGATAAGACAATGTGACAGATGGTACTATTGCTTCCCTTGAAATTTCTTCACCATTAAGAATTTCATCAACCGTTACTCCCAATTCTTTGGCAAGCGGAGATAAAAGTTGAATATCCGGCATTCCGTCACCGGTCTCCCATTTTGAAACAGCTTTATTAGTAATTTGTAGTTTTTCTGCCAATTCCTGTTGAGTTAATCCTAAAGCTTTTCTTTTTTCACAAATAAACTGTCCTACCTTTATATTGTTCATATTCATCCTCCTTTTCTACTTATAATATATCATTTTCTGTAAAAATTCACAACCCACGCAAATTAGAAACGAGTCCACGGAAAGTGGACTCATTGATTTTAGGTCATTTTATAAGATATTCCAATATACTTTCTTTTGTGCCGACGATTTTGCCCTGTGCGTAGGTATCTCGTCCGCCACCTTTACCGTTAAAGGCTTTATTGAGATTCTGAACATTTTCACGGACATTTTGTGTCTTACTTGAAACAACATAAATGAAATTGTCAGCATCTGTATTTGAGAAAAGATAACAGTATTCAAACTCTTCAATCAACTCATTTGAGCAATTTCTCAATTCATCATAAGAAACACCGTCAATAAATACACAAACAGTATTTCCGCTGATATGCTTTTCCATTTTAAGAGAAGCCAAATCAGCCATGAATTTTTTATTTTCAGCTCTTACAGTTGAAAGGTCAGTCTGTATTCTCTCAACTGCATCTGCGATTTCAAATCGTTTGGCAGAAAGCATATTCATAACCGACTTATTTGTTATATGAAGATTCTGATAATCAACAAGTGCCAAAGCACCGCAAATCATTTCAATTCTTGTACCTTTTTTATATGGGATAAAAGAAATCAACTTGATAATTCCGATTTCGCCTGTTCGTGCAACGTGTGGTGCACAACAAGCACAAAGGTCATAGTCTTCAATCTCGATAAGACGAACACCCTCGGTAATATCGAGCTTACTACGATAATCGTAATCGGGCAATTCCTCTGCTGTGGGATAAATTGCTTTTACTGATTTATTATCA
The DNA here is from genome assembly GCA_045593555.1 of Candidatus Fimenecus sp. Classification (GTDB taxonomy): domain Bacteria; phylum Bacillota; class Clostridia; order Oscillospirales; family Acutalibacteraceae; genus Fimenecus. Next base: position 58,882 of record JAZNWU010000029.1, on the reverse strand, counting down.
TAAATTGCCTTGTTGGATTTCAGTTCAACTGCCTTGATATCGTCTTCTGTCAATGGACCGTCAACATCAAGAGTAATGAGAGTATCGTTCATATGGAAACCCACATTGTTGTAACCGAAAAGGCTATGAATCACACCTGAAACAATATGTTCACCTGTGTGATTCTGCATACGAGAAAAACGCATATCCCAATCAAGTTGACATTTCACTTCTTGATTTTCTTCAAAAGGTTTATTTACCTTATGGTAAATGATTTCATTCTTAATCTGCACATCAAGAACATCTGCATCACCTATTTTGCCTTTATCAGCGTCTTGTCCACCACCTTCAGGGAAGAAAGCAGTCTGGTCTAATACAACAAGATATGCACCGTCTTTTTCTTCACAAGAAACAATAGTTGCAGTAAAATCCTTAATATATGAATCATTTTCGTAAAGTTTTATTGTTGGCATAAAAACACCTCATTTATATGATAAACATATTTTATCAAAAAAGCAGGTTAGTATCAAGTGCAAAGACAAAAAATACTGCGAGCCGATAGACACGCAGTATTAACAACAATAATTATAAATTGAGTTATTTTTTTGTTAGGCAGTCTCGCCGAACCGAAGCTGTATCAGGTATACTGCGAGGTGAAAGCGAGGAAGGCTAACGGAAAAAGAACCAATTTATGCTTTGTTAGCTGAACCGAAAAGTTCAATCTTTTCACGAACAGTAGCCTTGATAGCTTCGCAACCTGGTGCTAAAAGCTTTCTTGGGTCAAAGCCCTTGCCAACAAGGTCCTTACCTTCTTCAATGTACTTTCTTGTTGCTTCCTGGAATGCAAGCTGACATTCTGTGTTAACGTTGATTTTTGAAACGCCGAGAGAAATAGCCTTCTGAATCATATCAGCAGGAATACCTGTACCACCGTGAAGAACAAGAGGCATTGCACCTGTCTTTTCCTGAACAGCTGCAAGAGTTTCGAATGAAAGACCTGCCCAGTTTTCAGGATATTTACCGTGGATATTACCGATACCTGCTGCAAGCATTGTAACACCAAGGTCAGCAATCATCTTGCATTCTTCAGGGTCAGCACATTCACCTGCACCAACAACACCGTCTTCTTCGCCACCGATTGAACCAACTTCAGCTTCAATTGAAAGGCCTTTTTCTTCACAAATTGCAACTAATTCCTTTGTCTTTTCGATATTTTCATCGATTGGATAATGTGAACCGTCGAACATAATTGAGCTGAAACCTGCTTCGATACAAGCCTTTGCACCTTCGTATGAACCATGGTCAAGGTGAAGAGCAACAGGAACTGTAATGTTAAGCTCGTCAAGCATACCTTTAACCATACCTACAACGGTTTTGTAGCCACACATATATTTACCTGCACCTTCAGATACACCAAGGATAACAGGAGAATTCATTTCCTGTGCTGTGAGAAGAATTGATTTAGTCCATTCAAGGTTATTGATATTGAACTGACCTACTGCGTAATGACCTGCTTTTGCTTTTGTAAGCATTTCTTTTGCATTTACTAATGGCATAATTTAATACACTCCTTTAAAAATTTCCTCGAATATTATATATCACCTACACCTAAATGTCAACAAATTAACAAAATTATGTGCATAGAATAGTATAAGATGGGGTGATAAAATGAAAAAGTATTTTTCGAGTGTTCTATGCAGTAAAGGTTACTGCTGTGCATACAATACAATTTACAAAAAAGACCCATCTGCGTGTGTTTACATAATTAATGGTGACGATTATGAAAAATCAATATTTTTCTCTGAAATGACAAAACATCTTTCAGGATATAATATTACACTTTTTAATCCCTTTTATGACGAGTCAACAGACGGAATTTACATAAAAAACTTAAATGCATATATTCTGTCCGACGGTGGATACAACAAAATAAGTCCTGTACTTCCCGGGATATGGGAAAAGCAACTTAATGTTGTGGAAAACAAGAGTTATCCAAAAGATTTACTTCGTGAAGTGCTGATTCATAAGGCACAGGAAAACAATCATTATCGTGAAGCCTGCAACACGCTGAAAAAAGCATCACTTGTTAAGGAAAGACTACACAATGAGCTTTCGCCATATCTTAATGAAGATAAAATTATCAATTTTGTTCATCGATTCAAGAGTAAAGAACTGAAACCTGTAAAAACTCAGGCAAAAGGTGAAATTCGCTTACTTTCCTCCCCTACTCCGTTAGGATTTCACACACATTATGATACTATTTTCAGCCTTTGTGAAAAAACAATCAATATTATTGACGAAACAGGATTTTTAGGTTCAATCATTACAGGTGTTATAAAGAACTATGCTATTGATGAGAAAATTCCAATAATGGCAAGTCCATCATATTTCAATAACGAATTCTTTCAATTTTTGATTTTCCCGACTATAAAATCAGGAATTTGCATTTCTGATAAAAGCCATATTTTACCTTTTGAGCCTACTGAAACAGTAACTGCATCAAGATTTCTTACAAACCCTGACATACTCAATAGCAAAAATGTGGAAGTTCTGTTATCCGTTGAAGAAAAACTCCTTGAAAAAGCAATTTTATCCATTTATGAAGGCAGAGATGAACGGTATAAGTATAATGATTTAACAAAAGGCTATTCCAACCCAGACGAAGCCACCGAATCTGCAAAAATATTTGCAGAAAAATTGCTAAATTAAAATATCGCAAACACACCAACAAGTTATAATTTATCGAGGAGAATAAATTGGTATGTCATTCTGAGCGAAGCGAAGAATCTCTTCCAAAGTGAACGATAAAACCAACAGAGATTCTTCGTCGTTACACTCCTCAGAATGACATAAAACATCCCGACAAACTCCAATTAATACAGCAAAACAACAGCGAGGTCTTACGACCTCGCCATACTGTTGTGTATTCAATTAATTATCATAAATTTTTGTTGAACCAAAGAGCGAACGGAAGAAACCACCAATTTTGTCAAAGAAACCTGCTTTTGAACGCATTTCAATGCTATCTGTTGCAATAACATTATAATTCGCATCGTAAAGAGTAGCTACAACTGTTGTGTAACCATTGTTTTTAGATGTAATCAAGCACTGCATACCATCTTCAGTATATCCACCATCGAAATTGTTGTTATTGACACTCCACTCAATACTTGAACCTTCAGGAAGTTCACCATCAACATTTATATGAAGAATGATACTATCATTATGACGGATTGTAGTTGTTGAAGGTTCTTTAATACTGAATGTGTAGTTTGTGTCAGGATTTCCAGGCTCACTTGGAGTTGTTGTATCTGTTCTACCACAGTTTATACAAATTCCATTTTCATAGTTGTGACCTATCGGAGATACTGTATTTGATGTAAATGTATCACCACAAACACAAGTGTATGTTGTATATCCAGCATCTGTACAAGTCGGTTCTGTTATAACAGACTTATATTTATGGCCAGTAGCAAATATCGTCTCGTGACCTGTAATCATTTTCTCACAATCAGGACAATAGATTCCTTCTGTGTATCCGTTTTCCTCACAAGTTACGGTTTTTTCTTCAACCCTTTCACAATAGTGTATCTTCGCATTATACAAGCTATGATTATTATTAAAATCGTTATTATTATAGACTTCTACTTTATTCCATTGACTTTCTGTTCCTACATAATAAATATCTGACAGGTTATCAGAATTGTAGAAGGTTCGATTGTTAATTGTTGTTATACTGTTTGGTATAATTACGGTTTTAAGATTTATACAACCGTCAAAAGCACCACCACCAAGTGATGTTACGCTATTAGGAATGGTTATATTGGTGAGTTCTTGGCATGACGCAAACGCTTCGCTAGCTGTTGTTTTTGTTCCATCCTTAATAATGTAATCGCCTGCAAGTGTATTGTCTGCTTTTATCAAATAATTATCAATGTATAGAACTCCATTTTCCCAATTTGTTTCATCATTATAATAAGCAGTATTTGCAAAAGCACCTCGACCTATAGCTGTTACATTTTGCCCAAGTATTATGTCTGCGAGATTTTCACAATTAGAAAATGCACAAATACCAATTGTTTCTACACTATTTGGAATCGTAATGCTTGTAAGACTTATACATTTATCAAAAGCCGTATGACCAATAATTGTTACATTGTTTCCGATTGTAACATTTGAAAGTTTTTGACAAAAATAAAATGTATCATATCCGATTTCAGTTACTCCGTTGCCAATTGTTGCCTTTGTAAGATTTGTACATCCAGAAAATGTTGCGCTACCGATTGATGTTACACTGTCAGGAATAATAATTTCAGTAAGTTCCCTACAACTTCCGAATGCATAATCACCAATTGTTGTTACACTGTTTGGAATAATTATATCTGTAAAATCACAATATCTAAATGCCCAGTCTCCAATATATTTAACGTTTTTTCCGATTGTTGCTGTTGAGAGTTTTTCGCACTTATAAAATGCATTGTCACCAATTGTCTTTACACTATCTGGAATTGTCACTCCTGTAAGATTTTCACAGAATTCAAATGCACCATCGGCTATAACCTTTGTGCCATTATGCACACTATATTCTCCACTAACAATTGTTTTGTCTGCTTTTATCAAATAATTATCAATATATAATACTCCATTTGTCCAATTTGATTCTTCATTATAATATGCTGTATTCTCTAGACAGCTACTACCAATATGAATTAAGTTATCGCTAAATGATATGTCGGAAAGGTTTGTACAGCCGCTGAATGCGCCGGTATCGATTGTGGTCACACTGTCGGGGATTGACACGGATGTAAGACCTGTGCAAGCATAAAAAGCAAGAGAGCCGATTTCTGTTACACCATCTGAAATTGTCACATTATTAAGTCCCGTGCATTTATAGAAGGCATTGGAGCCAATTATCTTTACGCTGTCAGGAATTATAATGTTAGTCAGACCTGTACAAGAATTGAAGGCGCTATCGCTAATTATAGCTACACTATCAGGAATTATTATGTTGTTTAGATTTGTACATCCATAAAAAGCATAACCACCAATCGTTGTTACGCTTTTTGGAATCGTATAAGTTGTTTTTGCGGTTCCGTTGGGATATTGAATAAGAACTGTCTTGTCTTTATTAAATAAAACACCGGAAGCATCGTTAGAAAAATAATCATTGTTAATATCTACATTTATACTTGTCAGCTTATCACATTCTGCAAAAGCCATATTATCTATTGATGTAACAGTATCCGGAATCACAATACTTGTTAAACTATCACAACCGCGGAAAGCGGCATAACCAATCGTTGTAACACCATCAGAAATAATTAAATCTGCAAGTTTATCACAGTCATAAAAAGCTTTTTCGCCAATTGATGTTACACTGTTTGAGAGTGTTACATTAGTGAGGTTTGCACAATAATAGAAAGCAGAATTACCTATTGATGTTACTCCATTGTTTATAACTACACTTTGTATTCTATAACAATAATCTTTCCATGGCATCGAACTGGGTGTATAGTTTTTCATTTCTCCTGTGCCGGAAATTGTTAGAATATTGGTAGCTTCACTAAACGACCAAGTTAGATTATCACCACAAGTACCTGTGACTTCGTTAATTTTCCAAACAGCATAAAGTGTTGTGTTTGCATCTGCTGTAAAACTGCCACCTGCCGAATATGTTGCTGTTGTGGCTGTACTGCTTGTTGACCACCCAAGGAAGGTATAACCTGTTCTTGTTGGTACTGTATTACTCAATGTCAATGTTACCCCATGAGTCTTTGTCTGACTTGCAGGTGCACCTGTACCACCATTAGCATTGTAAGAGATTGTGTAAGTAGAAATATCATTTACCCCCAAATACACATACCCTAAGAAATTACCGGTAAGTGAATTACCTGCTTGAATTTCACTGATTGTCGTACTTCTTATAATGCAATATCCAGTAGATGCGTTTCCTTTAGTATATCCGCCCTCACTAATTATTACATTATTACCATTTACTCTTTCAATAACTGAAACATGATTAGCATAGCAAACAAGTGACTTAGCTTTTATTGTACTACCTCTGCTAAATCCATAACTGCTATACGCAGAATCATACCAAGATTGTCCACTCCAAATTGTTTGTATATTTTTTCCAGTGAGTTCTCTGGCTCTTGCAGATGCAAACCAAGCACAACCAGATGTCCCGTATGCATACTGTCCCCATGTTGGAACTTGAGCCAATGTTTTATAAGGAGCAGATTCAATATTAATATATATTCCATCATACCCATTATTCTGTATTGTGTAAGCTGATGACGGAACAATTAAACAACCCATCAAACAACAAACAGCAATAAAGATTGATAGAGATTTCTTTGATGTTTTCATAATTTTTCTCCTTTTGTACCAAAATATTTCTACAGTATAAATTATAAACGCATAATTTTAGTATGTCAAGGAAATTATACTCATATTTTGGTAAAATAAAGAAAAGATTTTCTATATCGAGGGATGATTATGAATAGATTACGCGACTTGCGTGAAGACAGAGATTTAAGACAAATTGATGTTTCTACTGCTACAGGCATTGACCAAAGAACACTCTCAAACTATGAAACAGGAAAAACTAATCCTGACAGCTTCGCTATTATAAAACTCTGTGATTTTTACAATGTTTCTGCAGACTACCTTTTAGGTCGTGAAATTGAAAAAAATTCAACAGCAGACGAAATCGTTACTCGTTTAGAAAAAATTCAGCAAGAAATATCTCATGTAATGAACGATATAAAAAATATATGAAAATGAAACAAAACAACCTGACACCAAACATTGTGGCATCAGGTTGTTTTTTATTTATATGTAATTAGAGATTCTTCGCTTTCGCTCGGAATGACATACCAAATTAAGTCGAATATTAACTGACAACGGCGGGAGCAAGCCCACGCCATACCGTTGTATGTTTACCATTCATTAATTATTTCAGGATTTTCAAAGATTTCATCCATTCTCTTCATAAACGGAATAACATCATTGAATGCACCGATTCTATGGTCAAATGTGAGAGTTACAGGAAGCATTTTCTTTGTTGCAAGGTCAACTTCGCCTTTTTCATTTCTGAATGGAACTTCCTTTTCAATAAATCCACCAACGCCCATCATAAACACCTGTGGGTAAAGAAGCGGTGATGTTGTTTCAAATCCACGAAGGCCGTCATAAAGACCTGCCCAGTTTGAGAAACACACAGTACCTTCATTAAGGTGGTAATATTTAAGACCATCCTCATTCTTCATTTTCTTTCTGTTTTTAATGAAATCAGATGGATACACAAACTTGTGTTTACCGACAAGACCGGCAACACCTTGTGCAATTGTTGTTGAAATTTTGCCTTTGAGCAAAAAGCCTATCATTCGTGGAATAACAAGACTACCAAGAGCTGTATCAACATCAGTATTCTTCATCTTATATGTCATTTCATCAATTTCCTGCTGAAGTGACTGAAGATTTCTCTCTTCACAATTACAAATTTTAACAGGGAATGTTTCGCCATTGTCAAGCATAACAGGCATTGCAACATCAATGTGCTTTTTAATTGTAAGAGTACCACAACTGCGTTTGTAATTAAAATCGATGTGTGCATTAAGTCTTGGCGCTGCTTTCAATCCCTCGACCATAGCCATCATAATAATTGTATTAAAGGAAAGTTTGTATCCACAGGTTTCCTTTAATTTTTTATATTCATCCCACATATCAGTAACATCGATTTCATAAGCATAAGCAGCCTGAGGCTGGTCCTTCTGATTACTTGTGAGAGTATAACCATTCAATCTGCGTTTAATACTATTGAAATACTCTACTTTATCGCCTTCTTCAGGCTTATTTAAAGCAATATCTAAAAATTTTCTTTCTCTCATTTACATCACCCTTAAAAAACATGACAAAATTATAACAAAAATATATATGGCTGTCAACGATAGTATTTTGAATTTTTTGTTAATAACAAGGAATAATAAAAAACGATGAAAGGATTGATTATTTATGGCTGAACGAGTAGGAAAACATACGATTCTGTTACCGTCCAAACCATCTGTTTACGGATATGCCTCAGTTGTTGGTAAGGCTGAAAGTGAAGGTCCGTTATCAAAGGAATTTGACAAAACATATGATGACGATACCATTGACGGATGTCCCACTTGGGAAAAATCTGAAAGTGCTTTGCATAAAGAAGCTGTTTCGAGAGCAATTGCAAAAGCTGATTTATCACCAAAAGACATTGAACTCATAATGGCAGGAGATTTGCTCAACCAATGTATCGGCACTTCCTTTGGAATAAGGGAACTTCAAATCCCATTTTTAGGACTTTATGGTGCCTGCTCAACTATGGCACTTTCAATGGCTTTGGCTTCAGTTTTAGTAGATTCACAAGTTGTAAACACTGCCGTTGCTTCCACATCTTCACATTTTGCATCTGCAGAAAGGCAGTTTCGTCTGCCACTTGAATACGGCGGACAACGACCACCGTCAGCACAGAGAACTGCAACTGCTTCAGGCGCTACTGTGATTTCACACCACAAAGGTAATTCCCCGTCAATTGAAGCTGTAATATTTGGAAAAATAATGGACTTAGGCATAAAAGATGCCAACAATATGGGTGCTGCAATGGCCCCGGCGGCGGCAGAAACCATACAAAGCTTCTTAAATGATACAAAAACCCGACCAAGTGATTATGATTTGATTCTTACAGGTGATTTGGGTAAGGTTGGTAGTGAATTGTTAATTGACCTGTTGATTAAAGATTTTAACATTGACATTTCATCCGTTCACAACGACTGTGGTCTGATGATTTACGATTTGGAAGAACAGGATATGCATGCAGGTGGTTCAGGTTGTGGTTGCAGTGCTGCAGTAGTAAATTCTGTTATAATGAAAAAGCTTACAAGTAGTACATTAAAACGAGTTTTATTTGTGGGAACAGGCGCTTTACTTTCTACCACATCATCATTACAAGGTGAAAGTGTACCCGGAATTGCACATGGAGTTCTTTTGACAAATGGAGAATAATATAATGAATATGAGTAATGATATAACTGTAATCTCACAACTTGGCAACACACTAAAACTCATAAAAATTCTCGAAACGGCACTGACCGTTGGGATAATAGCCTTTACCGTTTTAAGAGTTATAAATATATTTCGCGAACAGAATTGAATAAAGAGAGCACAAAAATGCCTATGAAGTTACCACTAACCTCATAGGCATATCTCTTTATTTCTAATATAAGTGCTTATTCACCTTTGGCTTTATACTCAATAACATTTTCTTTATACAATATTGTTGTTTTTAGTAGTGTGGTATAATATATCAAATATAAAGGAGCAAGGAAAATGGCAAATGTTTATACTTTAAAAGATACATACCCTGATTGCGATAACAGAATATGGCGAGAAGCACAGATATCTGAAAATGCTTATTTATCAGATTTAGGTTATATGATTCTTGCACTTTTGACGCACTTGCATATCACCTATTTTATATTCACTCTGAAAAATTAGATGTAACATTCAAATTACCTGATGAAGATAAGAAAATAGAGTTTTGGAAATGTCTTTTTTGCATAAAACTTAAAGATATGCATCTAGAAATCAGTGACAAGCTTGCTTAACAGTTTGAATCTGTAATTAATCTTAAAATTACTTCTAAAAATAATACATAGTAAAAACAACAGCGTACAGATTCTAAAAAACTCTGCACACTGTTATTTTATAAGCCTATAATATTCTTATATGTTTTAATATTTTTTGAAATCGTCGTTATTTTGTAACTAATTATCTTATAATTTGTGTAAATCAATACTTTCTTGACAATTTGCTTTCGGCTTCTTCTCTTGTAATAGCACCGCTGTTACATTGAGCCATAATTTGCACATCCTTGTCTTTGAGGTTATAGAATCTCCACGCTATGTAAGCAGCGAGATAACCTAATGTAGGAATCATAGCATAGATAAACCAGAATGCATCAAGGGCCTGAGGTGTCTGAGTAACTCCCATGGCTGCAAGTTGTTCAAAGTTATCTGCTTTAACAGTTACCCAACCTACAATAGGAAGTCCGAGAAGTCCTACGGAAAGTGAACTTGAAACAGCACCTGAAAGCTTTAGCACAAAGGACTGAATAGCGAAGGTTATTCCCTTTGCTTCAACATTCGATTTATACTGACCGTATTCCGCACAATCAGGTGTGAACATAAACAGCATAACACCAATTGCAGATGTAGGGAGTGCTCTGATAACGGATAATATTACAAAATATATCGGGTTTTTATATCCGCAAAGCCACATAAGTATGCCTGAAACAACAACTACTGCTGTACATATTCTGAACATTTTCATTTTGTCGTATTTTCTGAGAAGCTTCGGTATAAGCAGATTTGCAGCAAGTCCGAAAGGAGTGCCAAAAGCACCAACTATGGTTGTAAAAAGTGAGTCGTGGAATAAATAGTAGGATGCTAGCAGGTTAAGAGCATTTACATAGTTCACGCTTGAATATAAAAACACACCTAAAAAATAAATCAAGAGATATTTGTTTTTCACAAGATATGCGAACATCATTTTAATGGTAAAGGACTTCTCCGTCACAGTTGCCGGATGTCTTTCTTTCACATTGATACAAGCAGGAATCATAGTTGCAATTGCAATAACAGCACTTATAATAGCAGCTGTAGTGTAGTTACTTCCCACTCTTTCGCTTACTAAAAATGTAGCAAGCATAGGAGTAAGTATGCCACCGACAGAACCCCAAAGGCTCCTGTATGCCATCATACCGTTTCTTTCGTCCATATTATCGGTCATATAAGTAATAAGGGTGAAAATAGGCACATCGCAAAGTGTATATGCTGTATCCCACAAAAGATAAGTAACGGCAAACCACAAAAGCTGTGCATTTTCCGATATACTATCCGGAATTGAGAACATAAACACGCTGATTACAGGAATGAAAAACAAAGAAATCTTTAACCAGGGTATGCATTTATTTCCGCTTTTGAATCTGATTTTATCAAAAAGAACTCCAAAAATCGCATCATTGACAGCATCCCATACTTTAACTGCAAGCATAACGGCAGCAACCTTCAACGGGTCAAGACCGAGAAGCACAAAATATGTAGTTAAGCATCCGCCGACAAATGAGCCGATAGCACTCTGACCAGTAAAATAAACATAATAACTTCTTCTTTCAAGACCACTTGTTTGCCACTTAGATGGAGCTTTTAGTTTAATCATAAAATTTTCCTCTTTTCATATATGTTTTTGGGACTTTAATCGTCAGCTGTTGATTTTTTCACAATAAATTACATATTATCAAGACTTATCAGCAATGCCTTCAAAAAATCCGCATCATTCTGTGATGTTCTCTTTTTCGAACCCTTTGTCCTATGCCCTGCCATACGCTCCTTTTTGCCTATAAAACGGGTAAAAAGAAGATTTTCTATATTATTATCGGTATAAACAAGTCCGTTCTGATTAAGTGCCTTTCCGCCTTTACCAAGAACGAGAGCAGCAAGACCATAGTCCTGAGTAATAACCACATCACCTTTTTCGGTGAGATTTGCGATACGGCAATCAGCAGAATCTACACCTTTATCAACAACAATGGTTGCAGCACCATCCTTTTCAATGGTGTGAGTATTGTCACAGACAATTATGCATTGAATATTTTTCTCTTTTGCTACATTTACTGCAATATCCACCACAGGGCACGCATCTGCATCAATTATAATTTTCATAGGTCACCTTAATATTATATTTGAACTATAATACCATAATTTTTCAGACTTCACAACACCATTATTTGAACCTAAAAACGTACTGTGTGAATCAACTTTTTTCAACTCCTGTCTTTTTAGGTTAAATTTTATTTTTTACTTTTTCAGGCTGTTTTTCATCTCTTTATTATGTAAAAAGCATCTCATGTTCAGCATAAAATCAAGTTCATCACATATCTGAATATACATAAGGCGAGGTCATAAAAGACCCCGCCTCTGTTATTATAAGTATTTTATCGGACAAACTATCCTATTTCGGAAAACCTCTTTTTTTACAACAATTACTTAATAATTAGTAGTTATAATGAATTGTTGAACCGAAAATATATCGGAAGAAACCGCCAATTTTTGCAAAGAAGCCTGCATTAGAATACATCTCAACACTATCTGATGCAAGTATATTTCCATCTGCATCATAGAGTGTGGCAACAAATGTTGTATAACCCTTGTTTTTAGAAGTAATCTTTAATGATTTTCCATCATTCATCTCTTCCATCTTGAAGTTTTTATTATCTGCTGTCCATACTATTGTTGCACCTTCAGGAAGATTATCACTTACCAATGCATGAAGAACGAGTGAATCTCTGCATCTGAGTCTTGAGAGTGATGGTTCACGAAGCTGCAAGGTGTATTCTACTGTTGTAAGAATATTAAGGAGTTCTTCGAGTTCTGACTTGATATCTTCAAGTGCAGTTCTTTCATCATCAGTAAGATTATTTCCGTCTGTTAGAGTTTCAATATCTTCAATTAATCTTTCGATTACAGGTATATCACTTTCATCTGATGTATCTTCATTGTAATTTTCAGAAGTTTCTTCTATACGCTTGATTTCTGCAGAAACTTCATCAATCTTTGCAATAAGTTTATCTGCCTTTTCGTCAGCTTCTCTCAATGCATCTTTTTCAGAATCTGAATACTTTCCGCTTTCTTCAAGTGCCTTAATATTATCCTTAATCTGCTGAATAGCATCTTTGTCAGATGATTTAACATTTGACTCATCGTAGCAATCAAGAGCAATAAGAACTTTTTCAAGGTCATTTGCAAGTGAAAGTATCTTTGCAAGAAGTTCATCACACTTGTCGCTGATATCTTTCCACTCTGCCTTTGTTTCATCATCTGCAAGTTCATCTCTTGCATTATCCATCATATTCTTAACCGCGATTACTGCATCTGCATCAGATGTTGTTACATTGTCAACTGTCAGATGGTCAATTCCGCTTGTATCAGGATTGATAGTGAACAATGCTTCAACAAAATCAATTTCATAATTTGCATTTTCAACTGTTCCCTGATTAATCTTGTAAACACCTACATTTTCCCCATCATCTCTTGCAAGGTTACCTGTAAGGACATCATTTGCAAGAAGTGGTGTGTTTTCATCTACAATATATGTAAATTCAGGGTCTGCTTCGCCGTAAATCTTTTCAGCATCCTGTGCCTTAACAGTTACAGGTCTCTTTGCAACTCTGACAACAACTGTAATATCGTTTATTGTTGCATAGTTATCTGTATCATCAGGCGTAAATGTTACCTTAAACTCATTTTCGCCTGCATTACCTACTGATGTTGCAACATCATCCTGCCATGTAAATCCGTCAGGAAGTTCAACATCTGCAAGAGTTTCGCCATATTCTGCTTCAAGATTTTCAGGAACTGCATAATCAGGAGAAAGCTTGTTGATGGTGATTCCGTCAGAGCTTACAAATGTTGTATTACCTGCAAGGTCAGTTGCCTTTGCATAGATTACATACTGCTTACCTCTTTCAAGAGGAATAGCCTTTGTATATTCTGTCCAGTCTTCAAGTGCACTTACTGTATCAATGTCAAGAGCTTCATTTGATACATAGTAGTAAGTCTTATCTACACCACTGCCAACATCAGTTGCTGTAACAGTTGCTTCCTGAGTTTCATCGAAGAACAAACCGAATGTGATAGTGTTAAGGAATTCCTTCCAAATCTTATCTGCAACTGAAATTGAAACCTCAGGAGGAGTTATATCTGTAACACCTGAAACTTCAACAGTTTTGTTGTTGTGAATATCGGTAATTGTATATGTACCATTAACAGCCTCAAGAACTTCGCCGTTTGCAGTTACTTTGATATTTTCTGAACTGTAACCATCTTTTACTTCAACAGAGAAGCTGAAACTTGAACCATACTCAACAGAAGTTGAATCGTCAGTCTTAATTTCATACCCCCCGGTGGCGGCAGAAACCATACAAAGCTTCTTAAATGATACAAACACCAAGCCAAGTGATTATGATTTGATTCTTACGGGTGATTTGGGTAATGATATAACTGTAATCTCATGACTTGGCACTACACTAAAACTCGTGAAAACTCTCAGAACAGCACTGACCGTTGGGATAATAGCATTTACCGTTTTGAGAGTGATAAATATTTTTTTAAGAACAGAATTGACAAAAGTAAAAGCGGGGTTTTGACAAGCCCCGCCTTATTTGTTATTCGGGACGATGTAGACACCATCCCTACTAAAATTCAATTAATAATGTGCTATACCGCAGTCGCAATACTGTTTTGTGCCAAATATTCTGTTAAAGAAGTTAGCGATTTTCCAGAAGAATCCTACGATACCGCCTTTATGGCAATTATGGTCACATTCTACTGACGGGTCAACACATTCATCACAACCATCACAATAACCATCATTGTCAGCATCGTTATGACCTGTTGCATCAATTGTTTCTGTTTCACGACTGAGTTCTGCATCACATACTGAGCAGTAAACAACTATATCTTTGCTACCTGTTGTATCACAAGTTGGGGCAACATAGTTTTCTTCTACTGTTTCACCGTCTGTATGAATATGAGGGCCTTCAAACATATCTGACATTTCTGTTGTATCATCAGCGAAAGTTACTTCGCAAGCGTAAAGACCTTCTTCTGTCGGAGCATAAAGAGCATCTGTTTCGCCGTTGATTGCAGTGTATTCATATTCAACAGTATACGCTCTTACTCTCGCATCATTACTACAATATGCATATACATAATATGTATCATCAGCACTTGCTGTAAAGTAAACAGTTTCATTTGCTTCAAGATCATACCAATAATCATCATTACCATTATCAGACCAAATTCCAAATTCACTTACATCTTCACTAATAGACATTGAAACCTGTTGCCCTGCTTCAAGCTCTACTTTAAAGAAGTTTGTTTCATCTGTACCTGCATGTGCTACACCTGTCCAACCATCATTTGCATCATAAGTTGCACACTCGTCACCATCAGCATAACGACCTTCAGCATTTTCATCTGTAATTTCTACTGTTTTTTCTTTAACTGAATACCACTGATATGTTGCATCTGTGTCATCATTGAGCTCAACATAAGGTTCTTCTGTTGTTGGCTGATGTGTAATTGCATAAACATTTTCAAAACCATCTGATGTTAAGACATCACCATTTTCAAGTGTAACTTTACAAGCATATTTTGTGCCGATTTCAGTATTTTGTAAAGTTGCTTCTGTTTCGCCTTCAATTACTACATAATCTTTAATATTGGCATATATTTTGTGTGCTAAAGGATATTTAGTAAAAAAAGTGTAAACTCCGTCTTCATCTATTGTACATTCATAAGTAAGAATACCATCGATTTCACTACCATTGCCACTTTCGTTACCCTGTTCCCAATCATAAAAGCCAAACCGTCCGAAACCACTCTCTGCAAATTCAACAACAACTGTGTCACCCTCTTCAAGCTCGAGTGTTGCACTGCTGTAGTAATTGTCTGCATCAATAATCGGTGTCCAGCCATTTTCAGAATCATAAGTTGCAGTTTCACCATCATATGAATATGCTTCGACATTTTCGTCTGTTGCTTCTGCATCTCCTACTTCAACACTATACCATTGATAGTCTGCATCAACATCCCATGTAAGTTCAACATAAGGCTCGCCTGCTGTTGGCTGATGTGAAATATCCACATGTTTTTCAATAGTATAATCGTATTCAACATCACCATCATAACAGCTTAATTCTATGTAATATGTTTCGCCTGCTTCTGCCTCAAAGATACAATAGAAGTTATATGAACCGTTATGGTCATCGTCGTCTTCAACTTCGTCACCATTGCTATCATAAATATCAACATAAGGGTCGATATTCTCATCATCGCCACCGTTATCAGAATAAATTACATATTCGCCTGTTTCTGTAGGTGTGAACTTAACAACAACATCTACATGTTCTTCCGGAATATAAACAGTATTTGTTTCATCAAGTTCAACTGCCTCAATAAGGACTTCTGCACCACAGTCATCACAGATTTCGTCATAGTCATTATCATTGTGAGCACAAGTTTCACCACAAGTATCACAAACGCTGTTATTCCAATCGTGACCAAGTGCTTCTGCTGTTTCTACTGTTTCACGGCTTGCTTCTTCGCCACAAACTGTACAATAAGTTACAACATCCTTGCTACCTGGTGTTGTACAATCAGGAGAAACAATGTTTTCTTCAACTGCTTCACCAGGTGTATGGCCAAGTGCTTCTGCTGTTTCTACTGTTTCACGACTTGCTTCTTCGCCACAAACTGTACAATAAGTTACAACAACCTTGCTACCTGGTGTTGTACAATCAGGAGCAACAATATTTTCTTCAACTGCTTCGCCGGATGTATGACCAAGTGCTTCTGCTGTTTCTACTGTTTCACGACTTACTTCTTCGCCACAAACTGTACAATAAGTTACAACATCCTTGCTACCTGCTGTTGTACAATCAGGAGCAGCAACATTTTCTTCAACTTCTGCACCAGGTGTATGTTCATCAACTGCAGGAATTACTTCACCTGTTAAGTATGCATTACATTCATCACAGTAATAACCTGCTGTATGACCGTCAGCACAAGTGGCAGCTACCTGAGCTTTATAAGAATCCGCTGAAATGAAATGAAGTGTTTTACTGTTAAGGTCTGCGTTTTCTTCATTGATTGAAATTGCATCCCAAGTTTCCTGTGTGCCCTTATAATGAACAGCTGAAAGGCTGTCGGTGTATCTCAGGAAATAACTATCAATTGTTTCAACACCCGAACCAATAATCAATGTTTCAAGTTCGTAGGCATCCCAGAATGCAGCATAATTAATTGCTTTTACTGAATCAGAAATGACAACAGTTTTAACAGAAGAACGAGCAAAACAACCCCTTGAAATTTCTGTAATACCGTTTCCAACTATTATTGTGTCAAGCTCAGAACTCTCAAAAGTATATTCGCCAAGAGTCGTTACTGTATCAGGTATTGTTAATGATTCAAGTGATATATTGAATGAAAATGCAGACTCTTCAATTGTTGTAACATTAGCAGGAATTGTGTATTCAGTACCTGATTTATTTGCAGGATATGCCACAAGAGTCTTTTCGTCCTCTGTAAAAAGAACACCATCAATATCTTTATATGTTGTATTTTCTTCAGCCACATTTATTGATTCAAGGCTATAGTTAGACCAAAAAGCCAGCGTATCAATGTATGTAACTGTTGACGGAAGAGAAACAGTCACAAGATTTTCTGCATAAGCAAAAGCAGTGTCAGAAACTTCTGTAACACCTTCTTCAACAACAATATTTTTGATTAAGTCGTTGTATTCTTGCCAAGGTGGTGAATACCAACTTGTATCCATTTCACCTGTACCGCTGATAGTGAGTGTACCGTCACTGTCAAGGACCCAGGTGATGCCTTCACCTGCTGTACCGTTAGCAACCTCTGTTGCTGCGAACGCCACTGGAACAGTTGAAACAATCATAAAGATTGCAAGAACTATTGCCAATGTCTTTTTCATTGTTTTTTTCATAATATTTCCTCCTTTAAAGGTTTAAATTGACTGATTAATTTTTATCCATCCTGAGATGCGTTGTCGATATCTTGTTGCAATCTGGATAATATGTATTCTTTAAATTGATTGAATCCATTATCTACAATATCGGAATAATTCGACTCCAGCACTTGCTTGATTACTCGTTCACGGTCATTTTGTGGTATATCAAAAATCTTTAACAGACAAGTGAGAACAAGTCTTATTTTATCCTCGATAGGATAATCTTCTGTACAAGGCTCAGTCAATGCACTTCGTTCAATACAGCAATTGACTCGTTCTGCTCTGTAAAATCTCTCTAACGACCAATCAGGTAATCGTTCTTTCAACAAATTGTAATTTTTTTCTGCTGTCCATTCTTTTACAAAATGCATTGTCATCGGGTTAGTATAAATTGCAAGATAAAAGTCACGGATTATTTCGTTATGCTCACAAAGAACAATCTGAAGTGTTATCTCTAAACAATATGCAAAAAGGCTATCGTTATATTTATCTCTTGCCGATTCTATTGTAATAGTGTGAAATTCAGTAATCACTTTTGTAATTTCAAGCAGAATATGTTCCTTTGTGGGATAATAAAAAGTCAAATTACCGGGACTTATATTAAGTTCTGAACAAATTGACTTTGCCGAAGTGTTTGTAAAACCTTTTTCAAGAAAGTTTTTCGCAGCCACATAAGCTATTTCGTGTATTGTCTTATTGGTTTTTCTGTGTGTCACCTTTTTATGTTCCAGAACACACACCTCCCGATTTTTCAGCAAATTAGTATGCTTACTATTTTCTTATATAATTTTAGTACGCGTACTAATTTTTGTCAATTGTAAATTGTTACAATTTTAACAATCTTTTATGTTAATATTTACTAAAAAATATTTTACTTTTGTTCTTATCCGTAATATTTATGGTTGAAAAAGGAATTTTTATATGTTATTATTATGTTAACAATTTATTTTAAGGTGTGATATTATGGGAAAATATCTATTGGTTAATGCTGACGACTTTGGCATGTGTCATAGTGCCAACGAGGCAATTTTTGACCTTTTCAAATCAGGCAGACTTAAATCTTCAACAATTATGATGCCTTGTCCTGCTGCAAAAGAAGCTGTTGATTTTTCAATTGCTCACCCTGAATACGCTATTGGTGTTCATCTTACTACAACAGCAGAATGGGAAACATATCGTTGGAAGGCATTGACAAATGGTCCAAGTCTTCACGACAAAGAAGGCTATATGTGGCACACAGGTGAAGATGCTGACAAATACGGTAAATATGACGAAATTGAAAAAGAAATCAGAGCACAGATTGACCTTGCTCACTCATGGGGAATGAAGCCATCTCACGTTGATAACCACATGGGTTCATTATACGGACATCTTACAGGCAGATTTTCACTTCTTAAAATGACACTTCGTGTTTGTGGTGATTACGGATACGCTTTCCGTATGTTTACTTCTGCAGACAAGCGTGTTGCTCCGCGAGGCACTCCATTCTTCCTTTGGAATGCTTGTACTCTTCTTTCAAGAAGCTGGGGTAAGAAATATAATGTTATTATGCCTGACTATCTTCTTTTTCCTGACTGGGATGTAATGCCAACAGACTCTTATGAAAGTTACAGAAAGAAGATTCTTGATATCTGGTGCAACATTCCTGAAGGAATTACTGAAACTTATGTTCATCCTGCACTTGAAACAGATGAACTCAAGTCAATCGTACCACTCTGGGAACAGAGAGTTTGGGAATATCAGGTTATGAAAGACCCTGAAACCGAAAAATATCTCAATACTCACGGCGTTGAATTAGTTAGTTACAGAGATATTATCAGAATGAAAACTGCAAAATAATGCAAATTGAAAAAGCCTTGGGAACCTAAAAAGTTCTCAAGGCTTAATTTTTTATCTTATTTTCTCTTATAATTCAAAACTACGCAACCATCTTTTGTATCTGCATTTAAAAGTTCATAATTTGAAAGTGTACTATCAGTAAATAAAGGCTTATCATCTTTATCTGCAACCAAAGGTGCTACAACAAGGCTCAATTCGTCAATCGCATCAGCTCTCTGGAATGAACCATTGATAATACTGCCACCTTCAAGAAGCAAAGTATCGCAATCTACGAGGTCTTTCAATTTAAACAGTGCCAAATCAACATTGATTTCCTTTTTTCCTGCAATAATAAACGGAATTTTCATTTCAATAAGGTATGAAAGGTAACGGTCATCTGCTTGTTCAGTTAACACCTCGATAATCTGTGCACCGTCATATCCCGGGTCACCGTCAGGGTCAATAATTTTGTTTGATTTCCACCCTAATTTCCCTTTTGGGTCAAAAGCGATTGCATAAAACCCACTCATATTTTCCTTGTTAAGAATAAAGTCCGTTTTGTCTTTTGCCGGTTCATATTGTGACAAATCGGGATACCAGCCACCTGTGAAACTGCCTTCCATTGTGACACGACCACAGATAAAACCATTTGATTTAAGATTTCTGTTAATCCCGTAATAAATTTCAGTAGCTTTTTCACATTCCGGTTTAAAAAGAAAATTTCCTGTCACCTTTCCGTCAATTGATGTTACCATATGGCAAATAATATAAGGTCTGTTCATAATATCTCCTCATAATCCTACATTCAGAATGAAAACAAAAACTGACTCCGTTTCAAAACGAAATCAGTTTTTTAATCTTTATATTTATATATTAATAATGACGTTCACCACAAGTGCAAACTGAATTAAGACGGAAAAGCTTCTGGAAGAAGAGTTTAATATTGAAGAACAGTTTTGTAAGACCTGTTGCATGACAGTCGCATGAACATTCTACCGGTTCTTCTTCAACCATTATTCTGTCACACCAGTCACAGTGGTTATCTTCATCGTCGTCTTTACATTCCTCTGCCATGCCATAATCACGATTACCTGCAAGGTATTCATCACATGTTTCACAATAGAGTGCTGTTGAATGACCAGCCATTTCACAAGTTGCTTCCTGTTCAGGGATATATGTGAGTTCATGAACAACCGTTGTTATTACAGTTGTAGTTGTTCCATCTTCATTTTCTACTGTTTCTTCTACCTCAACTGTATGAGAAGTAGCTTTATTAAGTGTGAATACCCAACCGTTAGCTTCATCGTTGTTATCACAAACACCAATAAAATATCTTTCGCCTTCCTCAAATTCATAAGGAAGAGCAAAATTATAGTTATCTTCACTGATGTCATCGTCAGAAGCAAGAATGAAATTACCTGTCTCATCAACAACTATAACTGCAGGGTCTGAAGACACATCAGTTATTTTTCCACCGACAGTATTATCTGAAGTTAAAAGATATGCTGCTGTTTCTTCAGGCTCAAACTTAAACCATATATAATCGTTGTTAGAAAACATTGAAACTGAATTACCGTCTTTAATATTCAAGCCAAAAAATAACAAACCACAAGGACAACAACCAACAAGGTTATCACCTATAGTGTGGTTACATAATGCAAGACATGTAACACAAACACCATTTTCGTATCTTTCGTGGAAACATGAAATAGAAACATCCCATGTTGTAGCTTCCTTCAAATTGTATATTGCAAGATAGTAAACTTCGCCTGCTTCACAATCAAATTCAAGATAGAAATCACGGTCAGAATCATTATCGTCAGCTTCTGCTAAAAGCTCATTCATCTGGTCATCATACACTTCAAGAACAGGGTCGCTCTCAACATCTTCCGGTGAATCAGAACTGATTGCAACCAAGCCACTTCCTACAGGAACAAACTTAATAATAATAAAATCTGTGTGTTCTGTTGTACCGGGGAGTTGTACTGTCTTTGTTTCTCCGACAGTCATAGTAAAATCTGATTCAATCTCATCAGCAGCCATAGCCGAAACTGAAGCAATTGAAAAAATCATAACAAATGCAAGAAAAACTGATAAAACTTTCTTCATAATTCTTTCTCCTTACTCTATTATTTATAATTAAAATTGAACTATCCAATCAAGTTAAATTTTATCACTCATACCAGATAATGTCAATACACACAAATTCAAATTGTGTTGTTTATATGGTTACAGACACATAAGAAAACCCTGATATTTTTCATTATCAGGGCATCTTTAAACTTAGTATGTAATTGAAAAATCCTTTACAAATGTAAGACCTACACTAGCTGAATGAGTACCGAACAAACTTACAACAACATTAAGTATTAACGGAGTTGAATAAACTGCATGAGTCATTCTGCCTGTTGCCTTATCTATTGTTGCTGTAACTTCACAATCATAATAGTTTGTCGAGAATTCTTTAAGGAAATCCGGTGCTTTTTCTGTGACCTCATATGTTTCAATAACATCACAAACTGAACCTACACCTGAACCTGATTTCGGATTTTTCTCATCCTTGAGTTTGAAATAAATCACATATTCCTTACCGTTGTCTTTACATTCTGCCTTTGCAACATCAGAAGCCTTTAGACAGCTTACATAGTCCTGTTTCGGAACAAGGAAATTATCTCTTATTTCCTCCTTTGTGTCATAAATAATCGGTTCTGTATCGTCTGTCATATATTTCTTAAGAAAGCTGTCAGCAGTTGACTGGAGAACAGCAGGCAGTACAAGCTCACCAACAATTCTTTTTTCATAGTTTTTTACTACCTTTGTAGCATCTGTTTTTACTTTATTTGCACACTTATTAAAATATGCAACCATTTCTTCGGTTGAAGCGAATGCACCTTCCTGTTCTTTACCAGCATCAGGTTTTTCAGTATTAACTGACGGAGCATCAGAAATCACAACATCTTCAGGCTCATCAACTCCACCAATATCTGAAATTGTTGAATCATCAGTAATGGTTGAATCGTCCGGAATGACAGAATCATTATTTGTATTCTGCTGAACACCAGTATTTACTGTAACAGTATTTTTCTTTATTTTTTCTGCAAAAATATGTGCAGTTAAAACAACACTGAAAGTAATTGTAACAGCAAGTAAAACTGCAATTGCTGAAAGGAAAGTGTTTGAAAAGTTTTCAGCCTTTAATGCTTTCTTTTCCATTTTCTCCTTGTATTGTTCAGGAGTCAGTTGTTGTTTTGCCATTTCCCATCCTCTTTTCATATATTACTTAACAACTACATTATAGCATATCGTCCGTATATTGACAATTATACATACTACACAAGAAAAAACAGAGAAGATTAGTGAAATCTTCTCTGTATAAAATTCATTTATATTACCATCTGTTTTCTACATATTCACAGAAAGCATACATATCCTTGATTTCAAGTTTTGTACCGTCATCAAGAATAACATTGCCATTCCAGTTACCGTGTACCTGATGAGCATGCATTCTGCCAATTTTCAGGTCAAGGTCAGTATGATAGTCAAATGTAGGTGTCATTACAAGGTTAAATCTGCCGTCCTCAGAAATGAATTTCCAAGGTTCCATATATTTATCATCCTTAGGGAATGTTTCAACATCAACAGCACCAAGTTTGTGAACTTTTCCATCATAGAAAAGACATGTTTCAGTAGCATTACTCTCATTACCGATTGCCCATGTTATTTCAAAACCAAATGTATGCTTTTCACCATTCTCATCGGTAAGATGTGTTGCACCCATACCCCAATACCATACCATTTCATGAATAGTATTAACTCTACCCCAGTCAAGATGACCGAATGCAGTATCTTTTGTAAATGTGTATGTATCATTACCGATTCTCATAGTACCTTCACAAGGCATACAAGTTTGTTTTGTTGTCATGAAATATCTTGTAGGGTCTTCATCAAAAGGCAAAACAGTTGTGATATTTTCAAGTCCAGGCATAATATCCATCTTGAAATTACACTCAACAACACCTCTGTCCTTTGTAGGACATCTGAACCATAAAGTTCTTTCAGTTTCCTTTGTATCAAAATCAAAATCAGCCTTACCGATTTTATCTCTGTAGCGATTAGGAACATCACCCTTTGCAGGTGGAACATGCTTGTTGCCACCGAGGAAAAACTGTGAACAGTCAATAATCTCTTTACCATTAACAAGGTCAACAAGTTTTGCTGAAACATAACCGCCAATGTTGATATTAGCAAAGCTCAACTGCACCATATATTTTCCGTCTGAAACCTGATAAAAGTCCCATTCCTTACGACTCATAACACCTGTTTTAACAAGGTTACGGTCATACTCGAATACATTATGTCTTGCCCAACCTTTAGCATTAAGAGTTCCGTCAGCATTAAGAAGTGGTGTGCTTTCTGTGTACTCAGTCTGCTTTGATTTTTCTTTCCAATCCCAGAAAGGAACATAGGTTTTTTCCATTTTCATCTCTCCCTTAAAAATTTCCCTTAAAATAATTATACTATTAAATTTTTCTTTTGCAATAATAAACAGAAAATATTTTTATTGTCAGGGTAAAATTTCTATCAGTTTATCAAGAAATGCTTCCTCTCCAACGGTGTTCATCTTAAAAAACATCGCCTGACTGCCACCTGTTGTAATACCTGAAACAAAAATATCATCAGAAGAATTATCTGTAAAAAGTGTAACACTAAGGCTTACACGGTTACTTCCTGTATAGCTGTATCTTTCAAAAACACGGACACTGCAACGGGAATTTTCACTTTGAAAATCGCTCTTTTCCTCTAAGGATGCCGACAAACTTCCATTGAGTATGCCTCTTTCAATTTTGCTGAGAATTTCATCAAAATTTCCGTGAACGGTCTTTTCAAACTTTGCCATTATGTAACCTCCTTAAAATACAAATCATAACCGTCAATAGTCATTATCAATAAAGGTTCTTCATTTTTATCTTCATAGATAGTTTTTGTTACATTAATATATCCTTCTTTACCATCAAGGAAAATCTTGTAGTCATCGGAATTGTCTGTAACAAGTAATTCCTCATAAGCACCATTAAAAGTTTCGTTATTAGTCTTATCCCAAAGCAAAAGTTCACCATCATTGGCTGTAAGAATTACATTATCTGCTGATATATTTAATTCCTTTTCATCAAGCTTTGTTACAGAAGTAAGTTTCCATTCAAAATCCTCAATTCTAAATTCATCATTATTGCAAGCAGAAAACATTGTGATAATAAAAATAAGAGCAAAAATTAGTGATAATACTTTTTTCATTTTTTACACCTCATATTTTGGAAATATCTGACTCTCTATGTCTATTATATCATAAACCATTATTTGTGTACCATCAGAAAAATGCAGAATCTTGTTGTGATATTCGTATTTTTTCACTTTGCCGACAAAGTTAACATACATTCCACCATCTTTCAACTCATCAGGGACAAAATATGTCACTGTTATTTCAGGCTGGTCATATATATGTTCAATAATATAATTGAACTTTTCATTAAGAATTGTTTTTGCTGTTTCGTCCAACTCAATTTTTTTGTCGGTAAGTCTTGCAGTTTCCTTTATCGCATCATCGTGACCTGTCAATGCTGCAAATGGAGAAAACTGCGCAGCACGGTCGTGCAGTGACATATGCGGTCGTTTTTTTGACCTGTAGTGAGGAAGATTAATTATATCTTTGTAATTTTCCATATACTTATCTCCTTGCTAAATTGGAGTTTGTAGGGATGTTTTGTGTCATTCTGAGGAGTGTAACGACGAAGAATCTCTGTTGGTTGATAGGTTACTTTGTTAGAGATTCTTCGCTTCGCTCAGAATGACATACCAATTTATTCTCCTCGATAAATTATAATTTACCGGTTGCTATGCTTTATGCCCACCAATCTGACTGTTTCTGTCTTTTGCAGTTGCACCTTCTTCAAGATTCATACCCTTTAAAATTGCATTTTTTCCGTATTTCTTCTTTATATCAAGCACAGCCTGTTGCATTCGCTTTTCCTTTGCAATGTTTTTTTCTTCCTGTTGATGTTTTTTCTCCAACGCCTCGTAATCGGTAAATAAATCCAACTGTTCAGGCAGTTTTTTCTGCATGTCACATTCTCTTTCAAGTTTACAGGCTGCAATAGTTATTCTTCTAACCAGCAAGCTTTTATTTACAATTTTATCGAACAAATCCATTGTTGCATCTACAATCAGCTTTGAAGACGATGTCTGTCTTGTAAGATTTGTTGTACCGTGTGCATATTTCGGCACTTGTCTTCCGTAATGGTCAGTAATAATCTCACCTTTATAAGTGCTTCTTATTGTATCATTTGTAAGATTTTCAATATCGTATCCAACTGTCAGTACAATCTGATTTGTCACAAGACCTTTTTCGACCAAATCAAGCACCAAAAGTTCTGTCATTTCTCTTGTTACTAATTTTGCCTTATTGAAATAATATGGTGTGTGAAGCACCTGACCAGAGCTTAAACTGTTAGTTGATGGTTTATATGCTTTCACATCTGCTATTGTGCAAGGTTCCCAGCCCCAAGCGTGGTCAATAAGCAACTCTGCATTAATGCCAAAGAGTTTATACAAAAAATCTTCGTCAACAAGCGAATATCGTGCAACATCACCCATAGTGTATATTCCATATCTCTCAAGTTTTGTTGCAATACCTTTACCAACTCTCCAGAAATCTGTAAGAGGCTTATGTGACCATAATTTTTCACGGTAACTCATTTCATCAAGTTCTGCAATTCGCACTCCATCTTCATCAGCCGGAATATGCTTCGCCTCAATATCCATAGCAATTTTAGCAAGATACATGTTTGTACCTATTCCTGCAGTTGCTGTAATTCCCGTTGTTTTAAGCACTTCTTCAATAAGCTTTCTTGCAAAATCATGTGCTGTCATTTTATATGTCGCAAGATAATGCGTTATATCAATAAAAACCTCGTCAATTGAATATACGTGAATATCCTCAGGTGCGATATATTTAAGATACACATTATATACACGTGTGCTGTATTCCATATAATACGCCATACGAGGCGGTGCAACGATGTAATCAAGTTCCAATGATGGATTTTTCTCGAGTTCAACTGCGTTTGAAGATGCACCTGTAAACTCTTTTTTTTGTGCCTTTCTTCGTCTTTGATTATTGATTTCCTTTACCTTTTGCACGACTTCGAAAAGTCTTGCTCTGCCTGAAACTCCATAAGATTTCAATGATGGTGTAACAGCAAGACAGATTGTCTTTTCTGTACGGCCTTTATCTGCCACAACAAGATTTGTCGTAAGTGGATTAAGTCCTCTTTCAATACATTCGACTGAGGCATAAAATGACTTTAAATCTATGCACAAATATTTTCTTTCTGCCATTTTTCTCAGTCCTTTCCTGCACAACATATTTATATGATATAATAATACCATATTTTTTTCAATTATTTTTGTTCATTTTGTCTTTACAAATTCAATTTTTTAACATATAATTATTTTAACTTATTAAAGTGAAAGGATGGGTTCAATTATGGAAAAAGGACTCAAAAAACAATACGGCCTTTTAATGGCTATCTGCATGG
This sequence comes from Candidatus Fimenecus sp., assembly GCA_045593555.1. Lineage (GTDB taxonomy): Bacteria > Bacillota > Clostridia > Oscillospirales > Acutalibacteraceae > Fimenecus. The sequence goes on along the minus strand of JAZNWU010000029.1, from coordinate 31,868 downwards.
TTGTAGGTACTGTTGTAGGCTCAGGTGTTTTCTTTAAAGCTCAGGCAATTCTTCAAAAGACAAATGGTGATATGCCAATGGGTATCATCGCTTGGATTATCGGCGGTATCGTTATGATTTGCTGTGTTCTCGCATTCTGCGTTATGGCTCAGCAATATGAAAAGGTTAACGGACTTGTTGACTATGCAGAAGCAACAATTGGTAGTAAATATGCTTATATGATGGGTTGGTTTGCTACTGTTATTTATACTCCTGCTATGACATCGGTTCTTGCATGGCTCACTGCAAGATATTTCCTTACATTCTTAGTTTCAGTTAATCCTGATTTGCAGCTTGCAGGCGACCCTGTAACAGGTACAGAAACATTCCTTCTTGCAGGTTTCATTCTCATTTGCGTTTTCGCAATCAATACTCTTTCTTCAAAGCTTGCAGGTAAGCTTCAGATTGGTGCAACATTCATCAAGCTTATTCCACTTCTTTTAATGGCTGTTGTTGGTACAATCTACGGTCTTTCACACGATATGACAGGTGCTCCTGTTGATGCAGGTGCTTCAATGCTTACTGAAAACTTCGCAACAGGCACAGGCAACTACACAACACTTTTCGGTGCTGTTGTTGCTACTGCATTCGCTTATGAAGGCTGGATTCTTGCAACATCTATCAACTCTGAAATCAAGAATTCTAAAAAGAATCTTCCAATTGCTCTTGTATTAGGCGGTATCATCATTATCGCAGTTTACCTCTTCTACTACATTGGTATCGCAGGTGGTGCTCCTGTTACAACACTTATGGAAAGTGGCACAACAACTGCTTTCACAACAGTTTTCGGTAATGTTCTCGGCAACATCCTTAACCTCTTTGTTGCAGTTTCTTGTCTTGGTACTCTTAACGGTCTTCTTATCGGTTGTATCCGTGGTATGTACTCACTTTCAGTTCGTAACATGGGTCCTAAGGTTGACCTTATGAAACAGATTGACCCTGCATCAGGTATGCCATCTAACTCTTGTATCGTTGGTCTTGTTGTTGTTGCTGCATGGCTCGTTTACTTCTATGGTGCGAACCTTACTGCAACACCTTGGTTCGGTAAATTCAGCTTTGACTCATCAGAGCTTCCTATCATCACAATTTACGGACTTTACATTCCAATGTTCATTCAGTTTATGAGAAAAGAAAAGAACCTCTCACCTGTTAAGAGATTCGTTCTTCCATCTCTCGGTATTATCGGCTCTGCATTTATGGTAATTGCTGCTATCTATTCACATGGTTATGCTCCATATCTTGCAGCAAAAGAAAACGGCGAATTCTCATGTCCTGTTCTTTTCTACCTTATCGTATTCGTTGTAATTATGGCAATCGGTGCTCTCGTTATGAAGCCAAAGAAAAAGGCATAATTAAACACAATAATACATATTCAGCCTGTGAGGAAAAACCTTACAGGCTGTTTTCTTTTGTATATTCTTGAAATGTATTAAGTATTATTATATAATATAGTCAGCTTTTTTACGGAGGTAATCACAATGAATATTTATCGTAATGTATCAGAGTTAATCGGCAAAACTCCCCTTTTGGAGTTATGTAATTTAGAAAAGGAACTAAATCTAAAAGCAAAAGTTTTCGCAAAACTTGAATATTTAAACCCTGCAGGAAGTGTCAAGGACAGAGTTGCACTTCAAATGATTGAAGATGCAGAAGCAAAAGGCATTTTAAAAGAAGGTTCAGTTATCATTGAGCCTACAAGTGGTAACACAGGTATAGGACTTGCGTCTGTTGCTGCATCAAAAGGCTATCGTCTTATCATCACAATGCCTGAAACAATGTCTGAAGAACGCAGAAAGCTTATTGCCGCTTATGGTGCTGAATTAGTACTTACAGACGGTAGTAAGGGTATGAATGGTGCAATTCAAAAGGCTGAAGAATTATCAAAAGAAATCCCAAACAGCATTGTCGCAGGACAATTTGTAAATCCTGCCAATCCACAGGCACATCGCAACACAACAGGTCCCGAAATCTGGGAAGATACTGACGGTACTATCGACATCTTCGTTGCAGGTGTGGGTACCGGCGGTACGATTACAGGCACAGGCGAATATCTTAAATCTAAAAACGGAAACATTAAAATCGTAGGAATTGAGCCTTGTGACTCACCTGTCCTTTCAGGTGGCAAAGCAGGACCTCATCCTTTACAAGGAATTGGTGCAGGCTTTATCCCTGAAGTTCTGAACACAAAAATAATTGATGAAATCGTAACTGTTTCAGGTGATGAGGCTTATGAATCAGCACGACTCCTTGCAAAAAAAGAAGGAATTCTTGTGGGAATTTCTTCAGGTGCAGCTCTTCACGCTGCCATAGAGCTTGCAAAAAAGGAAGAAAACACAGACAAAAATATTGTTGTGCTTCTTCCCGATACTGGTGACAGATATTTGTCAACTGAATTATTTTAAATCAAATAAAAAAGCAAGTCATTCTGAGCATAGCGAAGAATCTCATCATTAGATTCTTCGTCACTTCGTTCCTCAGAATGACCTTTTATTTTTTTGCAGGCGTGGAAGCCTGCCACTACGTGTTTATAGTTTTTTATCTTTATCAAGTGACGCTTTAACTGCATCCATAACTGCTGTGTCAAATTTTTCTTCCTGAAGTTTTGCTACACCTTCAATTGTTGTCCCACCCGGTGAACAAACGCTGTTGATTAATGACCAAGGATTATTCTCCTTATCCTCAAGAATCATTTTTGCACTACCAAGTACAGCCTGTGCACAGATTTTCAATGCCTCATCCTTTTTCATTCCGTTTTTAACGGCCTCACGAGCCATTGAGTCAATGAACATAAAGGAATATGCAGGTGAACATCCTGCAATTACACCGAATAACGGAAACTGACTTTCAGAAAGCTCCATTACTTCACCAAAAGACTTGCAGAGTCCTTTTACAAATGTGAGTGCATTTTCATCTGCAAAATCATTTCTGCAAACAGCACTCATTGAAGCACCTACTTTTGCATTGATGTTCGGCATTACACGGATAATCGATGCTTTTTCATTGAGAAAACTGCCGATATATTCGAGCGTTTTACCTGCGCCAATTGACACCACAACAGACTCTTTTACATATTCTTTAATTTGTGGCAACACTACAGGAAAAACCTGAGGCTTAACTGCAAGAACGATAAATTCACATTTTTCTGCAATATCCTCAACAGTTGAAGATATGTTCACACCATATTCTTTGTTAAGAGATTCTGCTTTCGAGTTATCAACGTCAAACACGCAGATTTCTTCACCCTTAAGAAATTCTGAAGACACAGCACCGCCAATAATGGCAGTTGCCATATTGCCACAGCCGATAAAACCAAGCTTATACATAATTATTCAACATCTGATGTACAGTGACAGCACTTTGTAGCATCAATAGCGATTTCACTCTTACAGAATGGACAAACCTTTGTTGTAGGAGCTTCTTCTACAACCTCTTCCGCTTTAGCTGTCTTTGCTCTGAGAGTATTGATACCCTTAACAAGACAGAAGATTACGAATGCAACAATGATAAAGTCAAGGATAACTGCGATAAAATTACCATATGTAAGAATTGCAGCACCTGCTTCTGTTGCTTCTTCGATAGTTGCATAATCGCCACCGTCAAGAGCTACGAACTTTGTTGCAAAGTCAGCACCCTTTAATGCAAGACCGATAAGAGGCATAATAATATCGTTTACAAGTGAGTTGATAATTTTCTGGAATGCACCACCGATAATAACGCCGACTGCAAGGTCAATTACGTTACCACGCATAGCGAATTCTTTGAATTCTTTTAAAAATCCTTTCATGTTTAAATCCTTCTTTCTTAAAATATATGTAAAAATTATATCATAATTTTTATAGATTTCAATATTATTTTACGCCTGTCATATCAAAATCAGGTATAAAATCAGTTTTTGCTGACGACTTTTCCTGCATAAAGCCATTCTCGAGTCCCAATTCAAGGAAATAGTCAACAACTTTGTTGTATTCTGCAGTTGTAAGTCGTCTGTTAAGTTCTTTGAATTCAGCAATATTTCCGTATGGAGTATACTGGCTCATAAGGCTTATATATGTATCTTTTGGTAAATTCTCTTTTATCCACAAAAGGATGTTTTTGCTTTCATCTATATTAGCAGGTAAAACAAGATGACGGATGATAAGTCCCTTTTGGATAATACCGTCTTTGAACTCATTTTCAGGCTGTTGACGGTACATTTCAAGAATTGCTTCACTTGTTTTTTCAAAGTAGTTAGGACACTTTGCATATTTCATTGATTTTTCACTACTGAAATATTTAAGGTCAGGAAGATAAACATCCACAAGACCCTGAAGTTTCTTGAGAGTTTCAACGCTGTCATATCCTGAACTGTTATACACAACAGGAACTGACGGTTTGTATTTTGACAGGGCATCAATTAAAACGTGTGAAAAATGAGTTGGGTTTACAAAATCGATTGTATGTACACCTTTTGCTTCAAGCTCTTTTATTATTTCAACAAGTCGGTCAGTTATGATTTCCTTACCTTTATTTTCGTGGCTTATGGGATAATTCTGACAAAAGCAACATTTAAGACTGCAACCTGAAAAGAATATGGCACCTGTACCATTTTCACCACTTATACAAGGTTCTTCCCAATTATGAATATCGGCACGGGCAAGGACAGGATTCAGGGGCATTTTGCAAAAACCGTTACCTGTATTTTCAGTTCTTTCTATATTACAATTTCTTGGACAAAGGTTACAGAGCATTTTTTCACCAACTAATTTTTATAGTTTGTCATTCTGAGGAGTAAAACGACGAAGAATCTCTTTTCATTTTGTTAGATTCTTCGCTTTGCTCAGAATGACATTTATCAACCCAATTATATCACGAATTCACTTGCTAAACAACAAAAAATGGTATATACTTATTGTATCGATTTTGTGAGGTGATAATATGCTTCTTACAATGGATATAGGAAATACCAATATAAACATCGGTCTTTTTCAGGGTGACGAGCTTACTGTCAGTGCAAGACTTGCTACTGAAAGACAGAAAACCGACGACCAATACGCTATGGATTTCACTAATATTTTTGTAATGCATAAAATTCAGTACAATGACATTTCAGGTGTTGTGATTTCTTCTGTTGTGCCTGAAATTACAGAATCAGTTACAAATGCTATTAAAAAACTTACCGGAAAAGACTCATTGATTTTATCTCCGGGAGTTAAAACAGGTCTTAATATTCTTATTGACAACCCGGCACAGTTAGGTGCTGACCTTGCAGCAGGTGCTGTGGGTGCTATGGCTCAATATCCGTTACCTGCATTCATCATTGACCTTGGAACTGCAACAAAAGTTTGTGCAGTTGACAAAAACAAAGGCTTCAGGGGTTGTATGATTGCTCCCGGTGTGCAGATTTCTCTTAAAGCACTTACTGACACAAGTTCACTTTTACCTACAATCAGCCTTGAGCCACCTAAAAAAGCTTGTGGCACAAATACAGTTGAAAGTATGCAGAGTGGCGTTGTCCTTGGTACAGCTGCTATGATTGACGGTATTCTCGATAAATTTGCAGAAGAATTAGGTGAACCTGCAACAATCGTTGCAACAGGTGGACTCTCATATTTTATTTCCCCTGTTTGTAAAAGAGAAATCGTTTATGACCGTCACCTTATCTTAAAGGGACTTAAAACAATTTACGAAAAAAACAATTAAATTTTTATTTTCATCAATTTTTTTGCGTTGCATCCATAGTGAGCAACAGCAAGGAGGAATATAAATGAAAACAACAAAAGCGACAAGAAAAGCAAGAACTCTTTTTCTTGTCCAAAACGCAGTGCTTGCAGCAATTGTGGTACTTATGGCGTTTACCCCTATCGGCTACCTGAGATTAGGTGCTGTGGAAATGACCTTTATTATGATACCTGTTGCAGTTGGTGCTATCACTTTAGGTGAAAAATCAGGAGCATTTTTAGGACTTGTATTTGGCATTTCAAGTTTTATTCAATGCTTTGGTATGTCGCCATTCGGAGCAGCTCTGCTCCAGATAAACCCTATTTTTACATTTATAATGTGTCTTGTGCCGAGAGTTCTTATGGGCTATCTCTGTGGAATAATATACAAGGTACTCTGTAAAGTAAAAAAAGGTGTTGCAGTTGTTGTAGCAAGTTTTTCAGCACCTGTAATTAACACCGCTCTCTTTGTGGCATCTCTTATTCTTCTCTTTGGTAAAACTGATTACATAATGGGGATGAGAGCAGGTACAGAGAATATCTGGGCATTCTTAATTGCCTTTGTCGGGCTTAACGGGTTATTGGAAATCGTCGGAACAACGATTATTTCACCACCTGTTGCATTGATCGTACAGAAAGCTGTAAAGAAATTTAAGTAAAAATTTTGACCACTTGATTTTTAGTCAAGTGGTCTTTTCTTGTCTTAAAACACATCAACACTTATAACAAGTCTGTCCTTCTTGGTGGTACGAAGTACACCGTTATATATAAATCTGCCATATCCTCTGACAGAAATTTTATCTCCGCTGTTTACATTTGTTGACGGACTCAGCTTTACTGCACCATTCACAAAAACCTTTTCTGTATAAAAAAGTGGCAAGACCTGACTTCTTGACATTTTGTAAATAGCAGACACTATCACATCAAGTCTTTCAGACGATACAATAATTTCTCTGTTTTCAGCTTGTGGCAAAGCATCTGTTGGAATATTATCAGCAATTTCACATTTTACAGTCGTATGCCTTACTTGTGTAAGATTTTCAATAATATAGTCAAAAATTGTATCAAGGCAGAAAATATAACCACAGTTTTCGCTGATAATAATATCCCCTAACACCTCACGACGGATTCCAAGTCCCATAAGTGAGCCTAAAAAATCACGATGAGTAAGATTATCTGCAAATTTTTGATTAACGGGTTTTATAAGAATACACTTTATCGGGTAATCGGTGTTATCTGTAAAATACTCTCTATCTCCAAAACAAGCAACGCATCTTTCAGCATTTTCATAACCGCCCCAAAGTGTTACAGGTACAGAAAAACGAACAGCACAAAGCTCCGATATTTCGGAAAGACCGAGAAAATCGGAATAAACTGCATATCCACGCTCATTTGAACGAGATGCTAATTCTTCAAATCGCTTTTGTTTTTCTGTCATTATTTTCACCTATGAATAAGGCAGGGTTAGTCCCTGCCTTTTAGTTTAAACATCATAATATTTTGCCATACGCTTTTTCTTAAGGATATGTGCGATTATAATCACCACAACAACTGCAATTACAGAGAAAAAGCCTACATAAAGTCCTTGGGCATCATTTTCGCCCTTGACTTTCATCCACAAAGAATTCATATACTGCAAAGTGTCAGTAGGAAGATTATGAAACTCCTGTGCATTTTCCGGCATTTCAGGATATACTGCATCACTATCCGCAAGTGAATAATCAGGGTTTTCTAAAACTGCTTTATTAGGTGTTGCATAATAAATATATTCTGCATTTGCAAGGGCTATTTCAGGCTCCATCATAAAATTGATAAAGGCTTCTGCTCCTTTTTTATTCTGTGAAGCAGACGGAATACACATCGCATCATAGAATGTGTTCACACCCTCTTCAGGAAAAGCAAATCCTAAATCAGGATTATTTTCAACCATCAGCTCATAGTCACCTGCATAGTAAGTGGCAAAAGCATATTCACCACTTTCCATTTTAATGAAAACTTCGTCCATTACATATTCAGGTTTAACGAGTTTTCTTTGTTCCATTAAAAGGTCTGCAGCAGCATCCCACTCTGCTTTTTCAGTTGTGTTGATACTCTGTCCAAGTACAAACTGTGCAATAGCAAAGGAGTCACGAGGGTTATTGAACATAAGAACCTTACCGGCATACTGTTCATCCCATAAAACCTTCCAGCTTGTAGGTTCTTCTTTGACAAAATTCTTGTTATAAATGAGAATTGTCGTACCAACATTATAGATTACAGCATAATCACTTATGCCATTTTCCACAAGATGACCGTATTTTGCACTATCAAAATACTTGTCATAATTCGGAATGTTGTTGTAATCAAGAGGTAAAAGCATATCTTCGGAAATAAGACGCTCAACCATATAGTCAGACGGAATTATAATGTCATAACTGACACCGCCACCTGAAAGCTTTGAATACATATTCTCATTAGACTCAAATGTTGTATAGTTCACATTACAACCCGTAAGGCGTTCAAACTGACTTACAACATCAATTTCTTCGTCGTCGATATATTCGCCCCAGTTATACACATTAAGGATTGTGCCTTGCAAACCGAGATTTTTGTAATATTCAATTGTTTCCTGTGAAAAGATTTCATCATCTGAATAAACAGGCATAACGAAAGCAGAAAGAATCACAAGAATTGCAATTACTACGGAGAAAACTTTTTTCATTAAGATTCCTCCTTTTGCTTTCTTCTCTGCTTTTTATCAGAGCGTGACTGTGCCACATTCATAAGAATAAGAAGAATAAACATTGCACCGAAAATAAGAGTTGAAAGAGCATACATATCAGGCTTAACTCTCTTTTTTGTCATTGAGAAAATGTGAATAGGCAATGTCTGAAAATCAGGACCATTTGTAAAGTAACTGATTATGAAATCGTCAAGTGATAATGTAAATGCCATAATTGCACCCGAGATTATTCCTGGCAGAATTGCAGGGAAAACCACCTTGAAGAATGCCTGAATTGGTGGACAGCCTAAATCCTGTGCAGCCTCATAAATTCTGTTATCTGTTTGCTTGAGTTTCGGCAAAACCGAAAGAATTACATAAGGCAACTGGAATGTAACGTGGGCAATAAGAATAGTCCAGAAGCCGAGAACATCACGTTTATTGAACATTACACCTGCAAACACGAACAAAAGCATCATTGAGATACCTGTAACGATTTCAGGATTCATCATAGGAATATTCGTAACAGTCATAACAGATGACTTTATATGCTTATTTCTCATTGAGTTGATGCCAACTGCCGCAAGAGTACCAAGCACAGTTGCAATAGCAGCAGAAACAACTGCAAGAACTACCGTATTTTTAAGGGCATCCATTGTAACTTTATCGTGGAAAAGTTTTTCATACCATTGGAGTGAAAAGCCCTCAAAAATATATGTACTTTCTGTTCCATTGAATGAAAACACCATCATAACAACCATCGGTGCATAAAGAAACAGAAATACAAGTGCTAAATAGAATTTAGATAATGGAGATGTTTTCGTCATATAAGCACACCTCCGTCGTCATCACTGTCTGTGAAATAATTAAGCACACCAAGACAGATTAAAATCATAACCATAAGAACGAGTGACAATGCCGCACCAAGGTTATAGTTATACGCAGTCTGGAACTGACCTTCAATAACGTCACCGATAAGCGTAATCTGTCCGCCACCTAATTTCTGTGTAATATAGAATGTACTTACACAAGGAACGAAAACCATCGTTACACCACTTGCAATTCCGGGAACTGAAAGCGGAAAAATAACCTTACGAAGACAATAGAACTTGTTACAGCCCAAATCCTGTGCAGCCTCAACGAGAGAGTTATCCATCTTTGAAAGTGCTGTATATAATGGCAAAATCATATATGGTAAAAAATTATAAACCATACCAAGGATAACTGCACCACCGGTATTAAGCATTCTCAAAGGCTCAATACCAAAGATACCTAAAAATCTGTTGATTACACCTGATTCACCTAAAATGGTAATCCATGAATAAGTACGGATAAGGAAGCTCATCCACATAGGAAGCATAACAAGCATTGTTGCCACACGCTGAAAAGAAGCCTTAGTCTGTGCCAATGCATAGGCAAAAGGATATGCGATAATAAGGCAAATCACCGTAGCAACCGCACCATAACTGATTGAAAGAATAAATGTTGTTGTGTAATCTCCAATCTGACTTATGTTGCTCATGGTAAAATTGCCGTCTGCATCTGTAAATGCGTAATAACCAACCATTATGAGCGGTGCTACTATAAATAACACCGACCAGAGCATATAAGGTGCATTAAGCACCTTGTGAAGGAATGAGGACTTTTTCATTATTCCTCACCTACTTGAGAAAGCTCGTCAAACTCATCACTGAATGAACTATAGTCACCGTAAAGACCTGAATACTGAGATTTCTTCATAACGTGCATTTCATCAGGGTCGATAGAAATACCGATAACGTCGCCTACTTCACTCTTATCAGTTGTCTGAATCATCCATTTAAAGTTATCAATATCAACGATAATCTCATAATGAACGCCTTTGAATGTAACTGAAGTTACAGTGCCTTGAAGCATACCATCCTCAGGTGCTACAACATCAATATCTTCAGGTCGGATAACAACGTCAACAGGCTCATTGTGCTTAAAGCCCTTGTCAACGCATTGGAATTTAATGCCGTTAAACTCAACAGTAAAGTCCTCTTTCATAACACCGTCAAGAATATTACTTTCACCGATAAAGTCAGCAACAAAGGCATTTTTAGGCTCGTTATAAATATCAAGTGGTGTACCAATCTGCTGAATAACGCCACCATTCATAACAACGACTGTATCGGACATTGAAAGAGCTTCTTCCTGGTCATGAGTAACATAGATAAATGTAATACCAAGTTTCTGCTGAATGTTCTTGAGTTCAATCTGCATATCCTTACGAAGTTTCAGGTCAAGAGCACCCAAAGGCTCGTCAAGAAGCACAACACGAGGATTCACAGCCAAGGCACGTGCAATAGCAACACGCTGTTGCTGACCACCTGAAAGTGAATCAATTTTACGAGAGCCGAATCCTTTTAAATTTACAAGAGTAAGCATTTCGCTTACCTTTTCTTTAATATCCTTTTCCTTCCACTTTTTAAGGCGAAGACCGAATGCGATATTCTCATATACATTCAGATGTGGGAAAAGGGCATAACGCTGAAAAATGGTGTTCACCTGACGCTTGAATGCAGGAACACCATTGATATTTTTTCCTTCGAAAATAACATCACCGCTATCCTGCTGTAAAAAACCCGCAATAATACGCAAGGTTGTAGTTTTACCACAGCCTGAAGGTCCGAGCAAAGTGATAAACTCACCGTCACGGATATAAAGGTTAATGTTATCGAGAATTTTATGGTCGTCAAAGCTGACGCTTATGTTTTTGAGGTCAATAATAACTGGATTGTTTTTCAATTATGCAGCCCCTTTCCAACCGATAGATATAGTTGGAGCAGTCATATAAGACTGCTCCTATTTGGTATGACTTAAATATAATCTTAATTTTGCAAAAAGTCAATATTTTTTACAAATTTCGACTAAAAATTTTACTCCAATTCTTTTACAATTCTACTTAATTTATCAGGATGTCGTGTGGTGATGTTATCGGGAGCAAATGAAAGGATTTTATGCATATTTCTTTCGTCATCTACTGTCCAGATTGACACTAAAAGTCCATTTTCATGGAAAATTTTTACAAGTTTTTTTGATGCACCTATATATTTGAAATTTATGCCCATTGCACCTGAATTTTTCACCTTTTCAACAAGTGAAAGAATGTACTTTTCACTATTCTTTCTCCACATATTCACTTTCATATTAAGATAGTAAGGAACTTCAGGGCTGTCTTTTCTTACAGGTTCTACAAACGCCTCGTGAACTCCTGTATAAAAAATTCTCTTTTCAATTCCATATTTCTGTGCTGACGGATAAACCTTCCGGAGAGCATCACAAGTTTTAATATCCACATTGACTTTGATATTATCAATTTCGGAAATAAGCTTAAATGCTTCGTCAAGTGTCACCTCACCACCCACAGGCTCATCGTGGGACAATACCGGCTCACCATCACTTGTGAATCGCAAATCAAACTCCACAACAGATGCACCGTTCTGAGCTCCTGCTTTAATTGATTCAAGGCTATTCTGCACAGTACCCATACAACCTGTATGAGCTGTAATTGTAAAATCTTTTGGCAAATTATTTACTGTTTTCCTCATTTAAACCACCACCTGATAATATATGTACATTTTAATCCTGATTACTACATAAATCAAGTTGATTTTATATTTAAATTGTGATAGAATTCTCTCCGTAAAGGTTCAGTATGTCGGGGAATCAGGTGAAATTCCTGAACGAGTCCGTCGCCGTAAGCAAAAACAGATTTTTTCGCTCTCTGCCGCAAAGAGAGAAAACCATTGAGCAAAATGCTTGAGAAGGTGAAAATATCCACAAATTTTGCAAGTCGGAATACCCGGTATTGAAATTTTCTTTGTCACGGTTACTGATATATGGAAAAGCCTTTATGAAAAAACAAAATATCCTATAAGGAGAGAAACAGTATGAAAGAAATTATAAAAAATCGTTTCCGTTCTGTTCTTTCATTGGTACTTGTTGCGGCTATGGTACTTATGTTTGCAGCATGCGGACAAAATCAGGAACCAGAAACTCCTGAAACATCATCAAATCAGCAGGAAGTTCAGGAAAAATCATTTACTTTTGAAGTAACAGACCTTGACGGTACAAAAAAAGAGTTTGAAGTCAAGTATGACACAGAAAAGTTTGTTGGTGAAGCACTCATCAAAGATGAACTCATTTCAGGGACAGAGAGCACTTACGGTCTTATGGTTGACACAGTCAATGGCATAAAATATGACTATAACGAAGATGGTGCTTATTGGGCATTCTATGTAAACGGTGCTTACGCAAACAGTGGTGTTGATACAACACCTATTAAAGACGGCGAAGTTTATTCATTCGTAGCAACTAAGGCATAATGAGAAACCAACGCTATCAGCATTTAGTTGACCTTGTTGTTTTCGCCCTTTTGGGTGTCATAATGTTCATTTCCAAGTACATAACAGAAGCGTTGCCAAACATTCACCTATTGGGAATGCTGACAATGACTTATACCATTGTTTATCGTAAAAAAGCACTTATTCCAATATATGTTTTTGTGCTTTTAATAGGACTTTTCAATGGTTTTGCATTATGGTGGATTCCGTATCTGTACATCTGGACAATTCTTTGGGCAATAACAATGCTCCTGCCAAAGAAAATGAACACTAAAATCGCTGTTCCAGTATATTCGATAGTCTGTGCTTTACACGGACTTTGCTATGGAATTCTTTATTCACCTGCACAAGCCATTATGTATGGACTTGATTTCAAGGGAATGATAGCCTGGATTGGTGCTGGATTGTATTTTGATATTATCCATGCCATAGGCAATTTCGCACTTGGATTTTTAATTGTCCCACTGACAATGGCTTTACGAAAAGCCCATAAAACAGCAGGGAAAGAAAACTGAATAACACAAAAAAGCAGAGAAGACATAATAATCTTCTCTGCTTAATTTTATTTTACAGGCTCAAGACTACGGTCTAAAATTCCGTTGACTTGGGCAATTGCTGTGCCATAGTTTGTGATTGGAACATTATTCTCTTCGCAGAAGCGACGACGGTACTGCATCTCTCTTTCCGTCAACATACATCCGCCACAATGGATAACAAGTGAAATATCAGTTAAATCCTCCGGAAAATCCTTACCTGATGTAAAATTGAAATTCAGTTCTTTTCCTGAATATTCCTTAATCCATTTTGGAAGCTTTTGTGTGCCGATGTCACCACATTGACGATGATGAGTGCATCCCTCGGATATGAGAATCGTATCACCATCATTGAGTGTTTTCATTTTCTCTGCACCTTTTACAGCACTCTCAAGGTTACCTTTATACCTTGCCATAAGGATTGAAAAGGATGTGAGAGGAATATCTTCACCAACAATTTTTGACACAAATCCAAATGCTTGTGAATCAGTTATAACCATTCTTGGCTTATCTTTGAGAGATTCAAGTGTTGTTTTAAGTTCAGTTTCTCGGGTCACAACGGGAATTGCACCTGCATCGAGGATATCACGGATTGTCATCTGCTGTGGCAAAATCAGTCTGCCTTTTGGTGCAGCTGAATCAATAGGTGTTACAAGAACAACTATATCCCCTGTTTTCAGTAAATCACCAACTACCCTTTTATTCTCATTCTGCACTTTAACAGCCTGTGCAATTCTGTTTTTAAGTTCATTTATGTTTGTACCGTTTTTAGCACTTACAAGAATTATATTATCGTCTAAAACAACATTTTCTGTAAACAAATCAGCCTTGTTATATGCCACAACATGTGGAATCTTCTTTTTGTTAAAAAGTGAGAGCATATCTCTGTCAAACTGTTGAAGTCCAAGAGTTGCATCCACAACAAGCACGGCAATATCAATGTAATTGAGCACTTGTTTTGTCTTTTTGACACGCATTTCGCCAAGCTCACCTTCATCATCAATACCGGGAGTGTCGACGATTACAACAGGTCCTAACGGTAAAAGCTCCATAGCCTTTTTCACGGGGTCGGTAGTTGTGCCTTTTACAGCAGACACAAGAGATAATTCCTGACCTGTGACAGCATTTACAACACTCGATTTGCCTGCATTCCGCAGTCCAAAAAAACCAATATGAAGTCTTTCGGCAGATACTACATCATTTAAGCTCATAAAATCACCTTAAAATCTGAAATCTCGTCTGTTTGATGCTTTAATATCTTCTACATTCTGAATTGCGATTGCTCTTGCCTTTGGATTTGGCACTTTCTGAAGTTCCTTTTCAATAAGTTCAAAACCGATTTTCTTTGTTTCTTCACTTGCATAGTCAACAAGGAACTCTGTAAGAGTCATAAGAGCATTCGGATGGCAACAGTTGAGAATCTGACCGTTTTTGCAAAGTGCCATAAATCTGTCACCTGTTCTGCCTTCACGATAACAAGCAGTACAGAATGATGGAATGTGACCTTTTTCCATAAGCCAACGAACAACTTCGTCGAGAGTTCTCTGGTCGGAAACATCAAACTGTTCTGAATCGTGAGGACGCTCTTCTTCTGTGTAACCACCAACAGATGTACGAGAAGCACCGCTGATTTGTGAAATACCCATATTAAGCACTTTACCACGAACTTCTTCTGACTCTCTTGTTGAGATAATCATACCTGTATATGGAACTGCAATACGAATACAAGCAATAATCTTTTCAAACATCTCGTCTGAAATTGAGTTGTCAAATACATTCGGGTCAATATCATCTGCTCTCTTGATTCGAGGAACGCTGATTGTATGAGGGCCAACACCGTGAACAGCCTCAAGATGTTCAGCGTGCATCATAAGTCCTACAAATTCATATTTATAAAGTTCAAGTCCAAAAAGAACACCAAGGCCAACGTCGTCGATACCGCCTTCCATAGCTCTGTCCATAGCTTCTGTATGGTAAGCATAATTGTGCTTTGGTCCTGTTGGATGGAGTTTCTCGTAACTTTCCTTATGATATGTTTCCTGGAAAAGAATGTATGTACCTATTCCTGCGTCGTGAAGCTTTCTGTAATTTTCAACTGTTGTTGCTGCAATATTTACATTAACTCGACGGATAGCACCATTCTTATGCTTGATACTGTAAATTGTGTCGATACATTCAAGGATATATTCGATTGGATTGTTTACAGGGTCTTCACCTGCTTCAATTGCAAGACGCTTATGTCCCATATCCTGAAGTGCAATAACTTCCTGTCGAACTTCTTCCTGTGTAAGTTTTTTACGGCAGATGTGCTTGTTCTGATGATGATAAGGACAGTAAACACAACCGTTTACACAATAGTTTGAAAGGTATAAAGGTGCAAACATAACAATACGATTACCGTAAAATGCAAGTTTGATTTCCTCTGCAAGTTTGAAAAGTCTTTCGTTCATATCAGGAAGGTCGCAAAGAAGCAAAACTGCTGCCTCACGGTGAGAAAGACCTGCACAGACTGTACCTTCTTCAGTTTTCTTTGGTCTTGCCTTTTCTAAAATTTCTTCAATCAATTCCTTGTTATGCTTATTCTGTTCAGCATATTCGAGAGTTGCTAATATTTCTTCATCACTGATAAATTCTTCAGCCTTTAATGATTTTGGATTGTATGCCATATCTATTTCTCCTTTTTTCTTTATCGTTTTATATCTCCTCGGTCTGTCACAATTTCATAACCGATATTTTTCATACTATTTTTAAGATTTTCGATTTCCTGTGCAGATTCGTTTCCGCTGATTAGTTTGTTATTATAAAGCTCATATTTTTTACGGACGCTGTGTGGCGAAAGATTTGGCATTATTACATTTGCACCACATAGTATTCCTTTTTCTCTACCACCTTGTAAAGCTGTTCCCAATGCAGTTGTTGCAGGAAGCAGAATAGTTGGTTTTATAAGTCTTATAATTGAAAGCAAGTAACAAGTCAATTCCACATCACCTGACGGAAAATCACGAAATTCAGTTGCCTTATGTGGAATGAATGGTCCTATGCCACACATCTGTGGTGAAAATTCTTCAATGAACTTTAAGTCCTTCGCAAGGTTTTCTGTTGTCTGATACGGTGAGCCTACCATAAAACCACAACCTGTCTGAAAACCGATTTCCTTAAGATTTTTAAGACATTCCATTCGTGCTTTGTAACTCATCTTTTCAGGATGCAACTTGCTATAATGCTCCTCGTCAGCAGTTTCGTGACGAAGAAGGTATCTGTCAGCACCTGCATCATAAAGTTTTTTGTAACTTTCATAAGTTCTTTCACCTAAAGAAAGTGTTACTGCACAATCGGGATATTTTTGCTTGATTTCACTGATAATTTCAACTAACAGCTCATCAGTAAAATGCAAATCTTCGCCACCCTGCATTACAAAGGTACGAAATCCCAATGAATAGCCTTCTTCACAACAAGAAAGAATCTCTTCTTTTGTCAGCCTGTATCTTTCGCAAGTCTTGTTAGAGCCTCTTATTCCGCAATAAAGACAATCGTTTTTGCAGATGTTACTGATTTCAATAAGTCCACGGATAAAAACTGTGTTTCCATAAACAGATTGCCTTTTTTTCACTGCTTCATTTTTAAGAAACTCTGCAATTTCTTCATTTCTGTTGTCGATTAAATATTCATATTCAGTTGTCGAAAGTGAACCTATGCTGATTAGCTTTTCTGCAATATTTAATAACTTCTCATTCATTTGTAATCACATTTGAGTATGCAGTTTTTACGCTGACACCTTGTATTTTTCCGATTTTTCCCGATAATGCGGAAATTACATCCTGAGGTGCATCAACTGCAATACTTACTATATTAACATTTTTCTTTCTGTAAGGAATTCCCATTCTGCCCACAATATACTCACCGTAATCGTGAAGAATAGCATTAAGGAGTTCAACTGACTCCACATTCTCAACAATAATTCCCATAACTGCAATTCTTGTTTCCATTTTATCACCTCTAAAAACAAAAAGACACAATACCCCAATAGAGATACTGTGTCGATAAATATAAGTGTAGTATTATTAATTATACATTACACCTTTCATCCGGAAGCTATCAGCATCTTCATGTCAGGTCATATATATTTTATCATATTTCTTTTTTTATGTAAAGAAAAATTATTGTAATGTTTTATAATTTTTGGTATTATTTCATTATCTTATTTAAGTTGGTGAAAATATGCTTAAAATTATCAGTTTGATATTAAGTTTTGTGACGGTTATATCAATGGCAGCAGAGGGTATTCCTTATGCTTTCCGTCCTACTCTTCAGGTAGATGCAAACTCATTTTCAGGTGAAGTTTCAAGCAGAGCTTCAGGCTATCTTTACGGTATTGCTGAAAATGGTGTTCCTGATGCTGCTGTTGTTGAAAGTCTTGATGTTTCAAGTATTTCGCAGAAAGTTATTGACGGACTTCAGCACCCTATCGGTGACGTTGACCACGTAGCACCTGTGCTTGATAACTGTGATTACATTACAGTTTATATGCAGGACTGCTTTGACACATGGTATTATTGTCATCAGGAAATTATGGACCTGAGAGCACAAGGCAATTATGACAGTATGGAATTTGTCCGTGAAAGATTTTTACCACAAGTTGAAGAAGCAGTTAAAAAGTTAGTACAGACAGATTATCAGGACAGACTCGTTTATTGTATTTATAACGAAACTGATAATGCCGTGTGGTTTGGTACTCCGTCACCTGACGGTACATGGCTTATGTTTGACGAGGCTGCAAGACTCCGTTTTTATGAGGCTTGGAAAATAACTTATGACCTTGTCCGTTCAATTGACCCTGATGCTATGATTGGTGGTCCGGGCTATTGCGACTACAACTATGATGAAAACAAAGAGTTCCTTGAATACTGTCTTGAAAACGACTGTGTTCCTGATGTGATGATTTATCATGAGCTTGGTGAATTCTCATCATATTACTGGCAGGACCACGTTGACGAATATCGTGAGCTTGAAGACGATTTGGGAATTTCCGATTTGCCTATTATCGTTACAGAATACGGTACAATGTATGAATGTGGTGCACCTGCAGATATGATGAAATACATTACTGCAATCGAAAATTCAGGTACTTATGCAAATGCTGCTTATTGGCGACTTGCAAATAATCTTAACGACACAGTTGCTGACAACAACAGCCCTAACTCTAACTGGTGGCTTTTCCGTTGGTATGCTGATATGGAAGGTTATCTTCTTGATGCGAAAATCATCGATATTACACATTCCGATTTTGAAAATGCTATTAAATATGGTTATGACAGATTCCATTATAAATATTTCAACGGAATTTCATCAATGACAAAAGAAAAAGATGAAATTACAGTTCTCTGTGGTGGTTCTGACTACGACAGTTATGTAAGTTTTAAGCATTTGGGCAAAACAAATCTTGGAAAAAAAGTTAATGTTAAAATCGAAAGTGTGTGTTATGAAGGCTTAAGTGGTATTGTAAGCGAACCTACCCTTGTTGCTGAGTACACTGCAAAAGTCCGTTCAGGCAAGCTTCGTGTTGACATAGAAAATCCTGACCCGACTGCAGTTTATCACATTACACTTACTCCTGCAGAAGATGGTAAAGAAGATTTCTACAATGACAATCTTCCTCAGCGATATGAATTTGAACACGGTACTCGTCAGGGTGGTACATACACATATGACAGTGCTTATGCCACAACAGGCGAATTACAAGGTATGGTCGGTGGACTTGAAAATGCAGGTGACAGCGTTACTGTTAAATTCACAGTTGACGAAGCCGATTACTATGATTTATCTGTAATCTTCGGAAATTCAAATGACGGATGGACACCTGCACACAGAGTTGACACAAGAGCAATTATGACTCTTGACGGTCGGGCTGAAGATATTTATTTCCCTAACACAATCAAGAGTGAATATACTGACAAAATGACATTTGTCCGTTATCTCCAGAAAGGTGAACACACTATCAGTTTCGCTCACGGTGAAGGCACCTTTGTTTTAGACAGTATGCTTGTTCGTCGTCACAAAGATATATACGAAATCACACTCCTTGACGATTCTGACAGAACAAATGACAATACACAATCATTCCTTGCAGTTGCACCTTATGACGGTTTCTATAATATGACAACAAGCAAATCAATGAATTTTACTGTTGACGGTGCTGATTGCTACACAGACGGAAATTCAGTTGTCTATTTAAGAAAAGGTCTTAATTATATTGATTTTGAAACTACTGAACCTATCAAATGTACAATAGAAGTTACTGATGCGACAAATTACAATATTTCAGTTTCTGCTGACCAGATGACACTTTCAGATGGTGCAACACTTGTCAATGACCACATTGAAAACATTTCTTGCATAAACGGTAATGCAAGCTTCAAGGTAAATGCTCCTGAAACAGGAAATTATCGTCTTACCGTTGCTTACTCAAACAATGACGAAGGTGGTGTCCACAGCTACAATGTTGACCTTATTGAAAGATACATTACAGTTGATGTGAATGGTAAAACAGAAAATCTCTGGTGCAGAAACACTTACAGTTGGGACACAGTAAAAACTGTTACAATGAACATTGAACTCGAAAAAGGTGAAAATGTAATCACTTTCACAAATGATGGTTCAGTCAAGTTCAATAACAAAGACTCTTATGCACCATACATTTTCTCTGTATCAGTAAATGGTATTTGTAATGATTGAGGTAATATAATATGTTATCAAAAGTTATAAGAGTGTTAGTTGCTGTGCTTATGGTTATATCCCCTGCCTTGCCACAGAAATTAAGTCTTCCTGCCATACCAAGTGGGCAAGAGTTAGACCTTGAGTCCCGTTTTGAGCTTGTTTGGGAAGACGAATTTAACGGTGACTCACTCGACACATCAAAATGGTTTTATCCTTGGTGGGAAACTGAACGAAAAGGTGGTTATTGGCACGAAGATATGGTATCTGTCAAAGACGGAAACCTTATTATCACTACAGCATATTTTGACGAGCCTTTGGAAAATTATTACTATGATAAATGGCACGACAAGATTGATTTTGATGAATATAAAGCAGGTTGGTACACAGGGTGTATAGAAACACGAAATAAATATGAACCATGCTATGGATATTTTGAATGCAGATGTATTTTACCTAAATCAACGGGTATGTGGTCTGCATTCTGGATGATGAATGACGGTGTTTCAAATGTTGACGGAAGCGGAAAAGATGGTACTGAAGTCGACGTTTTCGAATCAATGTACTATAAGGATGTATGGTGGGGTGCCGGTGATGCAGTTATAAGTGGCATTCACTATGACGGATACGGCGAATCTCATCAGGGTGATAGCATCGGCAAATGGTTTGCGAATAATCCTTACGAAGAATACAACACTTATGGTGTTGAATGGAATGAAAACGAATATATTTTCTATATTAACGGAATTGAAACAGGCAGACTTTCCACAGGTGGCGTAAGTCAAAATCCTGAATATTTGATTCTTTCCTGTGAAGTTGCAGGTGAGAACGGTATTGCAAATGCTGACCGTCATGGTGTGGGTAAAATGAATATGGAACCCGGTGACACAGCAGAATTCATAGTTGATTATGTAAGAGTTTATCAATATAAATGATTAAAGCAGGGATAATCCCTGCTTTATTTTTTTATCCATTCAGGATATATATTCCTAAATTCAAATACCCTGCAAAGGTTACCCATATAAGATATGGAATAAGAAGTTTGGCTGATGTGGTATTGATTCTGTTGAAGAAATAAATATTTGCCACAATGGCAACCCACAATAATATAAGCCATATAAATGCAAATAAAAATGCCTTTGCATTAAAGAATATAATGGACCAGAAAAAATTGAAGAAAAGTTGAACTGCAAATGAGATTATTGCAGGTCTTTTATCCTCTTTTGTTTTCGTTGTAATCACGAGATACAATGCTATACCCATCATTACATAAAGAATTGTCCAGACAACAGGAAAGAGCCATGCCGGTGGTGACAAAGGAGGTTTTTCGATTTCCTCGAAAAGTTTCATATTGCCTGATGTTATTAATGCAGACAGTCCACCTACACCCAAAGGTATTGCTATACTGATTATGAGTTTCTTCCAATCAATTTTCAAATTTATCACCCCTCAGCATAGTTTATGCTTCATTGACAAATCATATCACAAAAACTGTCGCATTTGAATAATCATATCTTCTTCAAGGTTTATGAGTCGTTTACAGATGTCCTTTGATTTCTCGTCAGCAGCTTCATATTCATTAAGATATTTATTGAGAGATTTAACCCCCATATTACAGCCGTCTGTCATTAAATCTGCAATAGTGTGGTCAGATTCATTCATAACAAGCTTCATGTTCGTTTTCATCCAAGACATTCCCTTTGCCATTGGATTAGGCTCTTTTCCGTCATCGTGATAATTGTCAAGAAGCACCTGTAAGTCTTTATCAAGTCTGCAATGACTTTCACGATTTTCGTTGAGTATTCTTCTCATTTCTTCCGATTTCACATATTTGAGCACATCATCAATTGACGAAATGCCCATTTTCACACCTGCATCACACTCACGAAGTAATTTAACTGTATCCTGTTCAACCATAATAATTCTCCTTTACTTTTTTTAATAGTATTTACCAAAAGTCACGGAATATAACAAAAAGACAGAATCACTATGACTCTGTCTTTTCTTCTTTTTTATCTTCTTCCTTTTTAAAGCCTGCTATTGCCGCTGTTACACAATAAACTTCGCTTGCACCTCTGATTTTTAATATCCACGCACAATCATCAAGAGTTGAGCCTGATGTTTTTACATCATCCACAAGCAAAATTGTTTTACCTTTAACATTTGCTCTGTTTTTAACATCATACACTCCGAAAACATTTCCTTTTCTTTCCTGACTATTCATCTTGTGCTGTGTCTTTGTGTTAAAAAGCTTTACCATAATATTGCACAATGGGATATGTAATTCTTTCGCAAGATTTTCTGCTAATATTTCACTCTGATTATAGTTTCGCTTAAGCTTTTGTAGCTTTGAAAATGGCACAAAGCATATGAAATCGAATTTCTTATCTCCAAAATCTTCTTTAACTGATGTTGCCACATCCTCTGCCAAAATACTTCCGAGAACAAGCTTGTTACCGAACTTAAAACGAGAAATGCATTTTTTGATATTACCATCGTAATAAAACGGTGATGTGATACCATCAAAACCTAACTTATGCTTTTTACAAGCACATCTTGATTTTTCAGCACCACAATATTTGCACTTTCCGCCTTTAATTACGGGTAAATTTTCCAAACATTCCTTACACAGAATTTCATCCATGCCTAAAAGTTCACCACAGTAACGACAACGATTGGTAAAAAACATCCAGAGAATTCTATCATAAAAAAGTCTTTTAAGTTTTTCTTTCATTTTATCAATTAAAATTCATTAATATACGGACAAATAAGCTGTGCTGCTGCACCCACTGACAATTTTGTAGTATTATAAAGTGAATTTATATCTGTATTTGCCATATTGTCTTCAGGCAAATGGTTGTTTGGTGGACATGCAAGGTCATGCTCTGCACCAAGACTTCTTTCTGCATCAATACATCTCCACGATAATGTAATTGCGTCCATACCTGCTGCACGGAAAGGAACCATATCGGTGTTTCCTGCTCTTACGGGAGAATAATATCCGTCTTCACCAATGTCGCCTAACAAGGCTTTTGCATTATCAACAGCAATACTTCCTATATTTGCCTCTGCTGCAGGAGAAAAATACAAATCTGTCGCAACCGGTTCTGTGCTTACTGCAAGATAATACTGCTCGCCGGGTGCATAATTATCATTTGGCTTAGCTGACATATCGATATTGAACACAATTTTATGTCTTTCTTTTTCATCGTCAAGAAGTGAGCTTACATAATTTCGTGCACCATAAAACAGTTGTTCCTCACCTGCTGTAAAAAGAAATCTTATCTCAACTCCGTAATCCTTACCAGATTGTAAGAAAATTTTTGCCATTTGCAAAAGAGTTACGGTGCCTGATGCATTATCAACAGCACCACCTGTTCCACGGACAGTATCGTAATGTGCAACAAAAAGCAAAACATCTGCATTTTCATCAGCAGTAGGTACAGTTGCAAGTAAATTTACGCCTGTAATATCATTGTGAATAAATTCAATTTTCTCACAGTTTTTACTTGTATAACCATAAGACTGCAATTTTTTATAGATTTCTTCTGCTGCATTATTCTGCGATTCATCCCACCAATTTCTGATGCCGATATCTTCAACTAACCATTTGAGGTCAGCACTTACTTCATCATATGACACCTCAGAAAATATCTCTTTTAACCATTTTTCACGAAGCTCCTCTTGTGATGGCTTCTCACCGGGATATTGAGGTTCAACAAGTCCTGCAACAATCTGAAGCACAACACGGGCATCAATAGCAGTCACTCTTCCATCTTCGTTACAATCTGCATAATACTGTTCATCTTCATCAAGTTCAGTAAGTCCTGCTGTGTATTGTAAAATCATTCTTGCATCAAGGGCTGTTACTGTATCGGACATATTCACATCACCAAGATAATATTTCCCGATATTCACATCACCATCTGAATTATCAGTTGTTGACGCAGAAAATATAAAATTCTGCGATGAAAAAAGGATTGCTGAAACTAAAAATAAGGAAACTAAAAAACGAAATTGCTTCATAAGTGTACTACTCCCGTAAAAAATGCTTGTCTATATCACAGACTTAAATATTATAAAATTTCACCGGAAAATTGTCAATAAAAAGATAACCACAGGGAATTTTGTTCCCTGTGGTATGGTTAAATCTTGTTTTATTCTTTACTGATTACTTTTTTCTGCCAGGACCATTTATGACATTCAGGGCATTTCATATATCTTGTACGGTTGATATGCATAGCCCATAACACGCTGTTATAAGTCGGCACATATTTATGACGACAATGCTCACATTCATAGTACCCTGCTACCTGTTCGATTTTCAACAAACAGAATGCAATTACAAAAAGAAATACAAATCCTGTACTACCCAACACTATTTTCAGCCAACTCACCATTGGCACATAACATGCTACAAATATGAGTGCCAGACATAATATTACACCGACTATGCCCATAACGATTTCAATACTCAACAGTCGTTCGTCAGCTTTCTCTTTTTCTTTTACCATTTTAATTAAGTTCTTTTCTAAATTCTCATCGTAGTTGTTCACAGTAACTACCTCCCCACTTAATAAGTCGTTAACACTGATGTTAAGCAATTCGCATAAATCAAGCATTATTGAGGAATCGGGCAACGACTTGCCATTTTCCCATTTTGACACAGCTCTGTCGGTGATATTGAGCTTTTCAGCCAACTGCACTTGTGTAAGTCCACACTTTTTTCTGCATTCAGCTATAAACTTTCCGATTTTCACTTGATTCATCAGGATTTCCTCCTTTCACATTCAGTGTAAGCATTTTTCCTTTAAAAATCTACATACCATTGGTTGAGTGGGGATTATCAACCATCAGTTTGGTCGTATATTATGAGAATTATTAAGATTTATTAATCTTTTTACTTGTTGCAATAAGCATTTATTGCATTACTTACATATTCAGCTGTACCCTCTGCATGTTTATCAATATTATTTTTAAAACGCTCATCAAGAACATACATCTGCCCAAGACCTGCTAAAATTTCATTTGTGCAGGTATAGTAATTTTCTGTAATATGACTTTGCAGTTTCATAACAAGGCTTTGTGTTTCTGCTGAATCAGCTTTTGCACCGTTTGTCATACAGACTGCAAATTCTCCAAGAATATCGTTCATTTCTGTTCCAAGATTATTCCATTTATCTTCAGAATAACCTTTTGTTTTCTCGGTATGCTCCTTGTATGCATCAGTATTGCCCCATTTTTCCTGAGCTTCATTTCTGTATTTTTTAAAATCGCTGTTATCGAATGCTTTCATGTTTTTCATCTCACACTTTCTTATTTATTCTTCATCCGGTTGTTGACCATTGTGTGCTAACCATTTACATTCGGTCATTTTCATATTTGTAAATGTTGTAATAACCGCTGCGACAGCTGAAAGTGCTACCATTCGTGCAACTGCAGTTGTCGCTTCCATTGAGCCTAAGATAGCAGCCTGTGATACATCGGCATATATTTCATTGGTAATAAAGGTATTGAAATACATATTTTCAGTATTCCAGGCAATACCACCCATAAAGCAGAAAAGAGTGATTATAAACCAATTCTTTTTACTTAATTTTTCTTTAACCATACATTCTCATGTCCTTTGCATACGGTTTATTCAGGCAAAACCTGATATGTTACATCCTCATACTGCATTGTAACTTCTTCACGAGTGAAGCCGTCAAGGTCATATCTATCAGAATAGAAATTATATTTATCAATCGTGAATGTAGTGTCAGGTTTGCAGGTAATCATTGTGCAACCTCTTTGAGAACCTAACTTATCAATACCTGAATATGCGAAATAGTCAACACTGTAACCATAACTGAATTGAATACCTTTGTATTCAAAAGTTGTATTGTTAACATGGTCGTGACCGTTGAACATAGCCTTTGTGGACTGGAGTTCAAGCATTTTTTCAAAAAGGTCATCCTCACCATAACCACAACAAACCTGTCTGCCTGTTTCTGCGATTATGCCTTCAATATATTTGAAATCATCTGTATCCTTGTAGCCGTTTTCACGGAATTCATTCCACGCATCATCCATTTCTACAAGTGGTATATGGAAAAATGCAAGAGATTTAACAGGCACTGATTCTTTACTGATTTTCTCATTTTCAGCGTTCATTCTGAGTATTTCAGATTCGTACCACTGAACCTGATTAGGATGAACATTATCGTAAGTACCCTTAATGCTTTCAATAATATTATCTTTAACATAAGCCTGAGAGTCAATTAAGATTATTGCCTGAGTAATGAGTCCTTTTGAGTTTTTAACTTCAATTGTGTGATTTCCGTAACCGTCAACATCTTCAGGACCTGCCTGAAATAAACAATGTTTATATTCCTCATTTGAATAAAGCTCTGCAACTGCTTCTCTGTCATAATACGAATAGGCTTCAGCATCGTGATTACCAAAAGTAACATCCCAATAAACACCAAGATTTTCCATAAGGTTTGCAAAAGCCTTTATACCGCTGTTGTTATTGAATGTACCTGCTCTGTATGGTATAGGAAAAGCAATATCACCCGTTGCGATAACAAGGTCAGGTTTTTCCTTTGTTACCATAGTAGCAATAGCATTCAATGCTTTTTCATCCACAGTTTTTGACATAAAACCACCACCGATATGAATATCGGTAAGCTGCATTATCTTAAATTCTCTGTCAGTTGTAAAGTACCAGTTTCCGTTTTCATCCTTCTCAGGAATAAGTTGATTTTCCATTTCAACTTTGTTGTATGTATTTCCTTTTTCCAAAAGATTCTGAACAGATAAAATGTTAAGACCTGTTATTACAATTGCAATAACCACAATAATAGAAACAATCATAATCAATGTCTTTTTCCCTTTTTTTCCTTTTTCTCTTGCCACAATGTGTCGCTCCTTTTAATTATTTATTATAAAATACCATAAATGTTTACTTTTTTCAAGAACGCAGAAAATTCGTTTATATTCTTCATATAATAAAGGAAGAAATTCACAAAGATTTCGATATATTCACTCAGAAACCAGACCTGATAACGCTCTTTTGCCTGTGGATGCCACCAGAACCACCAATCAATCATCTTAACTGTGATTTCAAGCATTGGACAAGCCATTGACACAAGATAAGTTCCATCAGGCATTTTCTTAAACCCGATTTCATTTTGCAAACTTATTTCCGATAATATATCATTTTTACGCTCAAAAGGTGTTAATGTAATTCCATTTTTTGATAATGCATCTGCTTTTTCATAAGGCATTTCAGGTAATGGTTTCTTTAATAAATCTTTTGTTTTAGTTCTCAAAATTTAAATTATTATAATGATTGTACAATTTTGCAAGAGAAAGATTCATTTCTTTTAATTCATTGAGTTCACAATCAATATACGACCATTCATATTGCTTTTCAGTAAACCCACTCATTTTTAATCTGAGATACGAAGAATAGAAATCCCATTCTTTTTCCGTGATTTCAAGCATATCAACAACAGTATTGTTTTTATATTTTGCGACAAAGCAGCGACATTCAGCATCGTTTACAAGACAATAGTATTCATTTGTAATGTCATCAAATTCAATATAACTAACAGATATCTTTTCTTCAAGTAACAACCGTGAAACCCTTGAAAAATCGGCAGTATCATATACAGAAATTGCCCATTGCAAACCATCGCCATGAGTCTCTAAATTTATAAAATATTTACCATCCGGAGAAAAACAAAAGCCTTCATCCTGAGCACCATCTACTTTTGAAAAACGAAACTTTTTAATCAAAGCACGATTTTCCAAAGAATAAACAGCTAATCTTCCATCGGCTGATTTGACTACAAAAATCTTCCCATCAGGAGAAAACATAGGTGTATATGCATATATTATATCCTTAAACTTGCCGATTTCATTTCCGTTTTCATCATAAAGATAAACTGTCTGCCCTGTTGTTCCGACAGAATACTTACCGTTTGAAATGTATGACCAGAACTTTTTCACAATATCACTCCCTATACAAAATATAATACCATATAATATAAAGTATTGCTATATCTGTATAAGATAATTGTTTTATTTTTTAATACCTTTATAAATATAATAAGGCTTTGAGAATATGTAACTTCCATCTGCTTGAGATGATTTAAGATTGGCAATAAACTCATCGTATTCTGCTTCACTTATAGCTCCCGTATTTTCTTCGTAGAGCCATGCAAAGTGTTTACTGAAATCATAGCCAAAAGCACCTTCTTTGTATTCTGTTTCAACAACATTATGAACGCTTACAGAACTTTCAAAAAGCTTGCTTTTATTAAAGTAGCCGTACATCCTTCTGCCTATCCAACTGTCAAGGTCATCCATCCAAGGTTGCTTTGTGACTGCATAGGCGTGAATCACTTTTGAAATCAGGTCTTTATTTTCACCGTTATATGTGACGCTGTCCCAATCACAGTTTACAGAAATCACCACTCCGCCTGGCTTTAAAATTCTGTAAATCTCCCTGACTAAAAAATCTTTATCTGGAACGCACTCAAACATATCCTTTGTAAACACAAAATCAAAGGTATTGTCTGAAAATTTCAGTTTCTTTGAGCAATTCATAACCTTAAGCTTAATGGGCTTTTTATATTTGACATTCTTAAACCCTTTGTCAGTGATATCTACACCAATGGCTGTTTTGATTTTATCGGGGAAAACCTGCTGAAACCCTAAAAGAAAACTTGCATCACGGCACCCCAAATCTGCAATAACTGCATTGTCGGGTAAACTGATTTGTTCAAAAATTGCTTTGTTTAATGATGAATATTTAATAATGTTCATTTTTAATAACCTCCAAAATAATAAAAAAATACTGTTAACAGCTATATGCCATTAACAGTAATATAAAAGGTAAACTTTTCTCTATCACTCTATCAGGCACATAGCAATTTAAGCCTGTACCTAATACAAGATACAAGCTATCTTCGTCTGCGTCGAATAGAGATAAAGAACATACCGATTTCCTCCAACTGAAATTTTTAACTTATTATACAATAAATACTCAAAAAGTCAAGTATAGTTCGACCACACCTATAACACCTTGACTTGCAATAAAGTAAAAATCAAGGCGAAACCTTGTATGTAATCTGACGAAGTCGGAATGTAATCACAACGTAGTTGTGTATGTAATCAACCCGAAGTATATTGAATAAAAATTACATACAGCTTCGATGATTACATACGCCTGATGGCGATTACATACCCATCCTTCGGATTGGATAAAAATAAAGCACCTGCTATTGCAGATGCTTTATTTTTTGGGACCTCTACACCTTTTCGAACCCCTATACAAGCTCTCCTACATAATCTTATTTTATGCTCTTTTTGATTTTACTAATTCGCCAATCATTGCACCACCAATAATACATATCGCACCAATAATTTGTATTACGGTCATTTTCTCACCGAGCAATAGGGCAGCAAAAACAACAGCTGACAACGGTTCCAAATAACCGCACACTGCTACTGTTTGCACAGGAAGTTTTGCAAGAGGTGAGAAATAAAGATAACAACCAACTCCCGTATTTAGAACACCGAGTATTAAAATCCAAGCCCAAGCGTCCTCAGGTACATTGATAATAAATCCTTGTTTAATTCCTGTAAACACCGCAACGGTCAAGAAACTAACCGCAAGTTGTATCACGGAGTTTTCCATTCCGCTTATATTTTTTGATTGCTTGTTAAGTGTTACCATAAAGAAATACATTACAGCTGACATTGCACCGCAGAACAGACCCCAAGGGTTGCTCTTGCCAACTGCATTACCGTTTACAAGAAAAATACCAACAAGCACCGTTACAAAACCTAATACTTTTGGCACAGTCAGTTTTTCATTAAAGATAATCGGTGATAATATCATCACAATAACAGGACCACAATAATAAAGTAACGACGATAAACTTATACCTATCTTCTGATATGCTTCATATAAGAACATCCAACTTGTTCCCATTGCAATACCTGACAAAGCTATAAAAACTGTGTCTTTCTTATGTTTTTTTATATGAAATTTACCCTTACCAATTAAGAAGAGGATAATTAAAAGAATACTACCGATTATTGTTCGTAAAAATACAATTTCATAACTATTTAGAGGTATATGGCTTGCTACTATGCCATTTAAACCGAACAACAGTAATGCAGATATATATTTTAAAAATGCTTTTCTATCCATGTTATACTCCTTGATTTTAGATTAAAAATATTGTATCATAAACCATAACATAACAAAAGCGAATGTTTGTTATGTTTAAAATTACATTTTGTTATGGTGATTGCATGGATATGAATTTACAAAAATACCTTTCGTTTGTTAAGACTGTAGAATACGGAAGTTTTACAAAAGCGGCAGAGATACTGAACTATACCCAATCAGGAATCAGCAGAATGATTGCTGACCTTGAAAAAGAATGGGGCGTAACACTGCTTGAAAGAAGTAAGAATGGCGTAAAGCCTACAAGTGATGGAGTAAAGTTGTTGCCGTATGCACAGAATCTTTGTACCGATTTTGATAAACTGAAAATGCAGGTCGATGAACTAAACGGATTGCAATCCGGACTTATTCGCATAGGTACATTTTCGAGTGTGGCTACCCATTGGCTTCCAAATATAATCAAGGAATTTCAAAAGGATTATCCTAATATCGACTACGAGCTTTTGCTTGGAGATTATACTGAAATTGAAGAATGGATACATACAGGTAGAGTTGATTGTGGATTTTTAAGATTACCCACCCAACCTGAATTTGAAACAATATTTCTCGAAGAAGATAAACTTATGGCAATAATTCCTGAAAATCATCCATTGAAAGATTGCGACTTATTTCCTGTAAACGCACTTTGTAAAGAACCTTTTATGCTTCTTGAGAAAGGCGCAAAAGCAGAAATCTCAGAAATATTTGAGCGTAATAATTTAACACCAAACGTAAAATTCACTACTTGGGATGACTACGCTGTAATGTCCATGGTAGAAAGCGGACTCGGTATCGCCATACTCCCTGAGTTGATTTTAAAGCGTGTTCCGTATAGAATTATAGCAAAAGAACTTGATGTTCCTGCATGTAGAAATATTGGGCTTGCTTTAAGGGATAAGAAAACGGTCTCACTTGCGATGAAACGATTTATAGATTATTTGCAGTATAGATAAGCAAAACGGTGGTAAGGAAAATTCTCCCTGCCGCCATTTTCGTTTAGTAGTAAATATTCGTTCTTTAATCCATATAAATTCAAGCAAGTAGAGTTTTATAGGACAAACTATAGAACTGAAACTGAGGTCAAGAAAGGTATAAACAATTTTATGAACTGCTATAACACTAAAAGACCTCACTCTTTGCTCCGATACAGAACACCGGATGCATACGAAGCAGAATATTTCAATAAACACACAGATTCAAAACAAACTGAAACGGGACAATAGTGGTTCGAATAAAAGAATAATTTCACTTTTGTATTTAAAATCACGCTGTTTTGACATTTGTGTAACATTTGAAAAATCTATACAAAATAAAGAAAACCCTCGAGATATCAAGGGTTTTAAAAACGAAAATACCTGCAAACGGAACACAAATGGTTCGAATTGCAGGCATAATTCAGATGTGTCTATGTAACGAAAATCAAACTATTAAAAATATTATCAAATCCGAAGGATTTGTATATCATCAATTTCGTAGAAATTGCATATCATCAAAACGAAGTTTTGTATATCATCAAGCCGACAGAAATACACACCTGAAGGTGTGATGAGATACAAAGGCGGCTCACCGCCTTTGATGATATACACCTACGGTGAT
>JAZNWU010000028.1:0-41201 GCA_045593555.1 Candidatus Fimenecus sp. | reverse complement strand
TCAAGTGTATTTGCACAGGCAGATAATACTGCAGATGATATTAAGGCATCAGCAGTTAGTAATGATGCATACCAAATGCTTTATGCTGATATTACAACAGCGAATATTGGTTGGTCAGCTTCAAACATAGTGACTAATATTCAAAATTCAAACTCAACTGAAGAAAACGCATTGTATGATGAATACCTCTGCATTCAGGGTACTCGTGATACAAATAGTTCAATAACAAATAAGAATGGTCTTCCTACAGAAGATCTCAATGCTGATGAAAATCCACTTATTCAGTTCGAACTTACTGTTTCTGCAGATGTTGCTGATAAAACAGCAGTTTCGGCAGCTGTAACAACTGGTACAATTTCAAAGAATAGAACATACTTTAACTATTACAAGAATCCAGGTAATGCTACTACAGTTGCAAAATTGTCAACATTAGGCAGTAGTGCAATATTTGCAGCTACAGCTACAATTGGTAACGAACCATGTGCTGACGATGCTCATGTATGGGACAATGGTGTTGAAACAACAGCTCCAACATGTGGAGAAGCTGGCGTTAAGACATACACATGTTCTGTTTGTAAACATACAAAGACTGAAGAAATTTCAGCTACAGGTAACCATACAGCAGCAGAAGCTGTTAAGGAAAATGAAGTTGCTGCATCTTGTAGTGTAGCAGGTTCATACGATTCTGTAGTTTACTGTTCAGTATGTAACACAGAAATGAGCCGAGATACAATTACAGTTGATGCAACAGGCGCTCACGTTTATGCAACAGAAACAGACAGAAAAGAAGCTACATGTACAGAAGATGGTTATGTAGTAAAGGCTTGTGGTTGTGGGGCAACAGAAACAACACCAATCGCAGCAACAGGTCATACAGAAGAAGAAATTCCTGCAGTTGATGCAACATGTACAACAGATGGTGCAACAGCTGGCGTTAAGTGCTCAGTTTGTGATGAAGTTATCACAGCTCCAACTACAGTTCCTTCAGCAGGTCATACAGCAGCGGAAGCAGTAAAAGAAAACGAAGTTGCAGCAACATGTACAACTGAAGGCTCATATGAATCAGTAGTTTACTGTTCAGTATGTGATGCAGAGGTTAGCCGTGAAACAGTTACAGTTTCTGCAACAGGTCATAGCTATGGTGAAGGCAAACAGGTAAAGAGCCCAACTTGTACAACAGCAGGTGAAACAAGATATACTTGTGAAACATGTGGTTATGTTGATAAGAGAGCAGAACCTGCAGCACTTGGACATGTTGAAGAGGTTGTTCCTGGTAAAGCACCAACTTGTATTGACCCAGGTTACAAAGATGCAATTAAGTGTTCAGTATGTAATTCTTATGTTGTATCTCCTGAAAAGATTGAACCACTTGGACATACTAAGAATGAAGGCATCGTAACAGCGCCAACATACTCATCAAAGGGATACACAACATATGTATGTACAGTATGTGGTGTAGAATACAAGGATGACTTTGTAGAGATGTTACCAATCAATTTTGCAGTTGCAATTCAGGAACCATCAATAACAGAAATCAGATGTAAAGATACAATTGTTCTTCATGCAGTAACAACAACTGGCGAAGAGCTTCCTGATGATGTAACAGTTGTATGGACAGCTGATAATGAAAACTTTAAGACAAATGAAATTGATGATGGTAGAGCATTAGAAATCACTTCAAAGAATAAAGGTAATACAGTATTCACAGTAACTGTTTACGATGTAAACGGAACTGTACTCTCATCAGATACTGTTGAAATGTATTCAAATGCTGGTTTCTTTGCAAAAATTGGTGGTTTCTTCCGTACAATCTTTGGTTTAACAAAATACTACGAAGCTTAATCACAGATTAAAATTAAAAAACAATCTACAGGGAAGACAGAAAAGTCTTCCCTGTTTTCTGTATCTAGAAATTAGGCATATATATAAGCATAAAAATCTAAATATCCAAATTTTGTAGTATTTAGTGCATAAATTCTTGACACGGTGTTCTTTTTTGTGTAAAATAATAAAGATAGTATGGGGATTTTGTATTCTTGTACTTATTCAACTTAATTTCATTTCATATTTTTTATATATTTTGTGAAATTAAATATTTATTATTAGGAGGGACAAACCTATGATTACTGTAGGTGTGGCTATCGTTATTGCCGTTGTCTCTGCTGTTGTATTTGGGGCGTTGGGCTTTGTAATCGGTGGTGTTTACCGTAAGAAGGTTGCAGAGGCGAAGATTGGCTCCGCTAACGAAGAAGCATTAAGAATTGTTAATCAAGCAGTTCAAACTGCTGAGAGTAAGAAAAAAGAAGCTATTCTTGAGGCTAAAGACGAAATACACAAGTTAAGAAACGAAGTTGACAAGGAACTTCGTGAAAGACGTGCAGAGGTTCAAAGACAAGAACGAAGAATCGTACAAAAAGAAGAAAACCTTGACAAGAAAACAGAAAATCTTGAAAAGAAAGAAGAAGTACTTGCTGAAAAAATCAGCCTTGCTGACCAGAAGATTGAAGAAGTTGAGAGATTGAAACGCAGTCAACTTGAAATGCTCGAAAAAATCAGTGGTTACAGTAAGGAACAGGCAAAAGCATTGCTTATGCAAGAACTTGATGATTCACTTACACACGAAAAAGCTCTTAAAATCCTTGATTTTGAACAGAGAACACGTGACGAAAGTGATAATCTTGCACGAGAAATCATAACAGGCGCAATTCAGAGATGTGCTGCTGACCATGTAGCAGAAGCAACTGTTTCTGTTGTGGCACTTCCAAATGATGAAATGAAGGGTAGAATCATTGGTCGTGAAGGAAGAAACATCAGAACACTTGAAACAATTACAGGTGTTGACCTTATAATTGACGATACACCTGAAGCAATCACAGTTTCAAGTTTTGACCCGGTTCGTCGTGAAATCGCAAGACTTACTCTTGAAAAACTTATTCAGGATGGTCGTGTTCATCCTGCACGAATTGAAGAAATGTATGAAAAATCAAAGCGTGAAGTTGAGCAGACAATTAAGCAGACAGGTGAAAGAGCTGTTGTAGACGCAGGCGTTAACGGTGTTCATCCTGAGCTTGTTAAGCTTCTTGGTAAACTTAAATACCGTACAAGCTTTGGACAGAATGTACTTAACCACTCACTTGAGGTTTCTTACATAGCAGGACTTATGGCACAGGAACTTGGTGCTGATGTTAAACAGGCTAAGCGTGCAGGTCTTCTTCACGATATTGGTAAGGCTCTCGACCGTGAATTTGAGGGTACTCATATCGAACTCGGTGTTGAGGCAGCAAAGAAATATAAAGAAAACGACAAGGTTGTTCATGCAATTCAGGCTCACCACGGAGAAATTGAAGCAAAGACAATCGTTGCTGTACTTGTTCAGGCAGCTGATGCGATTTCTGCAGCTCGTCCTGGTGCTCGAAGAGAAAATGTTCAGAACTACATTAAACGTCTTGAAAAGCTTGAAGAAATTGCAACATTATTTGAGGGTGTTGAAAAATCATTTGCTATTCAGGCAGGTCGTGAAATCAGAATTATGGTAAATCCTGACCAAGTATCTGATGAAAAGATGGTTATTATTGCTCGTGATATTGCAAAGAAAATTGAAGACGAGCTTGAATACCCAGGTCAGATTAAGGTTAATATAGTCAGAGAAAATCGTGTAATTGATTTTGCTAAATAATAAAAGATTTATAAAATGCCCCGATGTCACCAACGGCTTCGGGGCAAAATAAATTAAAATCCAAAATATAGAAACGGTGTGCTTATGTCACGCAAAATTAGAATTTTATGTGTAGGAGATGTTGTCAGCCAGCAAGGATGTGACTTCTTACGCAAAAAACTTCCTGAATTTAAAAAAGAAAATAATATTGATATCTGTATTGTAAATGGTGAAAATTCTGCAGTTGGTAATGGTATGTTACCGAATTCCTGTGAACATATTTTCACAAGTGGAGCAGATTTAATTACAGGTGGAAATCACTCATTAAAAAGAAGAGAAATTTTTGAATATCTCGACTGTACAGAAAATGTTATACGTCCTGCAAACTTCGGTGAAGGTGTATGGGGAAAAGGATGGGCAATAATTGATAAAGGTGCCTATAAAGTTGGTGTAATCAATCTTCTGGGACGAGTTTGGCTTGAAGGGCATAAGGACCCATTTGAAACAGCTGAAAAGAAAATAGACATATTGAAAAAAGAAACAAATATTATCCTTGTTGACTTTCATGCAGAGGCTACTGCAGAAAAGAAAGCGTTAGGTTATTTCCTTGATGGAAAAGTGAGTGGTATGTTTGGTACACATACTCATATTCAGACTTCTGATGCACAGATTCTTACAGGTGGTACAGGATACATCACTGATTTAGGTATGACAGGACCGGAAGAGTCTGTTTTAGGCGTGAAAAAAGAGATTATTATTGATAAATTCAGAAAAGGGTTTTCGACAATGTTTGAAACTGCAGATACGCCATGTTTTATGCAAGGATGTGTGTTTACAGTTGATAAGGACAGCGGAAAAACAGTTGAGATAAGAGCAGTTACAGTGAGGTGAGCAAATGAAAAAAACTATAAGAATAATTTCATTGCTTTTATGTCTCTGTATGCTTTTTTCTGCCTGTACAGGAGAAAAAGGAAATGGGGAAACAACAGTCAATCCCGAAGAATTGTCGGATGTTGAAACAACAACTGAACAGACAAACAAAAAGGGTGATGGAAAAGTTGTTCTTCCATATAACCAAACAGATGGTCTAAATCCCTATTTTGCTAAAAGTTACGAGAATCTATATTTGAGTAAATTAATGTATGAGTCTTTATATTCAACAGATAGCACATATACAGTATCTGCCGATATTGCAGAAACAATCAGTGTGACTGACAATGTTGCAACAGTAAGACTTCGTCATGGTGTTTCTTGCAGAGGTTCAAGTGAAATAACGGCAGAAGATGTAGTTTATTCATTCAATATGGCAAAAGCATCTTATGGTTGGAGTAACGCACTTAAAGGTGTAATTTCGGCTCAGGCTGTAGGACAATATGCTGTGGATTTCACTCTTGATTACAAGGATATATATGTAGCCGGTAAACTTGACTTCCCTGTTGTAAAGGTCGGTACAGCTGATGTTCAGGCATCTGTACCTACAGGTAGTGGAGAATACTATTATTCAGAAGGTAAACTTATCAATGTTCTTAACAAGGAAAAAAACATAGTCCTATCCCCTATCGGCACAAACGAAAGTGCTGAAAATGCTGTTAACATTGGTGAAACTGATGTGTTCTTCAGCGATTTATCAGATTGTGAGTATTCTGCAGTTGCAGGAACATCAAAGGATGTTTTGCTCAATAATATGGTTTATCTTGGTCTTAACAGTTCAAGAGGAGCATTGAATAACTATATTCGAAATGCTATTGCAGCAAAATTAGATAGTGAAAGAATTGTATTGTCTGCTTATCAAGGCCATGCTACAGCAATGAAATTACCTGTAAATCCTGAAAGTGACTTGGCAGGTCAGATTACAGATATCAAAACTGAAGGTGATGTTGTTCTTGCAAACAATATTATCGACAGGTGTGGATACACAAGATATTCGGGTAAGGCAAAAACAAACGGTGCCTATACCCTATCCTTATCCTTGATGGTAAATAAAGATAATAAATTCAGAGTTGCAGCGGCATATAATATTGCAGACTCTTTAAACGAATGTGGTTTCTTAGTTAATGTCCAGACGGTTTCTTTTTCTGAATATAAACAACGAATAGAATCAGGCAATTATGATATGTACCTTGGTGAAATAAAGCTTGACAGTACAATGGATATTGGCGACTTTTTCCGTGAAGGCAATATGCTTTCATCGGGGATTAACACAAAGGAACTTGTTGCTACAGAATATTTCAGATATCGTGCAGGAGAGATTACTGCAGAGGAATATTATGAGATATTTATTGAATATTATCCTTTTGTGCCAATACTTTTTAAAAAAGGTTATGTTGCAATATCAGACGATGTGAATTTAACATTAAAACAAATGCCGTATAGTCTATACGGTGGAATATAAGGTGAAATTATGAAGTTCTCCGACGATATTAAGAACATCAAAGGTGTCGGCGAAGCCCGTGCAACGGCGTTTCGTTCTGTTGGTGTGTCAACTGTCGGGGAACTTCTTCGTTTTTATCCTCGTGCTTATGAGGATTGGAGTAAAATAATGCCTATATCTCAATGTATTTTAGGCGAAAATGTATGTATAAAAGGAACAGTAATGTTTCCTGTGAAAAATGAGCGTGTCCGTGGAGGAATGCTTATCGCAAAAGCAACTATTACCGATGGTGATGATGTTTTTGCAGCAACATTTTTTAACAATAAGTACATTGATAAAATGCTCAAAAGTGGCGAAGAATATCTTTTTTATGGAAAACTGACTCTTGGCAAGTTTTCTGCTCGCGAAATGATATCGCCTATGTTTATTAAGGCGTCACAGAAAATGGAAATTCGTCCTATCTATCCACAGAATAAGAATATAACTTCAAGGGTTATTCAGGCAGCTGTGCAGAATGCTTTGCAATGTATTGATGAAATCCCTGAATACTTGCCACAGAGTATAATTGACCGTTATAACCTTGTTTCCCTTGATAAGGCAATAAGAGATATCCATTTCCCTGCAAATGACGAAGATTTGCAAAAAGCAAGAGACAGACTTATTTTTGATGAATTATTTGTTTTGCAGTTGAGTCTGCTTTGTCTTAAAAATGAAAATACAGAAATTACAACGAGAAATATAATTAAAGAGAATTACACAGAAGAATTCTTTAATATTTTACCTTTTAAGCCTACGAATGCACAGAAAAGAGCAGTAGAAGAAGCTGTTTCAGATATGCAGAGTGGAAAACAAATGAACAGACTTTTGCAGGGCGATGTCGGTAGTGGTAAAACTGCAGTCGCTGCAGCAATAGTTTATACTGTATCAAAAAATGGTATGCAGTCAGCATTGATGGCACCTACTGAAGTGTTGGCAACACAGCATTTTGAAACATTCACAAAACTTTTTGAAAATGCGGGAATAAAATGCGAATTACTCGTTGGTAGCACAAAAGCAAAGGATAAAAAAGAGATAAAAGAAAAATTAAAAAATGGCGAAATTGACCTTATAATCGGTACACATGCCATTATTCAGGAGGATGTTGAGTTCTCGAGATTGGGACTTGTTATTACTGACGAACAACATCGTTTTGGTGTAAAACAAAGAACAGGTCTTTGCAGTAAAGGGGAAAATCCTCATGTTTATGTTATGTCGGCAACACCTATTCCACGAACACTTGCGTTGATTTTATTCGGAGATTTGAAAGTTTCAATCCTTGATGAATTGCCTCCGGGAAGACAAAAAATAGATACTTATTCTGTGAGAACAAGTAAAAGAGGTTCAATGTTTGAATTTGTCAGAAAGCATCTTGATATGGGTTATCAGGCATATATCGTCTGTCCTCTTGTAGAGGAAAGTGAACTTATTCAAGGTGTAATTTCTGCCGAAGAATACTTTGAAAAAGCACAAGTTCCTTTTAACGGATATAACCTTGATTTACTTCATGGGAAAATGACCCCAAAGAAAAAAGATGAAGTTATGATGAAGTTTAAAAAAGGTGAAACACAGCTGCTTATTTCCACGGTTGTTATTGAGGTTGGCGTTGATGTGCCAAATGCTGTTATTATGATTATCGAAAACGCAGAAAGATTTGGTTTATCACAACTTCATCAGCTCAGAGGTAGAGTTGGTAGAGGAAAAGCAAAATCTCATTGTATTCTTGTGACAGATGCAACAGGTGATGAGGCAACTGCAAGAATGAAGATAATGTGTGATACCACAGATGGTTTTAAAATTGCCGATGAAGATTTAAAATTACGAGGTCCTGGCGATTTCTTTGGTACTCGTCAGCACGGACTTCCAAAATTGAGGATTGCCGATATTATGACAGATACAAAAATTCTTATGCAGACTCAGGAACTTGCAAGAGAACTAATAGAAGAAAACGGTATCAGCAAACCTGAAAACAGGCAGATTGCAAAACTTGTAACCAAGAAAATCAATAGTTTACAAGTTTCTAATACTGCAAACACAATTTAGCAATATTTGTAAAATAAAATGTCGTTATATAACATAATCAAAGGAAAAGGATGTTGTTTATGAACGAAATTAAAGGATATTTAAGAGATTTCAGAATTGATGTTCCCGAGGTGATTTATGAGTGCAGAGGTCTAAAAATCTTTGGAAGAAGAATTAAATCAATTGTATTTTCAACAGATGTCAGCATCATAAGAAATTGTAATGCTGATGCTGTGATTGCCGTTTATCCATTTACACCACAGCCTGTTATAACCCAAGCGGTAATGCTGGCTGCTGACTGTCCCGTTTTTGTGGGAGTTGGTGGAGGTCTAACAAAGGGAGAAAGAGTAATAAATCTTGCAAGACATGCTGAATATCAAGGTGCAACAGGTGTTGTGCTTAATGCACCCACATCTAATGACACTATTCGTGAGGTTGCAAAAACAGTTGACTTACCTATCGTTGTGACTGTTGTCAAAGAAGATGATATTCAGGCAAGACTTGATGCAGGTGTTCAGATTTTTAACGTATCAGCGGCCGCAAAAACACCTGAATTGGTTGCTAAAATCCGTAGTGAATATCCGAATGTGCCTATTATGGCAACAGGTGGACCAAATGATGCTACAATAAAAGCCACGATTGATGCAGGTGCAGATGCAATTACCTGGACTCCACCGTCAAATGGCGAAGTTTTTCGTGATATAATGGAGGCATATCGCAAAGGCGAGCCTCATCCGTAAAAAGGAGCGTGAGTATGTACATTTTTAAACCTATTCTTGATAAAAATTGGGAAAATACAGCAAAGAGTGATGCTAAAAGAATTGCATCACAAACTGAACCCAAAGGATTAGAACAGTTTTTGGATATTCCATATATAGATGACGGAGAAAAAGCACATCTTCTTGATATATATTATCCACAAGGCACAACAGAAAAGCTTCCTGTTATAATTGATATTCACGGTGGTGGATGGATGTATGGATATAAGGAAATAAACAAGTATTTTTGTCTGAAGCATGCACAGAAGGGTTTCCTTGTGGCATCAATAAACTATCGTCTTGCAGGTGATGTTTTTTTTGATGACCAGATTCGTGATATTTTTGCAGCACTTAAATGGCTTGGCAATAATCTTAAAGACTACCCTGCAGATATGGATAATATTTTTCTTGCAGGTGATTCTGCAGGTGGTCATTTTGCTTGTGTAACAACTGCAGTAAATCTTAATAAGGATATGCAAAAAGATTTTGGTGTCGATTACATAGGATATAATTTTAAAGCTGTTGCAGCTATCTGTCCGGCAGTAGATTTGTTAAGTCCGAATTTCATTATGAATGTAAATGTACCTGTTTTACTTGGTAAAAATTACCGTAAGAGTCCATACAGAAAATATCTTGATGTGAATAAAATTGCAACAAAGCAATTTCCGCCTTTTTATATTCTTACTGCATCAGGTGACTTTTTAAGAGCACAGGCATATAAATTAAAGAAAATTTTTGACAATCTTGGTGTGGAGTATTGTTTTCGTGACTTTACAGATAAACTAAAGGGTAAAAATCTTCAGCATGTTTTTAATGTGGTTGACCCGTTTTCTGTTTATGGTGACGAGGCAAATGAAGAGATTTCAAATTTCTTTAAAAGCAAAATTAAGTAATTATAGTTAAAAATCTGCTTTCTTGACAAATGTCTTATAATATGTTTTAATTAAGATGTAGATTATTAAAAGGAGATATATAGATGAAAAAATTCATTTCATTAGTTTTAGTTGCTGTTATGGTACTTTCTCTTTCAATAGTTGCTTTCGCAGCAAAGCTTGGTGATGTAAACGGAGATGGTATGGTTAAAGCATCAGACGCTCTTTACGTGTTACAAGCAGCAGCAGGTACAAGAACTCTTACAGCAGAACAGAAAAAGAAGGCTGACTATAATAAAGACGGTAAAGTTTCTGCAATTGATGCTCGTAAGATTTTACAGGTTGTTGCAGGATTGATTCCTGAAGAAGAATTAACAACAAAACCAAACGATGATGAAGATGATGACAGTATTTCTTGGGATGACATTATCAACAGTTAAAAATAAAAAAAGATTAACGGCAGTTCAGTTTGAACCGCCGTTATTTTTATATATCTTGATTTGTAATGATTTTTTTAGGATTTTTAATAAGACATTGCTCAACATGTTTTTCTGTAATTTCATCAGGAAGTTCGTTGAGTTTTTCTACAAGTCGTGTATGACGATAATCAAGGTCGTGAGCGTCACTTGCAATTAAAGGTGCGATACCTCTGCGAACCATGTCAATTGCCATTCCTTGTGCCAAGGGACCGTTTTCACCAATAAGACTGTCAAGATTTACCTGGAAAATGACACCACGGTCAAGAATTTCATCAATAAGGTTATAATTCTGATGAAACTCATAATACCTTTCGGGATGTGCAAGAACAGGGACATAGCTTCTGTCAATGAGTTCATCAAACCAACGAATAACATTGCGTGTGTCAAATGGATTTAAAGACATTTCACAAAGCATGTATTTTGTACCGTTGATGGTAAGCTCATCAAGATTATCTGCACCAAAAACTCTGTCTGACAGAAAAAGCTCTGCTCCGGGAAGTACCTCCAATGGTATGTTTTCCTTTTCCAATGCCTCACGAAGTAATGTGATTCTCATATCACGTTCTTCAATAAAATCTTCAAGATAACTGTATTCAAAGAAGTGAGGGGTAAGTACTAAAGAGTCGCAACCATTCATATAAGAATCACGACACAACTCAATTGAGGTATCAAGATTATCTGCACCATCATCCATATCAAACAGCACATGGCTGTGAATATCAATCATTCAGCATCCTCCGTTTCTTCAACTTTGTGGAGAATATTTATAATTCCTTCGTCATTTAAAAGCTTAAGCATAACTATGGTAATAGGGAGAATAAAAATTCCAATCACACCAAAAATCTGTGAACCGATAAACATTGAAACGATAGTCAAAAATGCAGGAATACCCAATTGTGCTGCTACAAGTTTAGGTTCAATAACCTGACGGATAACAGTAATACAAGCGTATATTATGAGTAATCCGATTGCAAATGAATAGTTTCCTGAAATAAGGTTGTATAATGCCCAAGGAATAAGCACTGTACCTGTACCCAAAACAGGAACAATGTCAATAATCGCAGTAAGAGCAGCAATGACAAAGATGTAGCTACCGTTGTATATCTTGAAAAGACTTAAAATAGATAAGCCTAATGCTAACTCGCAGAAAGTGATGGTAATAATAATTGCATAAGCCTTTATCATTTTTCCAAGTGAAGGAATAAGAAGTCTTTTTGCTCTTATAATCTTTTCTCTTGTTTCAATACTGAAGAAACCTAATACAAGGTTTTTAACGGATTT
Organism: Candidatus Fimenecus sp.; assembly: GCA_045593555.1. Lineage (GTDB taxonomy): Bacteria > Bacillota > Clostridia > Oscillospirales > Acutalibacteraceae > Fimenecus. Next base: position 29,727 of record JAZNWU010000028.1, on the reverse strand, counting down.
GAAGTCGGATGTCATAAAACAACATGAAACAATGGCAATAACAATTGAAACAAGTGTTGTCGGGATTTGCTTTGCAGTATTCCAGATGCCTAAAAGTGGTGTTGAGAGAAATGAAAAGTCAAATTCTGATGATTCCGGAAATACCATTTCGGGGGCAGTAGTTAATGTGTCTAATTTTTCGTTGATAAAGTTGATTGCAGCAATCTCTGCTTTTTCAGGTAAAAGAGCAAGAATGTTTGCAAGATATCCTTTGATATCCTCTATAAGTGCCGGAATATCCTCAAGCTGAATCATAATGTAACGGAAAAAACCTTTAAATTCCGAACCTAACCAAAAGATTATGAGTCCAAAGACAAAAAGCACTAAAAGGAAACTTAAAAGAACAAGGAGTGTTGAGATAATTCCCCTTTTTAACGGCGTCTTCTTGCAAAGGAAATTTACAGGTTTCTGCAAAATCATTGCAATTATTAATGAACAGATAATAGGGAATACTGTTCCAAGTGCATATTTAAAAAACAGATAAAAAAGAGCAATAAGAATTGCCGCATAAACTGTATTGATTATAAAACTTTTTTTCTTTTCAATTCCTGTCATAAATTTTCTCCGAAATATTTGTAATATTAATATAATAAACTATTTTTTCTCAAGTATCAATTAAAAAGTTCAATTTTATGTAATTTTTTCTAAAAATATTAAAAAAAATGATGTAAAAATATTGTATATTACCCCTTTATAAATAATAATAATTGTGATAGAATATGTAAAAGTATTTTAAAATGCTTGATTATACCTTTTTTTCGCCGAATGTATCGGCGGTAAGGATGTGAATTTGTAATGTATGTTGCAGTAATGGGTTACGGTACAGTTGGTTCAGGTGTAGTTGAAGTGCTTACAAAAAACCACGATAGTATCGTAAAAAGAAGCACACAAAAAGAAATGGAAGTTAAATATATTCTCGATTTAAGGGATTTCCCCGGAGACCCTCACGAGGATAAAATGATAAAGGATTTTAACATAATTCTTAATGATGACGATGTTAAGGTTGTAGTTGAAACTATGGGTGGACTTCATCCTGCTTATGAATTTGTTTCATCATGTCTTAAAGCAGGTAAGAGTGTCGTAACATCAAACAAGGAACTTGTTGCAGCAAAGGGCTGTGAACTTTTACAGTTCGCTGCAGAGAATAATGTTAATTTTTTGTTTGAGGCATCTGTTGGTGGTGGTATTCCGATTATCCGTCCTATTTCACAGTGCCTTGCAGCAAATGAAATTGATGAAATCGCAGGTATCCTTAACGGTACAACAAACTTTATTCTTACAATGATGATTGAAAAGAATATGAGTTTTGAAGATGCATTAAAACTTGCACAAGATAATGGCTATGCAGAAAAAGACCCGACAGCTGACGTTGAAGGTCACGATGCTTGCAGAAAAATCTGTATTCTTGCATCTCTCTGCTTTGGCAAACACGTTTATCCTGATTCTGTTTATACAGAAGGCATTACAAGAATCACTTTGGATGATGTTGCATATATCGGTGCGTTTGGTGGTGTAATCAAACTTCTTGGTCGTGCAAAGAGAATGGATGACGGAAAGATTTTTGCAATCGTTTCTCCTGCAATCGTTATGGATGGTAGTCAGTTAGCATCAGTTAACGATGTTTTCAATGCAATTCTTGTTCGTGGTGACGCAACAGGCGATGTTGTATTCTACGGTAAGGGTGCAGGCAAGTTGCCTACTGCTTCTGCAGTTGTTGCTGACGTTATTGACTGTGCAAGAAATATGGACAGGAAGAAACCTCTCGGCTGGGGTGAAGCAGAGGAAAATTACGTTGTTGATTATAAATCAGCGGTTAATCCTCTTTATATCCGTGCTGAGGTTACAGATAAGGCAAATGCTTTACAGGATGTTGTTGCGACAATCGGTAAAGTTCAGGTGCTTGAATTTGCAGGCTGCAAGTCAAACGAACTTGCTTTTGTAACATCTGCTATGGCAGAAAAAGAACTTACAGAAAAGCTTAACAGTATTTCTTCAATCAGTATAAAATCTCTTATCAGAGTTACTGATTATTAATAAATAGTATTTATTCCATTTAGGAGGACATATATGGGACTTATAGTTCAGAAATTCGGCGGTTCAAGTGTTCGCGACGCCGAAAGAGTTATGAATGTTGCCCAGATTGTTACTGACACTTATCGTGCAGGTAATGATGTAGTTGTTGTAGTTTCAGCACAGGGTGACACAACTGATGACTTAATTGAAAAAGCTTATGAAATTAATTCAAAGCCATCAAAAAGAGAAATGGATATGCTTATGGCGTCCGGTGAACAGATTTCAATAGCACTTCTTGCAATGGCTATTGAAAAGTTAGGTTGTCCTGCAGTTTCACTTCTTGGTTGGCAGGCTGGCTTTAACACAAGTTCTGCTTATGGTACAGCAAGAATCAAGAATGTTAAAGCGGACAGACTTCGTTCAGAAATTGACCGTCATAACATTGTTGTTGTAGCAGGTTTCCAGGGTATCAATAAATATGATGACCTTACGACTCTTGGTCGTGGTGGTTCAGATACAAGTGCCGTTGCTATTGCTGCTGCCCTTCGTGCTGACCGTTGTCAGATTTTCACAGACGTGGAAGGTGTTTACACAGCAGACCCAAGAAAGGTTGACAATGCTAAAAAGCTTCAGGAAATCACTTATGATGAAATGCTTGAGCTTGCAACTCTTGGTGCACAGGTTTTAAACAACCGTTCTGTTGAAATGGCTAAAAAGTATAATGTTGAGTTAGAAGTTCTCTCAAGTCTTAAGAGAGTTCCCGGTACAATTGTTAAGGAGGTTACCAAAATGGAAAAAATGCTTATCAGAGGTGTTACAAAAGATACTGACGTAGCACGTATTTCAGTTACAAAAATTCCAAACACACCTGGTGTTGCTTTTAAGCTTTTCGATGTTCTCGCAAAGCACAAGATAAATGTTGATATTATTTTACAGTCTGTTGGTCGTGACAGCACAAAGGACATTACATTCACAGTTTCAAAGAGCAATGCTGAAGAAACCCTTGAATGTGTAAAGAATGTGTTTGATATTGAAGATAAGGACATTATCTGTGATACATCGGTTGCTAAAATCTCAATTGTTGGTGCAGGTATGGAATCTCATCCGGGAACAGCTTCAAAAATGTTTGAGGCTCTCTACGAGCGCGACATCAACATCGATATGATTGCTACAAGCGAAATTAAAATTTCAGTTCTTATCAACCTTGAAGATGCTGACCGTGCAGTCAGTGCAATTCACAAGGCATTCTTCCCTGCGGAGTAATTGTGTCTAAAAGAGAAACTTTAAACGGTTTCTCTTTTCTTATAATGAGTTTTAATGTGAAGGAGATATAAATTATGACAGACAAGTTTGTAAAAGAAGGTCTTACCTTTGATGACGTACTTCTCATTCCTGCAGAAAGTGACGTTCTTCCAAGTGATGTTGATATTTCAACTCAGCTTACAAAAACAATTAAGTTAAACACACCTGTTCTCACTGCTGCGATGGATACTGTTACTGAAAGTAATATGGCTATTGCTATTGCTCGTGAAGGTGGTATCGGTATCATTCATAAGAATATGTCAATCGAAGCTCAGAAGGCACAGGTTGATAAGGTTAAGAGAAGTGAAAACGGCGTTATCAATAACCCATTTTTCTTATCTCCTGATAATACAGTTCAGGAAGCTGACAATCTTATGCATCGTTATAAGATTTCAGGTGTTCCTGTATGTGACGAAAACGGTAAGCTTGTTGGTATTCTTACAAACCGTGATATGAGATTTATTGCTGATTATAGTGGTAAAATCAAGGACTTTATGACAAGTGAAGGTCTTGTTACTGCTCCTGTTGGCACAAATCACGACGAAGCAAAGAAAATTCTTATGAAACATAAGATTGAAAAACTTCCGTTGGTTGATGAAAAAGGCTTCCTTAAAGGTCTTATCACAATTAAGGATATTGAAAAAGCAGTTAAATATCCAAATTCAGCAAGAGATTCTATGGGCAGACTTCTTTGTGGTGCTGCTGTCGGTGCAACTGCTGACGTGCTTGACCGTGTAGCTGCTCTTGTTGAAGCAGGTGTTGATATGATTACTCTTGACTCTGCTCATGGTCATAGTCACGGTATCATAAATGCTGTTGCTAAAGTTAAGGCTGCTTACCCTGACCTTCCTCTTATCGGCGGTAATATTGCTACTGCTGAGGCTACAAAGGCACTTATTGATGCAGGTGCAGACTGCGTTAAGGTTGGTATCGGACCCGGTTCTATCTGTACAACTCGAGTTGTTGCAGGTATCGGTGTTCCACAGATTACTGCTGTTTATGATTCAGCAAACGAAGCAGCAAAACATGGAATTACAGTTATCGCTGATGGTGGCATCAAGTATTCAGGCGAAATCGTTAAGGCTATTGCTGCAGGTGCATCTGCTATAATGGTTGGTTCACTTGTTGCAGGTTGTGAAGAGTCCCCTGGTGAAAGTGAAATCTACCAAGGCCGTCAGTTCAAGGTTTATCGTGGTATGGGTAGTATTGCTGCTATGAACAACGGTTCAAAAGACAGATACTTCCAGGCTAACAACAAAAAACTCGTTCCTGAAGGAGTTGAAGGTCGTGTTCCTTACAAGGGACTTCTTTCAGAAACAATTTATCAGCTTATGGGTGGTCTTAAAGCAGGTATGGGTTACTGTGGCTGTGCAACAATTGAAGACCTTAAGACAAAGACAAAATTCATCAGAATTACAAATGCAGGTCTTAAGGAAAGTCATCCTCACGACGTTTATATTACAAAAGAAGCTCCTAACTATTCAGGAAATATATAATTTAAGGAAATTGAAGGTATGTTTGAAAATTTAATTGATTCAATCGGATTTATAAATAACACTGACCCCGAAGTTGCAGCTGCAATGGGTCTTGAACTTAAAAGACAGAGAGAAAATCTTGAGCTTATTGCAAGTGAAAACATCGTTTCTCCTGCAGTTATGGCTGCTATGGGCAGTGTTCTTACAAACAAATATGCTGAAGGCTATCCGGGAAAGAGATATTACGGAGGCTGTCAGCACGTTGATATTGTAGAAGATATTGCTCGTGACAGACTTAAGAAGCTTTTCGGTGCTGCTTATGCTAATGTTCAGCCTCACTCAGGTGCACAGGCAAATATGGCAGTTTACTTTGCCCTTATTCAGCCGGGTGACACAGTTATGGGTATGAATCTTGCTGAAGGTGGTCATTTGACTCACGGCTCACCTGTTAATATGTCAGGTAAGTACTATAATTTCGTACCTTATGGTGTTGACGAAAACGGTTTTCTCGATTACGATGCTTTTGAAGCAAAGGCAAAGGAATGTAAACCAAAGCTTATCGTAGCAGGTGCATCTGCATACCCAAGAACTATTGACTTTGAAAGAATGGCAAACATCGCACACAGCGTTGGTGCATATTTTATGGTTGATATGGCTCATATTGCTGGTCTTGTTGCAGCAGGGCTTCATCCATCACCAGTACCATATGCAGATGTTGTTACATCTACAACACATAAGACTCTTCGTGGTCCTCGTGGCGGTATCATTCTTTGTAAAGACGAAGAATTTGGTATGCAGTTCAATAAGGCTATTTTCCCCGGTACACAGGGTGGCCCTTTAATGCACATTATTGCAGGTAAGGCTGTTTGCTTTGGTGAAGCATTAAGTGATGATTTCAAGGCTTATCAGCAGAGAGTTATTAACAATGCAAAGGCTCTTGCAGAGGGTCTTACAAAGAGAGGTATAAATCTTGTTTCAGGTGGTACAGATAATCACCTTATGCTTGTTGACCTTCGTTCAGTTGGTATTACAGGTAAAGAGCTTGAACACAGACTTGATGAAGTTCATATTACAGCAAACAAGAATGCTATTCCTAATGACCCTGAAAAGCCATTTGTTACAAGTGGTGTAAGAATCGGTACTCCTGCAGTTACAACAAGAGGTCTCCAAGTAGAAGATATGGACAAGATTGCTGAATTTATCTATCTTGCAGCAACTGATTTTGAAAATCAGAAAGAGTATATTACTAATGGTGTTGCAGAAATCTGCAAAAAATATCCTTTGTATGAATAATTCATAATATTAAATCCCCACTGCATAAAATGTAAAAAATGCAGTGGGGGAAATTATATGAAATTTACCAAAATGCACGGTGCAGGAAATGATTACATTTACATTGACTGTTTTACACAAGAAGTAAAAAATCCTGAAATTTTGTCAAGGAAATTAAGTGACAGACATTTTGGTATAGGTGCAGATGGGCTTGTACTGATTAAACCGTCAGAAAAAGCCAATTGCTTTATGGATATTTATAATGCAGACGGCTCAAGGGCACAGATGTGTGGAAATGCAGTAAGATGTACTGCAAAATACATATATGACAACAAATTAAAAAATTCAACAATAATGGTTGAAACACTCAGCGGAATAAAAACTGTTGAGATAATAAAAAAAGAAGGAATTGCTGTTGGTGGCAGAGTTAATATGGGTAAACCTATTCTTAATGGTCATCAGATTCCTACACGATACGGAACAAGTATTGTGAAAAAAGAGAAACTTAATATAGAAAATAAAATTTATGAAATTACTTGTGTTTCAATGGGAAATCCTCATTGCGTAGTGTTTTGTAATGATATAGAAAAAATTGATTTAAATACAATAGGTCCACTTTTTGAAAATCATGAAATGTTCCCTGAAAGAATAAATACGGAATTTGTAGAGGTTTTAGATAAAAGTCATCTTAAAATGCGTGTTTGGGAGCGTGGCAGTGGAGAAACACTTGCTTGTGGTACGGGTGCTTGTGCAGTTGCTGTGGCATCAGTTATAAATGGTATTTGCTTAAAAAACGAGGAGATTACCATTCAAGCAAAAGGTGGAGAATTAAAGGTTCAATGGAAAGAAAATAACACCATTTATTTAAGTGGAAATGCCGTTAAAGTGTTTGACGGTGAAATAAAGATGTAAAGAATATTGTCGGAGGGACAAACATGAAAATAAATGACAACTTTTTGAAAATTCAGAGCTCATACCTTTTCTCAAATATTGCGAAAAAGGTAAATGCTTATGTTGCAGCTAATCCTGACAAGCCAATTATCCGTCTTGGTATCGGTGACGTTACCCGTCCTCTTGCAGGTGCTTGTATTGATGCAATGCACAAGGCTGTTGACGAAATGTCAAATGAAAAAACATTTATGGGTTATCCCCCTGAATACGGTCATAAGTGGCTTTTAGATGCTATCAACGAAAATGATTATAAAGCACGTGGTGTAGAACTCGATAACAGTGAAATTTTTGTATCTGACGGTGCAAAGAGTGACTGTGGTAATATCGGTGATATCTTCTCAACAGACAACAAGGTTGCTGTTTGTGACCCCGTATATCCTGTATATGTTGATACAAATGTTATGAGCGGCCGTTCAGGTGATAAAACTGCTGAGGGATGGAGTAATATCTACTATATGCCTTGTAATGCAGAAAATAATTTCTTGCCGGAACTTCCAAAGGAAAAGGTAGATATTATTTATCTTTGCTTCCCTAATAATCCAACAGGTATGGCAGCAACAAAGGATGAACTCAAAAAGTGGGTTGATTATGCTAACGAAAATGGTGCAGTAATCCTTTTTGACTCAGCATATGAAGCATTTATCACAGAAGAAAATGTTCCACATTCAATTTATGAAATTGAGGGTGCAAAATCTTGCGCTATTGAGTTCAGAAGCTTCTCAAAAACAGCAGGCTTCACAGGTGTTCGTTGTGGTTACACAGTTGTTCCTCACGATATTAAGGTTGATGGTGTTGAACTCAATGCACTTTGGGCTCGTCGTCAGGCAACAAAATTCAATGGTGTTTCTTACATCACACAGAGAGCTGCTGAAGCAGTTTACAGTGAAGAAGGCAAAAAGCAGGTTCGTGAAATTATTGCATATTATCAGAACAATGCAAAGATTATTTATAACGGACTTAAAGAATGTGGCTTTACAGTTTATGGTGCAGTAAATTCACCTTATGTATGGCTTAAGACTCCTGACGGAATGTCAAGCTGGGAATTCTTTGATACACTTCTCGAAAACATTCAGGTTGTTGGTACTCCTGGTGAAGGCTTTGGACCAAGTGGTGAAGGATATTTCAGACTTACTGCATTTGGCTCAACAGAAAACACAATTAAAGCAGTAGAAAGAATTAAAAATTACTTTGCAAAGTAATTTACAAAGAGCAGTGTAGGGATACATTGCTCTTTTATTGTTTATAAATTGTTAATGGTAAATATTTGTAGTTGCGTAAAATATAGACAGTGTGCTATAATAATGTTTATAAAAATGAAAGAAGGTAATTATCAATGAAAAAGATTTTATCAATTATTCTTGCAGTTGCGCTTGCTTGCTCAATGTTTGGTGTTACAGCATTTGCAGAAACATTGAAGGGTGATGTAAACGGTGATAACAAGGTATCAGCAATGGATGCCAGATTTGTTCTGCAGGTTGTTGCAGGCTTGAAAACAGTTGAAGATAAAACTATTTATGATGTAGATGGTAACGGAAAGGTTACTGCGAGTGATGCTCGAATTATTCTTCAGATAGTTGCTGGTTTATACAATCCTGATACAATAATCGGTACAAAAGAAGAGCAGTTAGAATATTTTGTAAATTCATTCAATGGTGTAAAAGAAAACGCAACGTCTGTTACACTTGTGTCAACAACAACATATAAGTGTCAGGACGTTGAAATTAATCCATTACTTAGTGGCGTTATAACAAAAGGGGATATTGAAAGCTCTTTAGCAGATTCCTATGGCACTCAGGAAGTAAATGAAACATATACAGGTGAGGATATTGCTTTGGCTTTTCCACCAACAGGTACAACATGTACTCTTACAATGGACGACATTGAATCAATCAAGGTTACAGAAGACGCAAATAATTATTCTTTTGTAGTTGTTGTCAAAGGCGAAACAAACCCAACAAGAGGTAAGGGTGTTGGCGCTGTTGCTACAGTTGCAACTCAGGAAGATTTACAGGCCATGATTGATGAAAATGAGGAATATAAGGGTGTAGTAACCATGGATGCAATTTATGCCGATGTTACTGTTAAGGCTGATATTGATAAGGAAACAGGAAAAATTGTTTCATATTCAGCAGATGCTCCACTTAGTATAAGTACAAATATGGTGGTGGACGAAGATAGTCAGGAAAAGATTTTCCTGTTCAGCGTTGGCCTTGGTACTATTGAAAACTGGACAATTGCATACTAAAACATAGCAAAAAAATAAAGGACTTGTTCAGTTGAACAAGTCCTTTTTCTATGTGTGGAATTATAAGTTTTTTGCAAGTTCTTTGATGTATGCTTTGAAATCTTCGCCGATTTCAGGGTGCTTAAGAGCAACTTCACAATTTGCTTTCATAATACCCATTTTGTTACCCATATCATAACGGGTTCCGTCATAGTCAAGAGCAATAACACCTTTTGTCTGTGCAAGAGTTTTCATAGCATCTGTAAGCTGAAGCTCATTTCCTGCACCTCTTGGAGTAACTTCAAGTATGTCAAAAATTTCAGGTGGCATAACAACACGACCTAAAATTGAATAGTTTGACATAATCTCTTCCGGTTTTGGTTTCTCAATCATATCTGTACAGTTGAAAACATTTTCTTCTAATTCTTCAACTTTAAGTGAACAGTATTTGCAGACATCCTTTGCAGGAACTTCTTTTACGCCAACAACACCTTTTCCGTATTTTTCATAAACATCAATAAGCTGTTTTGTAACAGGCTCACCGTCTGAAATGAAAACATCGTCACCATAAAGAATTGCAAAAGGCTCATTACCTACAAAATTCTTTGCACAAAGAACAGCATGGCCTAAACCTTTTGTTTCTTTTTGACGGATGAAATATGTATTACAAAGCTGTGAACATTCAAGAACAGAGTCATAAAGCTCTTTCTTGTCAGGATTTTTGCTTAACTTATCCTCGAGTTCATATGCATGGTCAAAATGGTCTTCAATAACACCTTTGCCACGATTTGTGATGATAAGAATATCTGTAATACCTGATTTTGCTGCTTCTTCAACGAGATACTGAATTGCAGGCTTGTCAACAATATTGAGCATTTCCTTTGGAACTGCTTTTGATGCAGGAAGAACTCTTGTTCCAAGGCCTGCCGCAGGGATAATTGCTTTTGTGATTTTCATAATAATTCTCCTTATTTACATAAATGTTGATATCAACATTTCCAATGCGAAAAATACTGCTTTTTCTGCAAGGACAGCAAGAAATACTGCACCGTAAGCAACTCCACCGGAGAGAAAAAGATTCTCTTTAACTTTCTCTGGCTCAGTTTCAGCAGAAATCTTTTTTACTTGTGAAATAGTATGCTTGTAATACCATTTGTTGGCATTAAGTCCAATAAAAACTGAGATAGCAAAATTCGAAACACTTTGAACCATATAAATTATAAGACCTGTTTTGTTTTCATTTAACTTTTCGTAAGTGGATTCATAAAGGTCCATTACTGCCGATTCATATTCTGCGTCTGTTTCTGCATCCTCAGTAAGCTCTTCAACCTGTGTTTCAAAATCATAGATGACTTCAGAAAGCTTTAATGCAGGAGGAAGAAAACTCAAGGATGAAAGTAAAATGAACAGTGACAGGAAAACTACACCTAATTTGTAAAGTTTTCTGTAAAAGAACCAATATGGAGCAAAGAAAAATGCTGCCCAGTTCCATGTGAGTTTTTCATCTTTAATCTGCTGAAATTTTTTAAGATATTTTGGAGATTCATGACGGACAAAAACTGCAACATCTTCCGTTTTAACCCCGTCTTCAAACTCTTTTGGAAAAGAGTCAAGAAAATTTTGCTGAAAAGGCGGAAGAGGAATCCCCATTGGCATCTGGTCGATATCAATCGACTGATTAAAAGGAGTTTTAACTTCTTTTTCAATTGTGATTTTCACATCTTCTGGAGTTACAAAAGTAGGTTCCCAACGGAAATCTTCACCATGCTTTTCGTGATTAGCACATTTTTCTTTATAGCACTCACGGTGATGAGGTGTTCCGCAATAAGGACACACTACGATATCATCGTCGTGATTAAAACTCTTATTGCAAACAGGACATTTTTCATTTAAAAATCTAAAATCATTATTTGCCATTTTACACGTTCCAACTGTTAATATATTTTTCTTGCTCATCAGTGAGCTTGTCGATTTCTGTTCCCCAACTGTTAAGCTTTCTCAAAGCAACCTTTTTATCAATTTCTTCAGGTACATCAACAACCTCTACAGGTAAGTTTCCATTATTCTTAACAATATATTCAGCACAAAGAGCCTGAATTGAGAAACTCATATCCATAATTTCTGCAGGATGTCCGTCACCTGCTGCAAGATTTACAAGTCTGCCTTTTGCAATAATGCTGATTGTTCTGCCATCAGGAAGAACATATCCCATAATGTTGTTTCTTTGTGGTTTAATCTCAACTGCCATTTTCTCAAGGTCAGGAAGATTGATTTCAACATTAAAGTGACCTGCATTACAACAGATTGCACCGTCTTTCATATTTTTGAATACTTTTTCAGTAATAACATCTTTACAGCCTGTAACAGTAACGAAAAAGTCACCTTCTTTTGCTGCTTCTGTCATTTCCATTACAGAGAAACCATCCATTCTTGCTTCCATAGCCTTAATAGGGTCGATTTCAGTAACAATTACTTGTGCACCAAGCGCATTTGCTCTCATTGCAACGCCTTTACCACACCAACCATAACCAGCAACTACAACCTTTTTACCTGCAACAATAAGGTTTGTTGTACGGTTAATGCCGTCCCATACTGATTGACCTGTACCGTAACGATTGTCAAAGAGATATTTGCACTTTGCGTTGTTAACAGCAATCATAGGGAATTTAAGCTGACCATCTTTATGCATTGAAACAAGACGGATAATGCCTGTTGTAGTTTCTTCACAACCACCTAAAACATTAGGTAAAAGCTCAGGATATTCATTGTGGATAAGATTAACAAGGTCGCCACCGTCATCGATAATGATGTCAGGACCTGATGTGATGACACAACGAAGGTGTTCCATATATTCTTCGCTTGTTGCATTATACCAGGCAAAAACATTAAGTCCATTATGAGCAAGAGCTGCAGCGACGTCATCCTGTGTTGAAAGAGGATTTGACCCTGTAACATACATTTCAGCTCCGCCTGCTGCAAGGACGGTACAAAGATATGCAGTTTTTGCTTCAAGATGGATTGAAAGAGCAACTTTTTTACCTGCAAAAGGCTTTGTTTTGCTGAAATCCTTTTCAATACTGCGAAGCACAGGCATATGTGCCTTTACCCAATCGATTTTCTGTTGACCTGATTCATAAAATTCAATATTTCTTACAATACTCATTATATTTGCTCCAATGAAATTTTTATATTAATTTATAATAACACAATGTGGCATAAAAATCAATAAGAATGGTTGGGTGCAAAAAAAGACAGCATAACAGAGGGGAAACGATAGAAATTACGGTTAATAAAAATCAAGTTAATTAATATTCAAATATTTTATTATATATTTCTTAATTTTAAGTGCTGTTAAATAAGAAAAAAGTATATCCAAAAATATCCTATTTGAAATCATTGACATTAATTGAAGTTTGTGGCATAATGTAAAATGTATATGGATGGGTACATTTAGAGATATATAGTATATGGAGGTAATTTCCAATGAAAGCAAGAATTACAAGAGTTTTAGCAATTGTTTTAGCATTTAATATGATAATTTGTTGCTTCTCTGCTTGTGGAGGTAAGGAAGATGAAGGCGAAACAACTGTTCCAACCATCGATTTTCCTACAAATCCACAGACAAATGGTGATGATGTGTTTGTAAATGAAGGTCCTTCAAATGAAGACCCAAGCAACTCCGGTTCATCTAACCTCGGTTCATTAGGTGGTAACAATTATTCTGGTTCAAATCAGTTGGACATTGCTCCAAATTATTCAGGAAACTCAGGTTCATCAAATGGAAACTCAGGTTCATCAAGTGGAAGTTCAGGCTCATCAAGTTCAAATATTGAAAAGGAGCTTAACCATTTCCTTACACACTTCGATACTCCTGAAGAAAGAAAAGAAATTCTTAAGCTTGCAGGTTACGAGTATGACGCAGGACAGGACATTTTCTATACACACTTGAATCCATGGCAGCGTTATATGGGATTTGCTGACATATACGACCAGGCTGCTCCACTTACAAATATGTGGTACCTTACACTCAAGGCTGACTTTATATATGACGACCTTCTCTGGAGACTTCAGTGGTGGAAGGGTCAGTATGGTGTTCTCGAAGGTGCTGAATTAGGTGTTTATACAAAGAGCCCTTATGATAATTCAGGCTTCTATAAGTGTGCAGAAGACGAACATCTTCTCACAATGGTTCTCGACTATTATCATAGCTGGGAAGATTATAAGAGCGGTAACAGACTTTTCACAAGAGCAGAACAGGAACATTGGTGGCTTACAGGCTTTAAGTTCGGTGTTGTTCAGCCTAAGAAGTGTGTTGTAAGAGCAACTCTTTATGCTTATGATGATGAGATGGCTGACGGAATTGAAGCAGCTCTTCAGAATCTTACTGACGGCAACAACAAATTGACAGGTAAAGGTTTTGTGCCTTATAAATCAGGAGTAACACAGAAAGACTTCTATATCAGAAAAGACAACAAATTCTCAGTTGTTTGGTCTGAAGCAGGTTATCTTAACTACGGCCAGAAACCTAATGAAAACCCTGAAGAAGACAATCCGGATGTAGAAATTCCAACTACACCCGAGGAACCGACAACAGCTCCTACAACTAAACCAACTACAACAGAACCTACAACAGACCCTGTAACAGAGCCATCATCAGCTGATGAAGTAGTGGCATAAGATTTTATTAAAAACACAAAAACCCTGTGTGAAAACGCAGGGTTTTTTATATTATAAACTGCATATAAATAAAATATAATTAAAAAACTTTCTTATTATAGTTGAAAAAACGCTTTTTTTAGTGTAAAATATACAAACAGACTTTAATTTTTAATGTTTTTTATAAATGTTTTTGGAGGTTTTGTATGAATTATTCGCTTACAAAGAAACAAGCAAAAGAGCTTGTTGAGTCAAAACTTTCTCATTTTATAGGGGTTAATCCCAATGAGGCAACAAATGAACAGTTCTATAAGGCTATCGCTCTTATTGTAAGAGATATGATGAGTCAGGGTAGAGCTGAATTTTCAAAGGAAGGCTCAAAAAAGGGAACAAAGAGAGTTTATTACCTTTGTATGGAATTCCTTATGGGTCGTTCTCTTAAAAATAACCTTTACAACCTTAACCTTACAAAGGTTTTTGAAAGTGTGTTAAAGGACTATGGCATCAATATGGACTCAATCTATGATTGTGAACCTGATGCAGGTCTTGGTAATGGTGGTCTTGGTCGTCTTGCTGCATGTTATCTTGACGGTCTTGCAACTCAGGGCTATGTTGCAAAGGGCTATACAATTCTCTATGAATACGGTATCTTCAAACAGAAGTTGGTTGACGGTTGGCAGACTGAGCTTCCTGATTTCTGGCTTCCCGGTGGTGACGTGTGGCTTGTACCACATGAAGAACAGGCTATGGAAATCAAGTTTGAAGGTGAAGTTCGTGATATCTGGGAAAATCAGTATCACAGCGTTGAAATTGAGAATCCAACTGTAATTCAGGCTATTCCATATGATATGCATGTTGCAGGTAAAGATGGTAAAGGCGTTTCAGTTCTTCGTCTTTGGTCTGCAAAAGCACCCGGTCTTGATATGGCACTCTTTAATCAGGGTGACTATATGAGAGCTATGGAAAGAAATGCTATGGCTGAGGTTATCAGTAAGGTTCTTTATCCTGCAGATAATCATCCTGAAGGAAAATCACTTCGTCTTCGTCAGCAGTATTTCCTTGTTTCAGCATCAATTCAGGATATTGTTCAGCATCATCTTCGTGAATTTGGCACAATGGATAATTTTGCTGACAAAGTTGCAATTCACGTTAATGATACTCATCCTACAATGGCTATCCCTGAACTTATGCGTATTCTTCTTGACGAATGCGGATATGGTTGGGATGAAGCTTGGAATATTGTTACAAATACAGTTGCATATACAAACCATACAGTTATGAAGGAAGCTCTTGAATGTTGGCCTGAAGACCTTTATAAGCGTCTTATGCCTCGTCTTTGGCAGATTACAAAGGAAATCGACAACCGTTTCCGTTCATTTGTATGGAACAGCACATATAATGCTGATATAGTTGAGAGAATGGCAGTTATTTCAAACGGTGTTGTAAGAATGGCTAACCTTTGTGTTGCAGGTTCACATTGTGTAAACGGTGTTTCTGCTCTTCATAGTGACATTCTTAAGGATACAGTTTTCTCTGATTTCTATGCTCTTACTCCTGACAAGTTCACAAATGTTACAAATGGTATTGCTCATAGACGTTGGCTTTGTCAGGCTAACCCAAAGCTTACAAAGTTCCTTACAGAAACTATCGGTGACGGATTTGTTAAGGATGCAGATAAGCTTCTCGATTTAAGAAAGTTCAAGGATGATAAGGCTGTTCTTGATGAACTCGGAAAAATCAAGAGAGCAAATAAGGAAGATTTTGCAAAGTATGTGCTTAAACACAACGGAATTCAGCTTGACCCTGATTCAATTTTTGATGTTCAGGTTAAGCGTCTTCACGAGTATAAGCGTCAGCACCTTAATGCTCTTAATATTCTTTCACATTACCTTGCAATCAAGGAAAATCCAAACGGTGATTTCATTCCTCACACATACATTTTCGGTGCAAAGGCTGCATCAGGTTACTTTGTAGCAAAGAAGATTATTTCTTTCATCTGTGCACTTGCTGATGTAATCAATAATGACCCTGATGTAAGAGGCAGAATCAAGGTTGTTTATGTTGAGGATTACAATGTTACACTTGCTGAAAAGCTTATGCCTGCTGCTGATATTTCAGAGCAGATTTCACTTGCAGGTACTGAGGCTTCAGGTACAGGTAATATGAAGCTTATGCTCAACGGTGCAGTTACACTCGGTACAATGGACGGTGCTAATGTTGAAATCTTTGATGCTGTTGGTGAAGATAACATCTACATCTTCGGTATGAAAACACCTGAAGTTCAGCAGTTACAGAAGCGTGGATATGTTCCGCAGAATTTCTATAATGCAAATGCAGAGCTCCAGAAGATTCTCAACTTCGCAAACAACAATGGTATCGGTGGCAAGATGTTCCACGAAGTTACATCAACAATCGTTCACCACGACCCATATATGGTACTTGCTGACTTTGAAGATTACAGAAATACACAGTTAAGAATTTCAAATGATTTTCTTGACCGTGATAACTGGAATAAGATGTCACTTATGAATATCTCAGGTGCAGGCAGATTCGCAGCAGACCGTGCAATCAATGAATATGCAGCTAACATCTGGAACGCAAAATCAGCACTTAAAAAATAATGAAAAAATTAAGGAAGTTCACAATAGCGTGAGCTTCCTTTTCGCTTTAAAATCAATTATCCTTTAACTGTTTTCAGCCAATTTCTTTTTCTTTTTGTAATATACGACAACAGAAACAACAAATATTATTATGCAAACGCAAGAACCTAATAGAATAAATACAGGCAAAATATCCAAAGCTCCATTGAGATAGTTTGTATTGTATTGATAAGAAACAGTTAGTGTTTCATCGTCAAAGTTTACATTTTTCTGAAGTGAATCTATGGAAATAGGTTCATAATTAATTGTGTTTTTTGCTTTGAAATTTTCCATCTCTTCATAAGAATTAAAGGTTATTTCGGTTGTGTCGGAATTTACAAGGACACCTTGTGATACAAGGTTATAGCCATTTTCGCCTTTCTCAAAGACGTGGTATCTTTCATCCGAATAATCTAATATGTAGGTATTTGAATCATCGTCACAATACTCGTTTAAGATAATGCCTAAATCTTTTTCACCCGTTACATAGCTTTTTAGCTTATAATATTCACTTTCAGCTTCTTCAAGTGTCTTGTATTGATAATCGACACCGTCTGCAAAGCAATAATAAGAAATGGTTAGGGAATCCATAAACGCACCTACAAAAGGCAACATAATAGAAAAGAAAATAACAACAGAAAGGATTATTGCAGTAACTTTTATATGCTTTTTTCGATACTTCTTTTGTTCATAAGATAGTTCTGTTTCTGCAATATCAAATTTCTTATATAAAAATGAGCGAATTAAATATGCTATTACGCCACCAACAATTGTCGTGGGTGGCAAGGCAACCAAAAGAAGAGCGGTTGTATCAATAATGCTGATAATCATTCCCAATAAAGTCACAACCGATAAAAAGGTTACAACGGTAATATGTTTTACACAAATTTTCATTGTGTCGTTCAAGCATTCTTTTTCAACAATGTCCTCGTTGTGAAAACCTGATAAAAGATTATTAAATGCAACTAAAATAACAGAAACGGAAGCGGCACTTAAAACCAATATGATTACATATCCTATCCACAAAACATTATAATTATAAACGATTTCGCGAATTGTATAGGTTAAGATAAGAGCCACCGCACCAAGAATAATTGAGATAATAGAACTGTTGGTAAATTTTGTTGATGCTTTTCCTATCAAATACTTGATTCTTTCTTCACTTTTTGTGCTTTTATATTCTTCGTGTGATGTTTTTGTTGTTCTCTCACCACGTAGAATTTCATCAACAGTAACAGAATAAAGTTCTGCGATAGCAGGTAACATCATTATTTCGGGACAACCTTCATCACGTTCCCACTTGCTTACTGTTTTATTGGAAATATTTAATTTGTCAGCAACTTCTTGTTGTGTCATTCCGTTAGCTTTTCTTAAAGCAGAGAGAAAAGCACCTATTGTTTTCTTTTCCATATTACAGCCTCCTTTATGGTTTTATTCTGCAATAAATAGAGTGTTTTTTCAACTCATGGAAAGTAGATTTTATCTACTAATCGTGGAATTCTTTTTATTTTGTCTATTTAATTATACTTCAATTTATACTATATAGCAATTCAAATTATAATTTATCGAGGAGAATAAATTGGTATGTCATTCTGAGCGAAGCGAAGAATCTCTAACAAAGTAGCCTATCAATCAACAGAGATTCTTCGTCGTTACACTCCTCAGAATGACACAAAACATCCCGATAAACTCTGATTTATATAACAAAAAATAAGGAAGTTCACAATTAAGTGAGCTTCCTTTTTTGCAACTTTTATTTTTCTATTTTCTTTTCAATTTCAATAATTATATCACTCATTTTGACATCTAAAGCACAAGAAATACGATAAAGTGTTTCCAATGTTGGCTTTCTTTCTCCTCGTTCAATGGCTGAAAGGTGAGTTCTGCCTATGTCTGCAAGACCGCTTAAAACTTCTTGTGATATACCCTTTTTTCGTCTGAAATCAGCTATAACATTACCAACTAAAACAGCATCAAGTGTAGGAATAAACATTAACATCACCTCATAATAAGTGTATGCTAATTTGGGTTTGCTTATGAATACATATGTTGACAATTGAATACTTATGTGTTAATATAATTTTGCAACAATATATAATTGAAGGGAATTATTATGAAAAAAACAAACAAATTTTTATCAGTTTTCTTGGCATTAATTATGGTAATTTCATTAATCCCAATATCAAGCATAACTGCAGGCGCAGAAACAACATTATGTTCTGAATGCCACAATGAATTTATTAACGGATTTTGTACCTGTGAAAACGGATATGAACCAGCAACACTTAACGGTGACGGATTTTATGAAATATCAAATGCAGGTCAGCTTTGTTGGTTTGGAGAACAAGTTAATAACGGAAATGTAAATATTAACGCAATTCTTATAAATAACATTGAAATCAATCCCGGTTATGAATTCAGAACAGAAGGAACAGTTGTATATAATGGTGAAGTAGTACAAGACGGTTTCCGTTCATGGAAATCAATCGGTAATTCAACAAACAAGTACAACGGAATTTTTGATGGAAACGGAAAAACAGTTTTAGGACTGTACTATAATGGTGAAATTATTGACCATTATGGAATGTTCGGTGTTGCTGATACAAATGCTGAAATAAAAAATATAGGTGTTGTAAATTCCTATATATATACAACTAATTCAGCAAATTATTTTTCCGGTATAATTGTTGGCTTGAATTATAATAAGGTTATCGGTTGTTATAATTCTGCTACTATAATAGGTGCACACTATACGGGAGGAGTAGTTGGTACTAACTATACAGACGGATTTGTTTTTAACTGTTACAACACAGGTAATGTAAATTCAGAAACAATCAATTATGCTAAATATGCAGGTGGCATTGTTGCAAATAATTTGGGTATTGTAGAGAAATGTCACAATACAGGAGCAATATATGCATATAGTGGTTATGTTGGTGGTATAGTAGGTTATAATGATTATGGCAAAGTAAGATATTGTTATAACGAAGGTACGGCATCTGCCAATAATAATGGCAGAAATGCAGGTATTGTTGGTAATAATAATTATGGTGAAGTGTATCAGTGCTTTAATACCGGAAATATTACACATTCTGTAGCCAGTTGTACAGCCGGTGTAGTTGGAAGTAATATAGGTGGCACTGTTTCATACTGTTACAATACAGGTAATATAGACGGCAACGATAATACCGGTGGAGTAGTTGGGTCAAACCGTGAAGGCTGTACCATTAAAATCTGCTTTAATACAGGTAATGTTACAGGCAAAGGCACAATGACCGGTGGTATAGCATCTACTTTATATGATGCAAGCATTATTTCTGACTGTTATAATTGGGGTGATGTGTATTCCACTCTTCATACTACGGGAGGCATATCAGCAGGATGTTCAGGTTATAATCAATATAGCGGAACTCCTGCAAGTCAGATAATAAACTGTTATAATATAGGAAATGTCAGCAATGGCAGAAATAAAAGTTTTGGTCAGATTTTTAATGAGTCTGCTAATATAAAGGGTGAAGCAATAAACTGCTATTATCTTTCCGAAACAGAAAGCAAAACAGAAGCACAGTTTAATTCAGGAGAAGTTACACATTTGCTTAATGGTTCTGTTTTAAATGAAGATAGTATATGGCAACAGGAAATTGGTGTTGACCCATATCCTGTATTTAGCAAAAGCATTGTCTTTTATGATGGCACAAATTATTATGATATAGTAACAATTCTTTCACCATTATCCTCACAAATCCGTTTCAAGAGAAATGCTGACGGCTTGTATGCCAATATATTTGATGTGAGAACTCGTGCTATGATTTCTGATGAAGATTTTAAAACATATATTGCAGACACAAATAATGAGGCATCTAAAAAGATTTCAAAAGTCGGATTTGTTTATTCTTGCGATTCAAATGATTTTTCAATAGAGGATGCAAAGAAAGTAGCTCAAGGTGAAACTATCACAGGCTATGCAGATGCCCCCGTAAGTTATATTCAGGATATTGGCGAATATTATATGTTTACTTGTCTTGTAACGGGTGTACCTGTAGAAGATGTAAACGAAAATCTTATTGCATTTGCATATATCTGCGTTGATAATACTTGGTATTTCTTTGATACAGAAGTGACGGCAGATTTTAATTTATTATACACAACTTATTATCCACAAGCCGCTGAAAAATACGGTTGGGAAATATAAAATAATAAATATGAAAGGAAAAGTAATATGAAAGAATACATAACACCTGAATTTGATGTGACAATTTACGAAGTTGAAGATATAATCACAGTTTCAGGAACTCAAACCGAAGATGTAACTATCGGCACATCTGACCCGGATGGTGAGGATTGGTTTGGATAATATAAAGAGGAGTTGTAAAGCTCTTCTTTAAGATTGTTCTAATTTTTCGAAATTTTTTCGGTTAAATAAAACTTGCAAATGTGGCGTAGCACATTATTAATATAAATGCATAAAAAATTAAGGAAGTTCACAATTAAGTGAGCTTCCTTTTGGTTTAAGATTTAATTTTATGTGTTTTTGCAGGCGTGGAAGCCTGCCACTATGCGATTGCGTTTTGCACTTTACTGCTGTGGTGGTTGTGCGTTCATAAGTGAACTCATCATACCGCCTGTTTTCTTTTTAGGTGGCTTGTATGCAGGAGGGTTTTTCATTTTCTCCTTTGCCTTTTTACCTGCAGGAGATGCAAGGTATTTATTAACTGCTACGAGTGTATCATAGAAATCGTCGTCAGTAATCTGTTCACGACATTTCTGAAGAAGTTCTTCGTCATTATTGATTTCACCAAGAATTGTAACAACAACAAGGTCCTGAACATCATTTGAACCGTTTTCATAGATGTCACTTAAGATTTTAAAGAGCTTCTTCATTGTCTGACTATCGTATGAACGGATTGTCTGCATGATGTACTTGTTTGCGTGATTTACAAAGAAATCCTCACCAAGGAATTCGTCATAAGTTTGGAAATTCTCTTTGTAAGCGTCCTTAAGTTCAGGATAAAGAGTTGAGATACGACTTGCAAGAGTGTTTGCGTCATATTCTGTACCATTTTTTGCTGCAGATTTTGAAATTGTCTGTGGAGCTTTCTTTGCAACCTGACGAGCTTTTTTACCGTAAGATGAAGAAACTGTTTCGCAGATTTCGTTTGAAAGAGATTTAATATCTCTGTCCTCAAAGGAGTCAAGGTCAAGAAGATTTGATTCAACCTTTACAAAATCACCTTCGCCAATCTTTTCTGTAACATCAAGAAGATTGTCGTGGCTTAAGAGTCGGATTGTAACATCGTCTTTTGCAAAGTCAACATAAGCTTCTTCGCCATTTTCACAAACTGCAGAGGATGTAAAACCAATCTGTTCAAATTTTTCTGAACAATTCTTTAAAACAAGTGAGAGTGCTTCTTTTCTTTCAAGCATTTTTAAATACCTCAAATCAATAAAATAATATATCCTATATAATATAACACATTTATTTCAATTTGTCATTAAAAATTTGTGAATATTATAATTGATTAGTTAAATATATTATGATAAAATATATTTAAGTGTGGCAGTATGCCAATTTGTAAGGTGATAAATATGAAAAATGCTCTTATAATTTTTGGTGGTGTGTCTTCTGAACACGATGTATCCTGTGTATCGGCAACATCTGTTATCAGAAATATTCCAAAGGATAAATACAATGTAATTATGCTTGGCATTACAAAACAAGGCGAAATGTTTGTCTTTGATGGCGATTACAACAACCTGAAAAAAGATGGTTGGCTTCTTGATAAGTCAAAACTTAAAAAGGCAGTTATTTCAAGTGACCGTGCTGACAGAGGTATAATCGTATTTAATGAAAATGGGTATGAAAAAATAAGAATTGATGTTTGTTTCCCTGTGATGCATGGTAAAAATGGTGAAGATGGCACAATGCAGGGACTTTTGACTGTTGCAGGTATTCCTTATGTGGGGTGCAACACAATGGCATCTGCAGTTTGTATGGATAAGGCTATGACAAATGCAATTTGTGATGTTAACGGAATTGCACAGGCAAAGTGGAAATACATAACTAAATATGATTTTGAACATCGTGGCAGAGAATTTGCAAGAGAATGTGAAGAATATTTAGGTCTTCCTGTATTTATCAAACCTGCAAATGCAGGGTCTTCTGTCGGTGTTGTTAAGGCAAAAACACTTGAGGAAATTCAACGAGGACTTGACTATGCTTTTAAGTTTGATTCAAGAGTTGTTGTTGAAGAAGCAATTTTCGGTGCAGAGGTTGAATGTGCTGTTATGGGCAATGACGAGCCATTTGCAGGTGCAGTCGGTGAAATCGAGCCAAGTAATGAGTTTTATGATTTTGAGGCAAAATATGAGTCTGATAGTGGGCTTCATATCCCTGCAAGAATCGGTGAAGAAAAAATCAAAGAAGTTCAGGAGCAAGCTATAAGAGCATATAAGGCCTGGGGTTGTTCAGGTCTTGCAAGAGTTGACTTTTTTGTAAGATATTCCGACGGTGCTGTGCTTTTAAATGAGCCTAATACACTCCCGGGATTTACAAATATCAGTATGTATCCTATGCTTATGGATAAAGCAGGAATTTCTTACGGAGATTTGATTGATAAGCTTTGCACCCTTGCAATTGAAAAATGGGAAAAGGAATTTGAACAGTGAAAAAAGATGCAGTTATAAGAATTATCAGCAAACAAAAAACTGAAAATGGTGACAATACAGGTGAAATGTCAGTTAAAGGCACACTTACCTGTGAAGAAGATAAAAGCATAATTGAATATATCGAAAACAATGAAGAAACAGGTCCCGAAGAAACAACAATTACTGTTTTTGGAAATGATACAGTAAGCATTGTGCGAAGTGGTCAGTTCAGTTCTGAAATGATGGTTGAAAAAAATGTACGACACCACACATTTTACAGAACACCTTATGGTGAATTGACAATGGGAATTTACGGAAATCAGGTTGATTGGTCAAGGGATGACAAGGGTGGAATTCTCAAAATGAGATACACACTTGATTTCAACAACGGGTTTGTATCAGATAACACAATGATTATATATATTGAGGAGAAAAAGGCATGTCAAAATTAGTTAAACAGGCTACTAACGAATTACATACACTTATTGTTGATGCACTTGGAAAGGCAGTGGCAGACGGTGAAATTCCTGCAGAGCCTATTCCTGCATTTAATATTGAAGTTCCTGCAAATCGTGACAATGGTGACTATTCATCAAATATCGCATTTGTGTGTGCAAAGATTTTCCGTTGTGCACCACGAAAAATTGCTGATTTGGTTGCAAAGTATATTGAACTTGACGGAACATATTTTGAGTCTTGCACAGTTGCAGGTGCAGGTTTCGTAAACTTTACACTTTCAAAGGATTTCTATGCTGATATTTTGCTTGATGTTAAGGCTTTGGGCAAGGATTACGGAAGAAGTGACTACGGTGAAGGCAAAAAAATCAATGTTGAGTTTGTTTCTGCAAACCCAACAGGACCAATGCACATGGGTAATGCTCGTGGCGGTGCTTTAGGTGACTGCCTTGCAGCAGTTCTTGATATGGCTGGTTATGAAGTAGAAAGAGAATTCTATATCAACGATGCAGGTAACCAGATTGAAAAGTTCGGTCTTTCACTTGATATCCGTTATCAGCAGATTTTCAAGGGCGAAGATGCAGTAGAACTTCCTGAAGACAGCTATCACGGTGAGGACATCAAAGAAAGAGCACAGCAGTTTGCCGACATTTATGGTGATGAATTCATTAACAAGAGTGAAGATGAGAGAAGAAAAGTTCTTGTTGAGTTTGCTCTTCCAAAGAATATCGACAATATGAAAGCCAATATGGCAAAATATCGTATCGAATATGATACTTGGTTCAAGGAAAGTCAGCTTCACGACAGCGGTGCGGTTAAAGAAGTTATCGATTATCTTACAAATAAAGGTCTTACTTACGAAAAAGACGGTGCAGTTTGGTACAACAATATCAAGGTGCAGACAGAAATGCTCACTCGTCAGGGTAAATCACAGGAAGATATCGATAAGCTTGAGCTTAAAGACGATGTTCTTATCCGTCAGAATGGCAATCCAACATATTTTGCTGCTGATATTGCTTATCATAAGAATAAACTCGTTACTCGTGGTTTTGATAAGGCAATTGATGTCTGGGGTGCTGACCACCACGGACACGTTGCTCGTATGAAGGGCGTTCTTGAAGCACTTGACCTTGACAGTGACAGACTTGATGTTATCCTTATGCAGTTAGTTCGTCTTACAAGAGATGGCGAAGTTGTAAGAATGAGTAAGCGTACAGGTAAGGCAATCACACTTGTTGACTTGCTTGAAGATATTCCTGTTGATGCAGTTCGTTTCTTGTTTAATATGAGAGAGCCCGGCTCACAGATGGACTTTGACCTTGATTTGGCAGTTGAACAGTCATCACAGAACCCTGTTTACTATTGTCAGTATGCAAATGCTCGTATTCACAGCATTCTTCGTAAGATTGAAGCAGACGGAATCACCGTTCGTGATTGCACAAAGGATGAGTTGAAGCTCTTGACAGCTCCTGAAGAAATCGAGCTTATCCGACACTTGGCATCACTTACTGACGAAATCGTAAACTCTGCAAAGAACTATGACCCTGCAAAGATTACAAGATATTGTATCGACCTCGCAACTCTTTTCCACAAGTTCTACAACGCTTGTCGTGTTGCAGTTGATGACGAAGCACTTATGCAGGCTCGTCTTTACCTTTGCACTTGTGTTATGAATGTAATCACAAACATTCTTGAAATGTTCAGCATTTCGACACCGGAAAGCATGTAAAAACAAAATATAGATTTAAAGCGAGATTACAGTTTTTGTAACCTCGCTTTGTTGTTTTAATATAACACTAATTCAAGTGTCATTCTGAGGAACATAGTGACGAAGAATCTCTGCTGTTTGATGGTTAGCCTTTGGAGAGATTCTTCGCTACGCTCAGAATGACATGTTAATTAGTTTTTTATTTTTAATATTTCTTCATTGCTTTTTTGAGTCGGTTGTTGTTTTGAATTTCCCACACAGGAACAATAAGTCCGCCTTTGAGTCGCATTGAGTTTTCGTGTAATGCACCGTAAAATGCAACCTTAAAATCACAATGCTCTGACATTTTGCATTTTGACTTGTATGTGTCATAAAGATTATAGGCATTTCCCCACATATTAAGGAATTGGAACAAGTCGTATTCGTTGTCAGCCCACATTGAACCGCAAGGGTCAATAAAACCTGTAAGCTTCATATCCTTTGGGTCTGCCATAATGTTCATAATGTTAAGGTCACCGTGAATCAGTACAGGATATTCAGGTTCATTGACAACTTCCTTGAAAATATCAAGTCCACGACAGAGTAAATCGTAATTTTTCTTACTGTATTTGCCCTCGTCCATAAGTTTTTTAAGCCCTGCAAGGTCTTTTAGGACTTTGTTTTCAAGATAAAATTCTTTCCAACTATTATAGGTTGCATTTTCAATATAACCGAATTTTTCACCTTTGACATTATGCCATTGTAACATTCCGTTAACGACATCATTGGCAAATTTCTGTTTCTGCAACTTGCTTTTCAGTAAGAATGACGGGTCAAGAGCGTTTTTTCCATCAATAAAGCTCATACACATAACAGCTATTTCATCATCATTGTATGTAAAATAAACCTTTGGCATTTTAACACTTGTGTTTTTGCCTAAAATCTGTAACTGATTTGCTTCGGTAGTTTCCATTCCGCTGACATGATATGCTTTAAGAATGATTGTTTCACCGTCAGATTTTGTGCATTTATAAACTTTACCGAAACTGCCACCACCGATAAATTTCATATCGGAGATTTTGGTATTAAGTTTTTCTTCTGCAATTTTCGGTAATTTATGGAGTAAATATTTATCGTTCAGGTTCATTCTTGACACTCCTTATTCTTTCAAAAACTCTTTTATATGCGTCACGACTTTCGGGTAAAAATGACATCATCTGAAAACAGTGGAACATACCATCATATTTGAAAAGCTCAACATCAATGTTTTCTTCTTTCATTTTTGCAAAGACTCTGTCATTGTCACTTTCATCCATTTCTGCACTACCACAAACAAGTGTTACAGGTGGGAACCCATTGAACTCTGCAAAAACAGGTGATACATAAGGGCTTGTTCTGTCAATATTTTTTGCATAAGCAGAAATTCTGTGAAGATAATCCCAATTTTCCTCAATGGACTTGTTTTTCGCAATTCCGCCGAACGGGTCAAGATAAGCGTTTTTAACTCTTGATTCACCACTTGATGTCATATCTGCCCATAATGAAAAGCAGACAATATGTGATGGTAAAGGATATTCGTTATCTCTTAGCCAAAGAGTCGTTGTGACTGCAAGGTTTGCACCTGCACTGTCACCGATGAAAATTATGTTTTCAGGTTTTATTCCCTTATTTAAAAGTTCAAGATAAACATCTTTTGTGTCGTAAAGCTGTGCAGGATGTTCAAATTGAGGGAAAATTCTGTAATCTACACTTACAACTGTTGCACCATCAAGAAGATTGCTGTATTTTTCGGCGATACGACGGTATGTGTCAATTAGTTTTACTTTAAAGCTGCCGCCGTGAATCATAAAAATCACTTTGTCTGTGTTACAGTTTTTGTTTTTGAGAATTTCATAGTAGCTGTTATTACATTTTATGCGTGAAACGGTGAAATCTTTTGAGGGCTTGTAGTGAGATTTTATATTTTTTGTTTTCTTACCTGCCGTATCTGACATATTTGCATTGTTAATGAATGGCGAATGAAAAACAGCTCTTAAACAGGCACAAAAAACTCGTGATGTAACAGATTGCACTTATTTCACCTCATTTCACAGCAACTATATATATATTATAACATACATTTACTGTTAGTCAAAATGAAAATATATTGTTGTAGAGTAGAGCTATGAAACAGATTTGTAATCCTACCGGTAAAGAATCTTTACCTGATTTGTTAATTTATTTTACTTGACCGGTCAAATTATTTTACCTGACCGGTAAAAATTTTTTACCCAATAGTATAATAATATAAATAAAGAAGAAAAATATATATTTAGTAATCTTCAGTAAAAAATCTTTACTCGATATTTTGAAATGAATACGAAAAGAAAAAAGTCATTCTGAGTGAAACGAAGAATCTGTTCTGAGAAAGTGCCTTTTGAGATTCTTCGTCGCTCTGCTCCTCAGAATGACAATGCAGGTATGGAAGCCTACCACTACGCGATTATCTCTGCATTTTTATGAAATATTTGCCTATAATACAATTATGACTATAAATTTCATAATCTTTGTCAATCTTTTGTCAAAATAACTATTGAAAAATTTTCCATAGGAATGTATAATTAGCAGGATAGGAAATTTTCCGTTGAAAATATGAAAGGAGTTTCATTTTATTATGATTAACTATTCACATGAAGTTGAAAAAATGTGCTGTGTTAAAAAAGGACCTCACCATGGTCCTGCTCCAATCCCTGAAGAGGGTAATTGGGTAAAGGCTTATGAAATCAAAGATATTTCAGGCTTTTCACACGGCATCGGTTGGTGTGCTCCTCAGCAGGGTACATGTAAGCTCACACTTAACATTAAAGAAGGTATCGTTGAAGAGGCTCTTGTTGAGACTCTCGGTTGTTCAGGTATGACTCACTCAGCTGCTATGGCTGCTGAAATTCTTCCTGGCAAAACTCTTCTTGAATGTCTTAACACAGACCTTGTTTGTGACGCTATCAACACAGCTATGAGAGAAATCTTCCTCCAGCTCGTTTACGGTCGTTCACAGTCTGCTTTCTCAGAAGACGGTCTTGTTGTGGGTGCTGGTCTTGAAGACCTTGGTAAGGGACTTCGTTCACAGGTTGGTACAATGTTCTCAACAAAGGTTAAAGGCGTTCGTTATATGGAAATGGCTGAAGGCTATATCACAAGAATGGCTCTTGACGCTGATGACCAGGTTATCGGTTATGAGTTCGTTAAGCTTGGCAAGATGATGGAAGATATCCGTCACGGCACAGATGCAGCAACAGCTCTTAAGAACAATACAGGTTCATACGGTCGTTTTGCAGATGCTGCAAAGTATATCGACCCAAGAGAAGAATAAGAGAAGGAGGATACTAAAATGGCTAATGATGTAAGATTTGAAGGCAAAGAAAGACGTATGGCTAAAATCGAGAAATGTCTTGCTGAATACGGTATTGCTTCTCTCGAGGATGCAAAGGCTCTTTGCGAATCAAAAGGTATTGATGTTGAAGGCATCGTTAAGGGTGTTCAGCCAATCGCATTTGAAAATGCAGTTTGGGCTTATACACTCGGTGTTGCACTTGCACTTAAATCAGGTGTAAAGACAGCTTCTGAAGCTGCTGCAGTTATCGGTAAGGGTCTCCAGGCTTTCTGTATCCCTGGTTCAGTTGCTGAACAGAGAGACGTTGGTCTTGGCCACGGTAACCTTGGTGCAATGCTTCTTAAGGAAGAAACAAAGTGTTTCGCATTCGTTGCAGGTCACGAATCATTTGCTGCTGCTGAAGGTGCTATCGGTATCGCAAAGACAGCTAACAAAGTTCGTAAAGAACCTCTTCGTGTTATCCTTAATGGTCTTGGTAAAGACGCTGCTATGATTATTTCAAGAATCAACGGCTTCACATATGTTCAGACTGAGTATGATTTCTACACAGGCGAACTTAAGATTGTAAACGAAACAAAATATTCAGACGGCGAAAGAGCTGCTGTTCGTTGCTACGGTGCTAACGACGTTCTTGAAGGCGTTGCTATCATGAAGAAAGAGGGCGTTGACGTTTCTATCACAGGTAACTCAACTAACCCAACTCGTTTCCAGCATCCAGTTGCAGGCACATACAAGAAGTGGGCTATGGAAAATGGTGTTAACTACTTCTCAGTTGCATCAGGTGGTGGTACAGGTCGTACACTTCACCCAGACAACATGGCTGCAGGTCCTGCTTCTTATGGTCTTACAGACACAATGGGTAGAATGCACGGTGACGCTCAGTTTGCTGGTTCATCTTCAGTTCCTGCTCACGTTGAAATGATGGGTCTTATCGGTATGGGTAACAACCCAATGGTAGGCGCAACAGTTGCATGTGCAGTTGCTGTTGAAGAAGCTTC
>JAZNWU010000027.1:0-77812 GCA_045593555.1 Candidatus Fimenecus sp. | reverse complement strand
AGAAGCTGTCTGCGAAGCAGACTGATGAGGTGTAGATTGCGATAGCAACCGTTAATAAATATAACATTTCACCTTTCCACCTCATCCGTCACCTACGGTGACACCTTCCCCTCAAGGGGAAGGCAACACCTCGACAAACTCTGATTTATTGCTTAAATATTAATTTTTTATTACTTTTTTAACATTTTGTTGACAAGAAAAAATTTTAAAGTTATCCTAATAGTATAAAATTGGTAATACTATACTTATCCGTTTATCATTTGCATGTAAATGCAAAATTTCACATCTGCGTAGCGGATATTTCACAATGCTTCAGCAATATTTCACCTGACGACAAGTCAGATTTCACTTTATAAGGAGGGACAAGAATGGAAGCACTTGAATACATTTTGCGATATGTACTTTGTTTTCTTGCAATTGCAGTAATTCTTAACTGTGTCTGGTCGCTTATCCGTTTGCGTCCTGACAAAAAGGTATATGCTGTGCTTGTGGATATGGCAAGTGACAAGCAATATCCAATAACTTGTTATGAAACATCTATTGGCAGAAGTAAGCTTTGTGATGTTGTTTTTACTAATTCTACTGTTTCTCGATTTCATGCTGTTGTAGCGTTGCGAAAAGATGGTTTTTATGTTTTTGATACAGAGTCAAAATCGGGTGTTCACGTAAATGAAACTAAAATTGAGAAACAATCTAAACTTTCTGATGGGGATATAGTTGCATTTGGCACTGCGATTATGAAATTTTATATCGGCAACGATGCCAATAACGATTATTCCCATAAGAAAGAGAAAAAACAAGTTTGTTCAAAACTTGTGAATATTGTTGACGGAAGCGAATTTCAGCTTGACGGTGATTATATTACCATTGGCAGACAAAAAGGCAGTAATATTGAAATTTCTGCACCTTATGTATCACGAAATCAGGCAGAAATTATCAAGTCAAACGGCAAATGGTATATTGAAAACTATGGAACCGTAACAAAAACAACACTTAATGGTGATGTTATAAACAGAGTTACACCACTTTATGACGGTGATGTTATTAAAATAGGTGATTTTGCTTTTCTTTATGAAGAAAAATAACTGCAAAAGAATTTTAAAAGGCAGGTGATAAAATATGCAGAAAATTAAAGCAAGAAATGTCAACCCATATATTATGCTTTTTATAATAACTCTTTTTCAGCTTATTTGTTTTGTTACTCTTGTAACTTCTGTTGAAGAGCAATACAGAAGCGGTATTCTTATGACATTTGGCGGTTATCTTTTAGTAGAATATGCGTATTTTATCGGTGCAAGACTTATCCTGAAAAGAAGAGGTTTTGAAGTTGAATTGATTGCCTTTTTGCTTACTTCCATTGGTCTTTCTATAACTGCAAGTGTTTATCCCGACGGAATTGTAAAGCAATTTATTGCAGTTTTAATTGGTATTGGTGAGTTTGTTTTGCTTCAATGGTTTATGAGAGATTTGAAGCTTTGTATCGGTGTTCGTGTACCTGTTGCAGTTATTGCATTTGGACTTTTAGCATTTACTCTCGTTTTTGCAAAGGTAACAAACGGTGCAAAAAACTGGATTTATATAGGTGGAATTTCAGTTCAACCATCTGAACTTGTTAAGGTTGCATTTATCTTTGTAGGTGCAGCGTCACTTGAAAGATTACAGTCAAACCGAAGTCTGACAAAGTTTATTATCTTTGCTTTTGCTTGTGTTGGTGCACTTTTCCTTATGTACGACTTTGGTACTGCACTTATTTTCTTCTTCACATTTATTGTGATTTCATTTATGCGTTCAGGTGATATAAGAACGATAATTTTAGTTTGTACAGTAGCCCTTATGGGTGGACTTCTTGTGCTTATTTTCAGACCTTATGTTGCAAATCGTTTTGCAGCTTATGGTCATGTATGGGAATATTTTGACACATCAGGTTATCAGCAGACACGAACAATGATTTACTCTGCAAGCGGTGGACTTTTTGGTGTCGGACTTGGCAACGGTAAACTCCGGGATGTTTTCGCAGCAACAGAGGACTTGGTTTTTGGTGTTGTTTGTGAGGAATTCGGAATGATTATGGCAGGTGCAATTTTACTTTCTTATGTTGCATTGCTTGTTTATTCAATCCGTCATTCAAAATATGCTCGTTCATCATTTTATGCAATTTGTGCCTGTGCTGCATCAGCACTTATGCTATTTCAGGCATCACTCAATGTTTTCGGTGTTAATGATATTCTGCCTCTTACCGGTGTAACACTTCCGTTTATTAGTCGAGGTGGCTCAAGTATTATCAGTTGTTGGATGTTACTTGCATTTATTAAGGCTGTTGACCGCAGCACCTATCGATATGGAGGTGTTCGACAATGAAGTCTATTTCAAGAAGAGCATTGTCACTCTATGTTATCATTTTGTTATTTCTTGCTGGCTGTGGACTCTTGTTTTACAATCTCGTTTCAAACTCTGCCGATTGGGCAATGAATAGAGTCAATAGACATCTTTATTCTTCGGGAAGTCTGGCAACTGCAGGTGATATTACGGATATAAATGGTGTTATTCTCGCTACAACTGAAAACGGTCAGCGTGTATATAATGAAAGTAAAAATGTGCGAATGGCAACACTTCATACCGTTGGTGACAGTGCAGGATATATCGCAAGTGGTATTCAGACATCTTTTAAGGATGAACTGACAGGTTACACACTTATTGATGGGGTTTATAATCTTAAAAGATATGGTAAGGGTAATGACATAACACTTACATTAAACTCAAAAGTGTGTGCAGCTGCATATAAAGCTCTTGGGAATAAAAAGGGAACAGTTGCTGTTATGAACTATAAAACAGGGGAGCTTATCTGTGTTGTTTCAACTCCGACATACGATATTAAAAATAAGCCAGAAGATATTAATACGAACACTACTGATAAGTATGAAGGCATATATATGAACAGATTTTTCTCGGGACTTTACACACCGGGTTCAACTTTTAAGGTGATTACCGCTGCCAGTGCTATTGAGAATATTCCTGATATATACAGTCGTAGTTTTGAGTGTGATGGAAAAATATTGATTGGTGAAGGTTATGTTATTTGTAACGACACTCATGGGAAAGTTGATTTTGAAACTGCTATGAACAAGTCTTGTAACTGTGCTTTTGCAAAGATTGCTGATGAACTTGGTGCAGAAAAACTTACTGCAACTGCTGAAAGACTTGGGTTTAATACAAAAAGATTAACTGTAAGTGATAAAATCAATTGTACAAAGAGTAAACTTAATTTAAGTGAATCTACTGCTCTTGATATTGGTTGGGCAGGTATTGGTCAATATACAACACTGATTAATCCTTGTCAGATGCTCATGATTGTTTCGGCAATTGCAAATGGTGGTGTTGCAACAACTCCATATCTTGTGAGTGAAATCACAAACCCGGAAGGCGAGGTTATTTTTACAGAGAAAACAAGTGATTTGGGAGAATATTTTAATTATTCCGTTGCACAGAGTCTTGATAATATACTTCGTTCAAATGTCCAGAGTCAGTATGGTGACTGGTATTTCCCAAATCTTAATATGTGCGGAAAAACAGGAACAGCAGAAATCAGTGATGATGAGGATGCGAAACCTAATGCACTTTTTATCGGATATTCTCAAAATGAAGATACACCTTTCGCAATTATTGTTGTTGTAGAAAATACTACTTCGGCAATAAAAAGTGCAGTTCCAATAGCTTCGTCAGTTATGAAAGAAATAAATGCACAATACTAAACAGAAAGCACTTATCCTAATTGATAAGTGCTTAATTTTTTATTCTTTTCTCTTTTTAATTATTAGGAAAATTGAAATTCCTAAAATCATTACAACGCCGACAACGATAAGAAGTGGTAAGAAGTTCGGTTGATTATTTTCTTCAACAGGCTCTGAAATGTCAGCAGATGTTGTTTCGGTAAGTGAAGTCGGTTCTGTGGTTGAGATTGTTCCTGTAATTGATTCTGATTGTTCAGTAGTTTCTTCCGTTGTTGTTTCTTTTGTAGTTGTTTCAATGACAATTACTTTATCCGAAAGTGCAGGAATGTCATATTTTTCAAGTATATCCTCTAATGAACCTATATTCCATTTTGAATACAAATCGGGTGCATCTGACGGAATCTTTCTGCAATCATATCTTTGAGTATATGAATATGCAATGTTAAGTAATAATTGTTCGTTATTCTTATCCGTGAGAATTTCCATTCCGATGCCTGCACCTGACGAATGATAACCGATAAGTAAGGACATTTCAGGCATACTCGTAGATGGTGAAATAACACGACAGTTATTTAAGAAAACCTGACTCCATACGTTCCAGTATTTTCCTGAAGAATCCGTACCACTCTTTAATGGCGTTGATAAATATGTAGGAAAAACAAGTGCATCAAGGTCATTTTCTTTCATAAAGGCTTTAATCTGGTTATAAAAAGTTTTCTTTATGGAAAAATCGTGTTTCTGGAATGTTGGATATGCCAATTCGAAAAGTTCAGGCATTGATACTGTTACTACTTCTGCACCACAATTTTTCAGGTTGTTAACAGCGTTCTGAAAGGCAGATGTAACTTCAGTATCCATATTCTTTTCTGTGCGGTATTGTAGGTCGAATTGCTTTATTTTCTTTTCTCTTAAGCTTTCATCAGTTTCTGTTATCAAAGAAGTTTCAACGGGATATGTAAGTTCTGACAAAATACCAAATTTAAGACCACTTATTGTTGAAGAATTAAGTTTTCTTTCGTATGAATATTTGTTTTCTGTCAGAACATCAAGCATAATGGCCTGGTCATAAACTGAACGAGTAACTGCACCAATTACATCTCGACTGTTGTTAAGATGAGTACAACCATCAAATGGAATTTTATTAAGAGTAGGACGAAGTGAATAACAACCATTAAGGACTGCAGGAATTCGCAGAGATGAATTTGTGTCTGTTCCAAGTCCTGCTACTGCAAAATTAAGACTTACAGCAGAAGCAGTTCCACCTGAAGAGCCACCTGCAGAAAGTAAGGTGTTGTATGCGTTTTTTGTTTCGCCCTTGACTTTACTGTAAGATGTTCTGGCATCTTGTGCATCGGTACTCATATTGGTTTTACCAACTATTATAGCACCTTCCTTTAAAAGAAGTGAAACAACATAAGCATTGTCTGTTGCTACTTCACTATCTTCAAACTTGTGACCATTGGTTGTGTAAAATCCCTCAAGATTCATATTATCTTTAATCACAACGGGTACACCGAAAAGAGCACCTTTATTTTTACCGTCGGCAAGAGCTTTATCTCTTTCCTTGGCAACATCAAGGGACTCGTAGCAAATGGTAATGAAGCAATTATACGACTTGTTGTATTTCTCGATCCTTTCAAGATAATATGAAGTAAGTTCTTCACAGGAGATTACACGATTGTCAATTGCTGTGCGTATTGTAAGTATATCTGCATCAAAAAGAGCAGACAGAATAGATTCTTTTTCTACTACTGTTTTTTTGTTTTCTGCAAAAGCCATAGTAAAGCAACTGAAAAACAGTATGGAAGCAAGTATTACTGAAAAAAGTTTTTTCATAACAAACTCCTCCTTAAGAGGATTATAATACCATTTTCGACAAAAAGCAAACAAAAAACAGGACAGATAATCCTGCCCTGTAATTATTGTAAAAACTAATTATTCAGCGTAAATTTTTGTAGCGTTGAAAAGGTCACGGAAGAAACCCCCGATTTTATCAAAGAAACCTGCCTTTGATGTCATTTCAATAGTAACAGAATCCAGTTTTGCACCACTTGAGCTGTAAAGTGTAGCAGTAATTGAAGTATTACCATTTGAATCTGAAACGATAGTTAAGCTCTTGCCATCCTCTGAAGCAGTTGTTTTGAAATTGCTGTTGTTTGTGCTCCACTTAATTTTTGAACCTGAAGGAAGAGTTCTGTTTGCATCTGCATGAAGAACGATACCGTCCTTATAACGAATTGATGTTCTTGATGGTGTTCTTATACTTAAATAGTATGAAGATAAAGCTGATGCAAAAGTAAAGGTTTTTGCTGATGCAGAATTAACTGCTGATGTAACATTAATTTCACTAGTACCATTAGCAGTATATGCTTCTGTAACAGCAACAGAAATTGTGCCACTGGACTTCAATGCTTTGAACTGAACTGTAAAAATAGTTTGTGATGCATTGCTGATGGCATCTGTTGATGCACCTAAATATTTAATTAAACCTGACTTGGTATTGTATGACTCTGCACCAAAAACACCATTACATTTCTCTGAGTTTTTAACAACTTCAAAAGCAGATGCGTCATAAGAAATTTCATAAGTCAATGCACAAAGGTTAGAGTTTGATGAAACCTTTGCAGTCAATGTAACAATATCACCTTTAGAAACACTTGTTTTGTCAACAGTTGTTGTGATTTTA
This sequence comes from Candidatus Fimenecus sp., assembly GCA_045593555.1. Taxonomy (GTDB): domain Bacteria; phylum Bacillota; class Clostridia; order Oscillospirales; family Acutalibacteraceae; genus Fimenecus. The sequence goes on along the minus strand of JAZNWU010000027.1, from coordinate 71,398 downwards.
GGTGTGCTTGCTGCACAAACAGCAGGTACCATTGCGAAAAGCATAAGCACTGCTAAAACTATGGATATAACTTTTTTCATTTTATAATTCGCTCCTTATAGTTATAATTTGTATTTACATAATGATTATAGAAAAACGACAAATCAAAGTCAAGTTTTAAATTGAGATTCAACAAAAACTGTAATTTCGTTGATTTCATTCCGGAGCTTGTCACTGATTACAAGGTCAAGAACAGAATCAAGAATTTTCCCGATTTCCCTGCCTTTGAATCCCATAGCAATTAAATCATTACCATTGATTTTTAAGTCCTTTACTGAAAAACATTCTTGTTCATTAATAATTTCATTTATCATATCATAAGTTTTTTCATAAAACTCATCACCACGATAGTATTCAGGGTTTTGAGCAGAGTTGTCGCAATATTTGATATGGATTAAATCAAATATCAGTTCTTTTCCAATTTGTGACATTATTCTTTTCAGCCGTTTTTTGTCGGGAAGAACACTGTTATTAACCATTATAGGTGAATCGTGAAAGGCGACAAGAGTTACAACTTTCTTTTTTGTGTCATTATCAAAACGAAGTCGAGTCAGTATTATATCTGCAATCTCAGCACTCTTTTTGGGATGACCATAGTAATGTTGTTCTCCTTTTTCGTCAAAATGAGCAACATAAGGCTTAGCGATATCGTGAAAAAAGAGCGAAAGACGAATAATTGGGTCAGGGTTGCTTTTTTCTATTGATTTCAAAATGTGAGTATAAACATCATAACAATGATGTCGATTTTTTTGCTCAAAGCCGACACAAAGTTTGATTTCAGGAATAAATACAGCAATAACATCTGAAAATTCTTGCAAAACATTGTAAGCATTTTTTCCACAAACCAACTTCAAAAATTCTACTTGTATTCTTTCAGCTGAAATGTTGCTTAATAATTCTTTACATTTGTGAATTGCATTTTTTGTATTTTCTTCAATAGTAAAACCCAAAACAGAAGAAAACCTTAAAGCACGAAGAATTCTTAAAGCATCTTCACGAAATCTTGTTTCTGCATCACCAATACAGCGGATAGTTTTGTTTTCAATATCTTTGATTCCATCTACAAGGTCACAAAAACCTGATGAAAAGTTGTATGCGATAGCATTCATTGTGAAATCACGACGAATAACATCATCTGAAAGTGATTTTGAAAAAGCAACACTATCAGGATGACGATTATCGGAATAAATTCCTTCGCTTCTGTATGTGGTTATTTCAATAGGCTCTTTATCGATAAGTACAGTAACTGTACCGTGTTTTATACCCGTATCAATAACACGAAAATCCTTGAATACCTCTTTAACCTGTATGGGTGTAGCGTTTGTTGTGATATCAATGTCGCCAATAGGCAAATTCATAATATAGTCACGCACACTGCCACCGATTAAAAATGCCTCAAAGTTATTAGCTTTCAGCGTTTCAATTGCAACTTTTGAGGCAGGTTTGAAATTATTAGTTTTGTTCATTTAATGCCTCTTGGAGTGCAATTGCTAATTGGTCAGGGCAGGAGGTAGGTTTAAAACCGCATTTAATTCCTTTAAGGCTTTCGATAACTTCTTCGGCAGGTTTGCCTTCTGCTAAAGCAGAAATACCTTTGAGATTTCCGTTACAACCACCGTAAAAGGAAATATTCTTTACTATTCCGTTTTCTAATTCGAAACTGATTTCTCGTGAACATGTGCCACGGGTTTTGTATTTATAATTCATCTATTTAACCTCACAAATATTATTTGAAAGTGTTACTAATTCTTCCATTGTAAGTGCTTCTGCACGGGCTGTTGCAGAAAGACCTGATTTTTCAATTGCAAGTAATAATTTTTCTTTCGGAATACCCATACCATTTGAAACAGAATTGAGAATTGTTTTTCTTCTTTGTGCAAAAGCAGATTTCACCATTTTAAAGAAAACGGATTCATCGGTTACTTCATAGTTACCTTTTTTAGTAAGGTCAAGTTGAATGACACAGCTGTCAACTTTTGGACTTGGAAAAAATGAACCACGGGAAACATCAAAAAGTTTCTTTGCCTCTGCATAATAATTGACAGCAACTGTTACAGCACCGCTTTCTCTTGAGCCAACTTTTGCACAAAGTCGGTCACCGGCTTCTTTCTGTACCATAACAATTATTTTACTGAAAGGTAATTTTTCCTCTAAAAGTCGCATTATAACGGGTGATGTAATGTAGTATGGCAAGTTTGCACAAACAAATATTTCCATTCCGTCAAATTGTTCTTTAATGATTTTCTGAAGGTCTGCTTTAAGAATATCTTCATTGATAAGTGTTAAATTATCATATCCTGCAAGTGTGTCATTAAGCACAGGAAAAAGTCTTGTGTCAAGCTCAATACAGACAACCTTATCACATCTTTCGAGTAATTCTTTTGTAAGGACACCAACACCTGCACCGATTTCAAGCACGCCAATTTTGCCGTCTGTGCTTTCTCGTACAGCTTCTGCCATACGAGGACAGACAGTTGGGTTCACAAGGAAGTTTTGTCCCAAACCTTTTGAAAATGTAACATCGTGGTCACCCATAACCTTTTTGATAACAGAAAGGTCAGTGAGTGTGTAATTTTTCTTATCCAATATATTTTTCCTTAACCTTACCTAAAATTTTCATTCCTTCAATAATCTTTTCTTTTGAAGGTGTTGAGAAATTCATTCTGAAACAGTTTGTTTCTTCATCATTTATCATAAATGCTGTTCCGGGTACAACTGCAACTTTATTTGCGATACACTCTTTTACAAAATCAAGCATATTTACGTTTTCAGGAAGCTCGCACCATACGAAAAGTCCACCTTCAGGACGAACATATTTAACAAAGTCACCAAGCTCCGAGTCAATGAGGTCGCACATAAGATTTAACTTTTCACGATAAATGTTGCGGATTTTTTCAATATGTGCATTAACATCATTCTGTTCCATCCATTTGTCAACAAGCATCTGTGAGAAAACAGGAGTATGAACGTCAGCAGCCTGTTTACCAACTGTCATTTTAGCAATAATCTGTGATGGAGCAACTATATAACCTACACGGATACCGGGTGCTAAAAGCTTTGAGAATGAACCTGCGTAAATTACGATTCCGTCTTCATCAAAACTCTTGATTGATGGAACATCTTCGCCTGAAACTCTCAAATCACCATATGGGTTATCTTCAAGAATAAGTAAACCATACTTTTTAGCAAGTTCATAAACAGCTTTTCTCTTTTCAAGGCTCATAGTAGCACCTGATGGATTCTGGAAGTTAGGAATTGTGTAAATAAATCTTGGATTAACAGCATTTTTAATAGTTTCTTCCAATTGTTCAATATTCATTCCGTCAGCCTCAACAGGCACACCTGCAAGTTTACAACCATATGAACGGAAGCAGTTAAGAGAACCGATGAATGAAGGACATTCACAGATAACTGTATCGTCAAAATCACAAAGAGATTTTGTTGCAAGGTCCATAACCTGCTGTGCACCAGATGTGACAATAAGTGAGTCAAAATCCTTTCCTATATTATATCTGTCTTTAACAAAAGCAGTAAGTCTGTCGATAAGTGGCTTGTAACCTTCTGTAACGCCATACTGTAAAGCAGTAACAGGAGAATTTTCAAAAATTTCTGCTGAAATCTTTTTAACCTCATCAATAGGGAATGCCGCGGCATCAGGATTTCCTGCCGCAAATGGAATTATTGATGGGTCCTGAGTAGCCTTTAAAATCTCACGAATTGCTGATGGCTGAAGTTCAGAAATTCTTTTTGAAAAATAATAATCCATAATGTATCACCTGTAAAAAATAGTTTTGAAATATTTTATCACAATATATAATGTATTTCAACAAATACTAAATTAAAAAAATTTTTATTTAATTCTTTCTTTATCGACAAAAATATGCTAATATGTTATGGTAAAATATGTCAAATAATGTTGAGAGGTGAAAGTTATGACACAATTTGTGCGAAAATTAGACCATATGGGAAGAATTGTGCTTCCAGCTGAATATAGAAAAAAGACCGGAATAGACGACCTCGCAGAGGTACGAATTACAGAAAAAGACGGAAAAATTATTGTTGAAAAGCTTACTCCTGACTGCAAAATTTGTGGAGCAGAAGAGAATATTAATAAAGAATTTGGAATATGTGAAGATTGCATCGCAAAAATTAAATCACTATAGAATGAAAGACAGGAAAAGAGTGAACTGTCCCCAATTGCATAAACAGTACATCCCTTCTATGATGTTAAATATTAAATATTTAAACAATAAACTGATTTCGCTTTCAAGCGAAGTCAGTTTTGTTTTAAGTTGGATTCTTTCGTTATTGTAGAAATGGATGTATACGCTGAATTCTGTTATGTGATAAAAGAAAAGTGTTTTTATTTTACAACTAAAACAGCGAATTATATTATCTCGGTTGTTTGGATTTGTTGACATTATTTTATTTGTTTGATATCATTAAAATACTGATAATTAGTAGGTGATAAAATGAATGTTTTAATTGCTGCGGATTATTCCACTCCTGCAAGCGGTAACTTTATTGGTTCCTTAGTTGAGTTGGGTAGGGATTTGAAAAAAAACAATCATAAAATATTCTTTATTTTTCCTGAAGCCCCCAATACATTGTCAGAAAATTCTTGGGTTCATTGGCTTAAAAATGAAGGCTTTAAAGTATTTCTTGCAAAACATACAACCGGAGAAGAGGCACTGACTTATTTAAAAGAAATTATTGATAAAAATAATATTGATATTTTACATTTGCACTTCGGAATTTATCATGGAATTATTCTGAATTACGCAAAATCACTTGGTGTTAAAATTTTCGTTCATGACCATATGGAGTTCAATCCTCAAGTTAATCTTGTAAAACAAAAAGCTTATTGTGCACTTACATCATTAAGATACAGAATGAACAACATAAGCATTGTGTGCGTAAATGAAAGAAAATGTAAGTATTATATTTTTGCGAAACGTTTTTTTGTTCCAAATGGCATTTCCTTTAATAGAAACGTAAATAAGTTTGCCACAAGGGAAGAAATGCGTAATAAACTTGGTATTAAAGACAACCAGAAACTATGTTTGTTTTTAGGTTGGCATTTACATACTAAAGGGATGGATATTGCTTTTAAGGCCGTTGAAAAAATAAGCAAATCAAATCCCAACATAGTTTTAGGTGTTGTTGGTCATAGCGACACCCCCAGTGACGATAGTCTAAAATCTATAAAAGAGTTCACAAGTGTTGATCCTCGTAGTCCTTTTATTAAGTTTCTTGAAAGCACTGATGATATATTTGCATACCATAAGGCCGCGGATGTTTATTTGTCGGCAAGTCGTACAGAGTCTTTTTCGTATGGTGTGCTTGAGGCAATTTCTCAGAATACACCACTTGTTGTGAGCGATATTCCTGCCACAGTATGGTCTCATAGTTATGATAAGTCTTTTGTTTACCCGACTGAGGATTATATTTCATGTGCAAAAGCCATTGAACAAGCTATACAGCTTGATAGAAATGCACCATCGAACTCTAATGAGTTTATTGAAAAATACAGTATTGAAAACTGGTGTAATGCAATAAAAAATGTTTATAAAATCAACTAATTTTCGAAATATAATTAAATAAAAGCAAAGGAAATTATATATGCTTATTAGTTTTATCGTTCCGGTGTATAATACTGAATTATACCTTGAGGAGTGCCTCGATTCTCTTCTTAATCAAAACATTTCTCACGATGAATATGAAATAATTTGTGTAAATGATGGTTCCACAGACGGAAGTTCGAGTATTTTACATAAGTATTCCTCAAAATATCATAATGTAGTTGTTATAGATAAAGAAAATGGTGGTGTTTCATCAGCAAGAAACGTTGGTATTGACATAGCAAAAGGTAAATATATTTGGTTTTTTGATTCCGATGATGTGTTAAAGAATAAATCGCTGCTAAGTCTTAAATCTGTCATAACAGAAAACAATGTTGACAGAATAAGAGTTGGTATGTTCATTTTTAGTGGCGACGTCAGTCATTATGTTAATGACGACGAGCTTAAAACAAATTCAAATGCAACAGATAGTAACGTGTGTTCAAGTTTATTGTCACGTTCTTTTATTTGTGAACATAAATGCAAATTTAATACCGATTTAGCTTATTGTGAAGACAGTGTTTTTATGTTCGAAATAAATTCTCATAATCCTACTCTTTATGTTGTAGATAAACCACTGTATCTTTATAGAAATCGTGAAAACTCTGCTATGACTTCATTTGATGTTGTTGCAAATAAAAAGAAAATCAAGTCCCAGTTCATTTCTGCTAGAATAATGAAAGAGTATTATGATAATAAGATAGGTAATTCTGTTGCTTCAGCGAACTTGATGATGTCATTTACTTGGTATACCTTGAATTTATCTGCTAAAATGCCTAAAAATGAAAGGAAGCAAATCATTAAATCAATGAAAAAGAATGGTTTGTTTCCTTGTAAAAGACCAACTGAATGTACCCTTATTAAATCGTATCAAACCACAAGGACGGATATATTGGGTAAGATTTTTGATTGGGTCTATATACATTCACACACATATTGGGGTTATTTTCTAATGTTGTTGTGGGAAAAGTTTTATGGAATTTACAGTCAAAAAGTAATTTGGTTTTGTCATGTTTCTTGTGGAACCTTCTTTTTAAAAATTGTTCAGTTTCTTATTCGTAATCTTTAACACGTAGATAACTTATAGTCATAAAAATTCCACCTAAGGTAGATACTTAATTCTACTATAGGTGGTCTTTTTTTCTACTGTTCGTTTTTATTGGACTCATTTTGAGTAAAAAACTCAAATCCTGTCTTTTTTATTTTCCGAAATGTTTAATTAACGCTTCATACTGTTCATCAGTAATTGATGTTATTGCTCCGTGACGAGGATTGAAATCCATGCTGTAATCATCAGGGCTTACAGGCTTGAAATTCTCAAAGTCAGTTGTCTGTTGCATAAAGAAACGGTCTGTGCTGTACTCATCCATAATCATTATCCACTGGTCTGTGCCTGTGATGTTATAGATTTCGCTACCTTCAACACCTGTTTTTGCAAGAGAAACGACGATTGATTCTTCTTTGTATGGTCCTGATAAATTTTCGGATGTTGTATAAGCAATTGTCTGGTCTTCGTCGTGCTTGAAATAAAGATAATACTTTCCATTGTTCTTGTTATATGCTATGTCACCGTCAATAGTTTGAATTCCGGGACGTTCATATAAAAGTTTTGGCTCAGTTATAGTTTTGAAATCTGATGTATAAGCATAATACATTTGAGCAATATCATTTTTCAGGTCAGAATGTGCCCAATATACCATATACATTTTTTCTTTTTCATCCCACAATGCCTGTGGTGCCCATGCTCTTGTAGTGGTGGTAAAAACTCCACCAAAATCACACATATCTATGATTGTTTCGTCTGTCCAATTAACTAAATCTTTTGATTTCCAAGTGACAAGTGCGTGATTAGAAGTCCAACCTTCTTTACTTTTCATATCTGTGCCAATTATATAGTAATATCCGTCCTGACCTTTTACGATATATGGGTCACGGACACATTGTTTTCCTTTTGTCTGGACGATAATAGGCTCATTATTATTGAGTGCTTCAAAATTATATCCGTCTTCACTTACTGCAAAATGAATTCGCTCTTGTTCAGGCTCATTGCCTACAAAATATGCAAAAAGATATTTTCCGCTTTGACTTTTTGCAGGAACAGCGTATTCAGTATTGTTCACTGATTAACACCTTATTTCGCTTTTAATCTTCAATTAAGTATAACTAAAAATCAGATGAAAGTCACTTGACGGGATGTATAAATAAACATACAAATTTTTGTGCAGAATGATTGTCGGGAAGATAATAGTTTTAATGTTGATTTTAGTTAGTTAATATGTTAAGATTATTATGTATGAAAGATTTTAGGGGGGAATTACCATGTGTAAATTTTATGCTGATGTAAAAGAAAATGGTGCAATTGTTCGTTGTAAGAGCTTTGACAACAAGTTTTTCTCATTCAAATATGAAAAAACTGATGACAGCATCAAGGGTGTACTTACTGCAAAGAAAAGCTTTGAAATGGTGACTTGTGTTCTTGAATATGAAAAGGATTTTGACAGTGACGACCTTTTCTATGCAAACGGTTATCAGGCTTGGACAACATCTCGTGAATTTTCAAAGGATGATACATTTGACGGTCTTTTTGAGCTTGCAAGAATAACAAAGTTTACTGCTCATTTTGCAGGACTTTCAGGTGACTATCATTTTGCAAAGGGATATGGTGAAAAAGGCAAGTTCCACGGTTATACATATTGTTATTTCCGTGAAAAAGGCGAAAAGGAAATCAAACTTTACGGTTCAAGAAGTGAACGCAAAGGTTTTACAGTCTTTGAAGTTGATATGAACAATGATAAGTTCAGAGTTACAAAGGATGTTGAAGGTCTTGTGCTCAAAGAGGGTCAGGAATATGAAATGTTCGATATTGCAATTATCGAGGGCAATATGGACGAAGTTATGGATAAGTATTTCTTCGACTTTGTTGGTTGTAAGAAACCTGCAATCAAGCATCTTTCAGGTTACACATCATGGTATAACTATTTCCAGAATATCAATGAAAATATTATCATCCGTGACCTTAACGGACTTGACAGAGCAAGTGAAGAGGTTAATATTTTCCAGGTTGACGACGGTTATCAGCACGCAGTTGGTGACTGGCTCATTACTGACCACAAAAAATTCCCTAAGGGTATGAAATATATCGCAGATGAAATTCACAAGAAGGGCTATAAGGCAGGTATCTGGCTTGCTCCTTTCAGTGCTCAAGTTTCTTCAATTATTGCAAAGAAGCATCCTGACTGGCTTATCAGATGGAACAAAACAGGCAAAAAGATGCTTGGCTGTCAGGGTTGGGGCGGTGCATACACACTTGATATTTACAATCCTGATGTTCGTGCATATATCAAAAAAGTTTTCGACACAGTTCTCAATGTCTGGGGATTCGATATGGTAAAACTCGACTTTCTTTATAGCCAGTGTATTGAACCAAGAAACGGCAAAACCCGTGGCGAGATTATGTGTGACGGTGTAGATTTGCTTCGTGAAGCTTGTGGTGACAAGTGGATTCTCGGTTGTGGTGTGCCTCTTGGTGCTTGTATGGGTATCTTTGATGCTTGTCGTATCAGCTGTGACGTAAACAAAAACTGGAAATTTGAACTTAAAAAGAGTCTTAACATAAACTCTATAGTAACAGGCATCAGATTCAATGCTGAAATTCCATCATCACAGAATGCAATTACTAACACAATCTTCCGTAATCACCTTGACGGCAGAGCATTCTGTAATGACCCTGACGTATTCTTCCTTCGTGACATTAACATCGGTTACAATTGGGAGCAGAAGCTTCTTCACGGTAAGGTAAACTCAATTTGCGGAAATGTGCTTTTCGTTTCTGACAATGCAGGTGACTTTGACGATAACAGAATTGAATATCTTAAGGATTTCTTCAAGGATAAGGATTACAAGGTTAATTTTGCAGAGTTTGAGAGTGAAGATGTAATTCGTCTTGATTTCACAGAAAATGGTGTTGACAAGACACTCAGACTCAATTTGGATAGTGGCGAAAGCAATGTGTTTGATGTTCTTTAATAGGTGAATATTATGAAACTTGCAGTTATCGGTGGTGGCGGAGTCCGTTCAATGTTTCTTGCAAAGAGTATTGCGGACAGAGCTCAGAAGATGGGAATAAAAGAGCTCGTCTTTATGGATAGCAATGAGAAAAAACTAAATATTTACGGCAAGATGGCGGGAGAAGTCTCTCGCCGTCTTTGTCCTGCTTTGAAATTCACATTGACAACTGACGGTAAAGAGGCAATTACGGATGCTGATTATGTAATAACTACAATCCGTGCAGGTGGTGACCGTATGCGTTGCCGTGATGAGAGAATTGCATTGGATTTGGGTATTCTCGGTCAGGAAACAACAGGTGCGGCAGGGTTCTCGTTTGCAATGAGAAGTATTCCTGCATTGAAAGAATACTGTGAATTGGTGAAACAATACGCAAAGCCTGATGCTATGGTGTTTAATTTCACAAATCCTGCAGGAGTTGTGTCACAGACTCTTCGTGATATGGGATATGATTTTACTTATGGCATTTGCGATGCACCAAGCGGAATGTTAAGACGATTTGAAGAACTTTATGGTTATCCTGAAAATCACTTGGATGCACTTTGTTATGGTCTTAATCATTTGTCTTTCTTCAAATACATCAAGGCAGACGGTGAGGATATCACAGCTAAAATCGTAAGTGATGATAAGGCTTATGAAAATACTGATTTGCGATATTTTAATAAGGAATTTTTGATGCGAAAACAGTATGTTCCGAATGAATATATGTACTATTTCTATAATCGTGAAAAGGCAGTTGAGAATATTCTTAAGGCAGAGCGTACCCGTGGTGAGCAGATTGCTGATATAAATGAGAAAATGACAGAGGAATTGTCAGCGGTTGATATTGAAAATGATTTCCAGAAAGCATTGGAAATATTCGATTATTACTATGGACTTCGTGAAAATTCATATATGGCAAGTGAAACGGGTGAAAAGAGAAATTCAACTTGGCATTTTGATATGTATGCACCCGACGACGGTGGATATGCAGGTGTGGCACTTGGAATAATTGATGCTAAAAATTCAACGGAAAAATGCAGAATGATTGCTTGCATTCCAAATGATAACAAGGCTATTGATTTTCTCGACGAAAGTGATACAGTTGAAATTTCCTGTGAAATTAAGAACGGTAAGGTGACACCAATTCAGATTGGTGATGTGCCTTTTGAAAATAAAGAGATTATAACAAGAGTAAAGGCGTATGAACGACTTGCGTCAAAGGCGATTATAAATTGTGACAGAGAAAGTGCAGTTGATTGCCTTTATCTGCACCCTTTGGTGGGTTCATATTCACTTGCGGAGAAATTAGTTGACCAATATATTGAACTTAACAAAGATTTTACAGGAGAATGGAAATGAGTTTTGTTGGTGCATTCGGAAAATTAAATGTTGATTTGCTTTATTCGGGAATGCCACGAATTCCAAATGAGGGTGAAGAAATCTACTCAAAAGATTTCAAGGTTTGTCTTGGTGGTGGACTTCCTGCAACAATGATAAATTGTTCCCGTTTAGGTATTCCTGCAAAAATCGGTACTTTTTTAGGCGACGATATGTTTTCAGACTTTGCAAAAGGTGAGCTTATTAAAAGTGGAACAAATTACGAGATTTTTGAGAGTCAGAATTATCCGCTGAATGTGACTTCTGCAATCATTACAAGTACAGACAGGACTTTTGTGTCTTATGGTGGCACAGAAATCTATTCTGATGAAATGCATGAAAAAATCTATAATGCTCTTAAGGGTGCAAAGGTTGTTGCTATGCAGGAGAAAATCACTCCGGTGTATAAGGAGCTAAAAAAAGACGGCACAATCCTTGTGCTTGATACGGGATATAGTGACGATATGTCTATTGGAAAACATAAAGAATTAATTGAAATTGCTGATTATTACACACCTAACATCGATGAAACAGAAAAATTGACAGGTACAAGAGATTATAAAGAGGCACTTAAGATTCTCCACGAATATTTTGAGAAACCTGTTGTAAAACTCGGTAAACTCGGTTGTGCAGGCTATGATAGTGACTATTTTGTAGTTGAAAACATTGATGAGTTCAAGTGCGTAGATGCAACAGGTGCAGGAGATGCATTTCTTTCGGGTTTTATCTACGGACTTTACAATGATTTTGATTTCAGAAAATGTATATTAGCAGGTAACATCACAGGTGGTAAGTGTGTTACAGGTGTAGGTTGTTTGACGGAATATATAACAAAAAATGAAATAAAAGATTATTTAGAAAAATATCAGTATTTGATTAAATAAATGTCAATCGGGTGAGAAAATGGATAAAAGACAAGATATATCAAAACAAATGGCCACGGCACCTATCTGGAGCCTTATAATTAAATTGAGTATTCCTGCAATTCTTGCACAGATTGTAAATCTTTTTTACAATGTGGTGGATAGAATTTATATAGGACACATGGAAGATGTGGGCACGGTAGCACTTACAGGTGTGGGACTTTGTGTGCCTGTAATTACTCTTATATCTGCATTTACGATGCTTGTGGCTCAGGGCGGTGCTCCTCGTGCTGCTATTGAAATGGGAAAAGGCGATATTAAAAAAGCAGAGAAAATTCTTGGTAACTGTTTTGTGTTATTGTTCTTCTTTGCTATTGTATTGACCATATTATTTATGGCATTTGGTGAAAGGCTTTTAATGGCTTTCGGTGCAAGTGAAGAAACAATAATATATGCACTTCCATATATGCAGATTTATTCAGCAGGTTCAATTTTTGTTATGATTAGCCTTGGACTTAATATGTTTATCACAACACAAGGCTTTACAAAAATCAGTATGGCAACTGTGCTTATAGGTGCGATTTGTAATATTATCCTTGACCCAATATTTATTTTTGCTTTTGATATGGGTGTCAGCGGTGCTGCTGTTGCGACGATTATTTCTCAAGCAGTTTCTGCAATATGGGTGCTTTGCTTCTTACTTGGTAAAAAGACAAAACTCAGAATAAGAAAAGAAAATCTTTTACCGTCTGCAAAAATTCTTTTACCTGTATTTGCACTCGGTATTTCTCCGTTTATTATGAATGCAACTGAAGCTGTAATCAATGTGGCATTTAATTCATCATTACAGAAGTATGGCGGTGATATTGCCGTAGGGGCTATGACAATCTGCACAACAGTTTTCCAGATGGCATGGGTACCTGCGCAAGGTATCGGTCAGGGTGCACAGCCTATAATCAGTTATAACTATGGAGCAAAAAATGCTGATAGAGTAAAACAGGCTTTTAAAGCATTTTTGACTATTTGCTTCTCTTATGTTTTTATTTTCGGTATGGCTATTGAGCTGTTCCCGCAGTTCTTTATAGGAATATTTAACGACAATCCTGAACTTGTGGAAACTGCAACATGGACAATTCGTCTTTATGGTTGTGCAATGGTATTCTTTGGAATACAAATGGCGGTTCAGCAGACTTTTATTGCTCTCGGCAAAGCAAAGGCATCACTTTTTATTGCTTGTTTAAGAAAAGTAATTCTTTTAGTGCCTTTGATTTATATTTTACCTAATTTCTTCGAAAACAAGGTGTTTGCAGTATTCCTTGCAGAGCCTGTTTCAGATGCAATTTCAATACTAACCGCATCAATTACATTTGCAATTGTTTTCAGCAAGGAAATGAAAAATCTTAAAGCAGAGAACTAATTAAAATAATTCTGTACAAAAACACTTTAATATGATAATATTATTGTATGTACAACTTTTAAGTTGAAGGAGAAAATGAAAATGGAAAAAGAAATCTATGCTCTTGCCTTTGATATAGGTACAACAGGTGTTAAAACTTGTCTTTTCAAAATAGGAAAGACCATTGAACTTATTTCTGCTGCAAGTGAGGGCTATAAACTCTACATTATGCCTAACGGTGGTGCAGAACAGGACCCTGACGAATGGTGGGCAGCAATGTGTTCAACATCAAAAAAAGTTATGGCTGAAGCAGGCGTTGACCCTAAAAGTGTTTATGGTATTTCATTCTGTTCACAGATGCAGGGCTTAGTTCTTGTTGATAAAGACGGAAATCATGTTCGTCGTGCATTCAGCTATATGGACCAACGTGCAACAGAGGAACTTAAAAAAGGTATTGCTTATGGACCACAGATTGCAGGTGCTAATATCATTAAACTTCTTCCATCACTTATGATTACAGGTGCTGTTGCAGCAAGTGTTAAGGACCCTGTCTGGAAATATAAATGGACAGAGGCTCACGAGCCTGAAAACTTTAAGAAAGTACATAAATGGCTTGACGTTAAGGAATATCTTATTGCAAGAATGACAGGCGAGTTTGTAATGACAAAAGACTCTGCTTTCGGTGCTTTGTTATATGATATTAATAAGAAATGTTGGAGTCCGACAATTTGCAAATTGCTTGGTGTTAATATGGACCACCTTGCAAAAATTGTTGACTGTACAGAAAAAATCGGTACTCTTCGTGCAAAACAGGCTGAAGAATTAGGCCTTGTTCCCGGAATTGCAGTTTTCGGTGGTGGCGGTGACGCTACTCTTATCGGTGTTGGTGCAGGTGCAACTGCTCTTGGTGACACTCATATTTATCAGGGTACATCAGGTTGGGTTTCAACTGTTGCTGATAAGAGTATTGTTGATGCAAGTGCTATGATTGCAGCTGTTGTTGGTGCTGCTGATGGTATTTACAACTACTTTGCAGAGCTTGAAACTGCAGGTAAGTGCGTTGAATGGGTTAAGGATCATTTGGCACTTGACGAAATTGATATTTATCTTGATAAACAGCACGACCTTAAACATAAAAATGCTGATATGGAAGTTGTATATACAAATCTTTACGATTATATGATGGCTGTTGTTGATTCAATTCCTGCAGGTAGTGGCGGAGTAATCTTCACACCTTGGCTTCATGGTAATCGCTGTCCGTTTGAAGACCCTAATTCAAGAGGTATGTTCTTCAACATAAGCCTTGACACAGGTAAGACAGAGCTTATCAGAGCTGTTGTTGAAGGTGTTTGTTTCCATCTTCGTTGGTTCCTTGAAACTCAGGATAAGAAAATCAAGACATCAAACACAATCCGTTTTGTTGGTGGTGGTGCTCTTTCAGCAGTTACAAGTCAGATTCTTGCTGACTGTACAGGCAGAGTTGTTGAAACCGTTGCAAGTCCACAGAATGTTGGTGCTGTTGGTGCGGCAGTACTTATTGCAGTTAATGCAGGTATTATTCCAAGTGTTCAGGAAGCAAAGAAACTTATTCCTGCAGTAAACACTTACATTCCAAATAAAGAGAACAAGGCGATTTACGATAAGAATTTTGAAGTGTTCAAAAAGCTTTACAACGCAAATAAAGACAATTTCGCAGCACTTAACAAAAACTAAACAGATTTTTTAAGGGGGATAGAGATTTCTATCCCCCATTTTTTCTTATTGCATTATTATGAGAAAGATTGTATAATAATTATGTATAGATTTTTGGAGGTGTTATTTTGTCAGACGAAAAAACCCTTTTTAATAAAAATATAGATAAAGACGAAAATTCTGTAGTCGAAGATAAGCAAAAACATGCTATTGCAAAGGAAGAAGAACCTGATTTTGTGGATTTTTCTTCAGCCTTTGATGAGGATGATGAAGAGAAAGATTTTGAAGAATACGATGAAGAGTATGAAGAATCTCGTTCAGTAAGTCCTTTGGTTAAAGGTTTTTCTTTCTTTAAGAAAAAGAAGAACAATTATAACAATCGTCCAATAGAAGACAATGAAACTGAAGAAGTTGAAGAAATTGTTCAGCCCGTAAAAGAAGAAAAGGATGAGCCAAAACTACAGACTGAAGAATACTTTGATGAGTCTGTCACTGATGCAGAAGAAGACGAAGTAGTCGAAGAAAAACAGTCTAAAAAAGAAAAGAAAGTTAAAGGCTTTCCATTCTTTTCAAAAAAAGAAGATGAACCTGATTTTTTTGAGAAAGAAGAGTCTGAAGTTGATGAAGAGTCAGCGGAACAGGCGATTCAGGAAAAAACAGTTGGTGAAATAATAGAAATACCTGAAGACCCTGAAGAAACAATTGATGAGATTATAATCGTGCTGGATGATGTTGATGAAAAAACTGAAAAAACAATAGACTCCGGTAAAGAGGAGATTGTTTTTATTGAAGATTTTCAAGAAGAAACAGAAATTCCTGTAAAGGAAACGGTCGTTGAACTGTCGAGTGAAAATGAACCTGTAATTGAAGAACAAAAACCGGAACAGGGAAAGTTTTCAAGATTTGCATTTTTAAATAAAAAAGATGCATCTGTGCAGATGGAAAAACCAGTTGTAGAAAATGATGTTCAGGAAGAAACTGCAGAAAAAACAGAAAAACCTGGATTTGAAATACTTCTTTCTTTTGAAGATTCGGTACCTGATGAAGAAAAGATTAAACAAAGTGAAGATGTTGCCGAGTCTAAAAAAGTTTTAAAAGAAGAAACGATTGAAGAGATTCTTCCTTTTGAAGCAACAGTTGTGGAAAATACAACAGAGGAAAATGTAGAACAAGCAAAAGAGCCTGAAACAAAAAAGAAGAAAAAAGAAAAGAAGAAAAAAATACCAAAAGAGAAAAAGGAAAAGAAAACAAAAGAGATAAAAGAGTCAACAAATGAGCAGGATGAAGAATCAACTGTTTCAATGATGACAATGAAAGACCATTTGACTTTTATTCTCATAATTCTTGCACTTTTACTTACAATTGCTTTTGTCTGTGTCAAATTCCTGCCATTTGGAAATAATAACACACAGAATTCAGGTGTGGTTATAGAACCAGGCAAAAAGGTTTCTGAAATTCAGATTCAGCGTGAAGGTGCGTCAGGACATTTTATTCAGTCAGATATTGACAATGTTTTCTATGCATATTCATCAGAATATAAGCTTGCTTATTATCAGTGTAATAATAACAAAATGATTCCAATTCAGCCAACGGGAACTGTAGAAGCTGTGGTTGAACTCGGTCAGGACAAATTACCTGTAAAAGTTGATTATGTTCAGAAGGATAGTCAACTTTTCGGTACAGGTGTTTTCCGTGCAACAGAAAATCAAGGGAATTATTACCATAGTATGGTAGTGTTTAAACTTGTGAATCTTCCAAAAGGATATGAGCAGGAAGGCAAGGCGTTATTACTTGCAACCTCAAATACAGAAGCAGTTTCACAGAGCTGTAACATATGGACTGATAGTTACATTGTTGACCTTGTGACAGGCAAAACAACAAGATTCTTAACAAGTGATAACAGTATATATTCAACCGGATATTCAACTCTCACTGATGAGGGATATGCATCAACAAATGGCAGAATTCCATTCTTCACGACAAGAGAATCTGACGTGACTACAAACAAAAAAGATATTTATCTTAAGGCTGATGGAAAGGAGTCACTTTTTGCAAAAGATGTAGCAGGTAGCTTTGTGTTTACAGATGGTGATGTTGTCAGTTATCTTAAGGTCACTGATACGGGATTTAATGTGATTAGAAAAGAAGATGATAAAGAAAGTGTTGTTTTCTCACTTCACAATAATACGAGTTATCTTTATCACAACGAATATCTTCTTGATAAATACAACGGTAATCTTTACAATGTTAAAACAGGTGAAGAAGTTGCAGTTGAAGGTTACGGAATGTCTAATCCTGAAATGATGGTAATTAGCAACGACGGAAGATATCTTGTTGTCCTGGGAACTGTAAATAGTGCAATAGATTATCAGGTGCATATTTTCGATTTGAAGACCAATAAATATGCAAAATACGAGGACGATAATTTCTCTCAGCACAAAAATCTTGCATTTGCTAACAATACAACAATTGTTTATTCGGCAGTTGAGCCAAATCAAGGATACGAATATGTAATGTTAGATGTTTCAAAGGCTATTAAATAATGAGTTTTTTAGAAAAGCAGGGCAGTTTTGTCCTGCTTTTACTATAAATATTGTGCTAAATTGACTTTTTAGAGTAAAATTTAAGCTTTATATTTGTTCAAAATGTAAAAAATGAAAAAATATGAAAAAAACACTTGCATTTTGTTGACTGTTCTGTTAGAATATCTCTTGCGTTCACGAGATAAAGTGTTTCGTGAGTTGGTGTTGATTGCAATGAGGGTCCACCCGTTCCCATCCCGAACACGGTAGTTAAGCTCATTTGCGCCGAAGATACTTGGCTGGAAGCGGCCCGGGAAAATAGGTAATGCCGACATAAGAAAAAGCGTCTGTCCAATAGGATGGGCGCTTTCTTTTTTCTTTGAATATAGTGTAAATTTTTTCTGTGGGTATTGTATAGTATCCACTTTTTTGTTATAATAAAATAGATTATATTTGATTTTAATTTCATATTATATATTTGTATTTGGGGAGATGTTGAAATGCTATTTGCACAGGATATCGGTATTGATTTGGGTACTGCAAACACAATTGTTTATCTTAAAGGAAAAGGCATTGTTCTTCGTGAGCCATCTGTTGTTGCAGTTAATGAAAAAGCAAATCCACCAACAGTTGTTGCAGTTGGTAATGAGGCAAAGGATATGATAGGCAGGACACCCGGTTCTATTTCTGCTGTAAAACCATTAAAAGATGGTGTTATTATCAATTCTGAAATCACATCAGATATGCTTAAGGAGTTTATTAAAAAGGTAATCAACAAAACTCCTTTTGTCAGAGCAAGAGTTCTCATTTGTGTTCCATCTGGTATTACAGAGGTTGAACGTAAGGCAGTTCATGATGCAGCAAGAGATGCAGGTGCAAAATATGCTTCTCTTATTCACAAGCCTTTAGCAGCTGCTATTGGTGTGGGACTTCCTGTAACTGAAGCTGTGGGAAGTATGATTGTTGATATCGGTGGCGGTACAACTGAAGTAGCAGTTATTTCATATCGTGACATTGTTACTGCAAAGTCAAGCCGTATTGCAGGTGATGATTTCGACGAGGCAATTATCGAATACATACGTAAAAAGCATAATGTTCTTATCGGCGAAAGAACTGCTGAAGAACTTAAAATTAAAATTGGTTCTGCAATGAGTTATGATGGCGAAGGTGCTATGGATGTTCGTGGCAGAAATCTTGTTGATGGTTTGCCAAAGAATATCGAAGTTACATCAGAGGATGTTCGTGAAGCTATTTCTGAACCTGTTTCACAGATTATTGACGCTATTCGTTCTACTCTTGAAAAGACACCACCGGAACTCTTGTCAGATATTGTTGACAACGGAATTATGCTCACAGGTGGCGGTGCATTACTTCGTGAGTTGGACAAGCTCATTGAACAAGAAACAAAGATTCCTGTTCATATAGCGCCTTATCCAATGGATTGTGTTGCAACAGGTATGGGTGTGTGCCTCGAAAAGGGTAACATTTAATTTTTCGGAGAGATTTAAATGAACAATTTCTTTAAAAGTACAACATTCAAGGTTTTGATAACTGTTGCAGTAATTCTTTTAAGTGCAACGGTTCTGGCTACTGTTGTGTCAAGTTCAACTTCACCACTCACGAATGTTGTTGGTATAATAACAACACCTTTACAAGATGCTGCTTCTGCTTTATCTGCAAAATTTGATGATTTTTCAGGTGGATTCATTTCATCAAAATCATATCAGGAAAGAGTTGCAGAGCTTGAACAGCAGGTTGCTGATTATCAAAGTCAGTTAGTTGATTATGAAAATACAAAAAAGAAGCTTGAATCTTATGAAGAATTTCTTGATGTCAGAGAAAAGCATCCTGATTACACATGGACTTATGCGACAGTTATCGGCAGAGATGCAGCAGATATATTTGGTTCATTTACACTTGACAGAGGAAGTGCAGATGATGTTAAGGTAAATGATGCTGTAATTTCAGGTGAATATCTTATCGGTGTAGTTACTGAGGTAAGTGCAACATCTTGTGTTGTTCGTTCGGTTTTTGACCCGTCTGTAAATATTGCTGCTTATGAAATCAGAACAGGTGAGTTAGGGTATGTTTCTGCTACTTATGAATTGTCTGTTGATGAAAAGTGTAAACTCACAGGACTTGATACGAAAACTGCAATTTCAGAAGGTGGAATTGTTTGCACATCAGGTACGGGCGGAATTTTTCCGAAAGATTTGATAATTGGTACGGTTTCTTCTGTTCAGCAAAGTGAAACGGACCTGTCATCATATGCTGTTATTGAACCGGTTGTTAACTCAAAGGAAATTC
Source organism: Candidatus Fimenecus sp. (assembly GCA_045593555.1). Lineage (GTDB taxonomy): Bacteria > Bacillota > Clostridia > Oscillospirales > Acutalibacteraceae > Fimenecus. The sequence continues at coordinate 51,534 of JAZNWU010000027.1, read as the reverse complement.
ACGATTGCTTTATAATTACTGCTTACGAGGAAAAATAAAAGATTATGACTGTTCAGACTAAAATAAAAACAAAGCGATACCTTGTGTATGCTTTAATAATTTTTCTGGCACATATTCTGCAGAATACAGTTCCGATTTTTCCTGAAATTGCACAGGTGAGGCCTCTTTTGATTATCCCTGTTGCAGTTTGTATTGCTATGTTTGAAGGTGAGATTATTGGTGCTGTTGCAGGACTTTTAGCCGGAATTCTGTGGGATACGGTAACCGTTACTGCAGACGGATATGTTGCACTTTATCTTACGGTAGCATGTGCCATTTGTGGTGTGTTGTTGCGAATTTTCTTACGCAATAATATCGTCACTTATTTTATAGTGTGCTCCGGTATTATGTTTGTTTATCTTGTCACATATGTATTGTTTTTCATTTCAGCAAGAGGTGTTGACGGTGCAGGACAGATATTTTTAAGGTATTATCTTCCTATGGGGCTGTATTCATTTATACTGACTCCGATATGGTATTATCTCATAAGAACAATTTACAGAAAATTCTCTTTTGACTATACAGAATATTAATTAAAATAAAAATCAAGAAAGGTGGCGATAAGGTGAAAGAAGCATACAGTTTTAAAATGAGAGCAACAGCATTTGTAGTTGCAGTTTTGTTTGTTATATCACTTTTTATTGCCGACCTTTTCAGAATTCAGGTTATAGATGCTGACGAATATTCGTCACAGAATATTTATTATTCTTCTGCTAATACACAGATTCAGGCAATAAGAGGCGAGATTCTTGATTCAAGTGGTCAGGCTCTTGTGTATAGTACACAATCAAATGCAATTTATATTGATGCATCTTATTTTCCAAGAGCTTCAGAACAAGAAGAAAGAAATGAGATTTTACTATCTCTTTTAAGACTTTTCAAAGAAAATGGAATTGAATATAATTATGCTGATTTCATGGTAATTGAAGATGGACAGTTAAAATATACAGATGGTATATCATCATTAAAAAATAAGCTATTTGCAAAGGATTATCTGAATTTGAACACATATGCTACTGCAAAAAACTGTTTTGATGCTTTATGTGAATATTATGACCTTCAGGAATTTTCAAAAGAAGATGCTGTTATGCTTGCAACTGTATATGTTGCAATGACAAAAGCTGATTTTTCAAAGAATAATCCGTATACTATTGCAGAAGATGTTTCTACTGATATAGTTGCCCTTATTAAAGAACAAAGCAGATTTTATAAGGGTATTGAAGTCCGTGTGGATACTAATCGAGAATATTATGATGGTGAAATTGCACCACATATAATCGGATATTATGACTATATCAGTGCGGAAGAATATTCTGCTAAAAATGAAGAATATAAAGAAGCTATCAATGATGAAACTCTTACAGAAGAAGAAAAAACATTGCTTAAGCTTCGTTCATACGGAATGACTGATAAACTTGGTAAATTCGGTATAGAAAGTGCCATGGAAGATGAACTTCGTGGTACAAACGGAATACTTACAACAGTTACAAACGCTGATGGAAGTAAATCAACAGAGGTTACAACAGCGCCTGTTAACGGGAATAATGTTATTCTTACAATAAACGCACCTTTACAGAAACAGGTACAGGAGATTCTGTCATCAAAAATTAATAGCACAAAAGAACATTCAGGCATCGATACGGCAGGCAGTATTGTTGTAATGGATGTAAGTGACTTTTCCGTTCTTGCCTGTGCAACATATCCGACATACAACCTTGAAACATATAAGGAAAATATTGTTGAACTCAATACTGATAAGTCTGCACCATTGTGGAACAGAGCTTTGCGAAGCACTTATGCTCCGGGTTCTACTGTAAAGCCTGCAGTTGGACTTGCAGGTCTTGAAGAGGGTATTGTAACAGCAGAAGATGCATTTTTCTGTGACCTTGAATATAACTATTTTGCTGACCTGCCACTTAACTGTGTCGGCGTTGGTAATCACGGTAATAGTTATATGAATCTGACAAGGGCAATAACATATTCTTGTAATACTTATTTCTATGAAGTGGGCAGACAGCTTGGTATTGCAAAATTGAATGAATATTTTACAATGTTTGGTCTTGGACAAAAGACAGGTGTTGAACTTACAGAAGCACAAGGTCAGGCAGCAAGTAAAGAGGCTCGTGAGGCTGCAGGTGGCATATGGTATCCCGGTAATACCGTTCAGGCTGCAATCGGTCAGTCAGATAACTTGTTTACACCAATTCAGCTTTGTTCATATGTGGCAACTCTTGCGAATGGCGGAACAAGATACAAGGCTCATTTTATCAAGAGTATAAAATCATATGATTATTCAGAAACTATATATGAAGCAGAGCCAGTTGTACTTAATAAAGTAAATGCATCTGCTGAAAACTTTGCATCTGTGAGAACAGGTATGATTTCAATGGCAAATTCTCTTGCAGCCTTTAAGGGTTGTGAATATAAGGTTGCCACAAAAACAGGTACTGCACAGGCAAAGAAAAAAGTCAATGGCGTAACAGTTGCATACACAAATGGTTTTATGATTTCTTATGCTCCTGCCGATAATCCACAAATCGCAGTTGTTATTGCTATTGAAAATGTGGACTCATCAGGTCTTGGCAATTATGTAAGAGAAGTTTATGATGCATATTTCAATCGCAATTCCGATGTAACTGCATCACAACAAAGCGGAATAATATTAAGATAAAAAACACTTGATTTTTTGAAACTCTTGTGTTATACTATCAAGGCTATCTCTGTGCACTCGGGTGATTGAGTAAACTCGTAGAGTGTTTTCACCTACTTTCATCTGGGGCATCTGAGTTGAATTTATTCTATTAAAATGAGGTGAAATGACAATGACACAGGCAGAAAAGCAGGCTATTATGGCTGAATACGCTGCTCACGAAGGCGACACAGGTTCTCCTGAGGTTCAGATTGCTGTTCTCACAAAGAGAATTAACGATTTAACTGAGCACCTTAAGGTTAACAAGAAGGACCATCACTCTCGTCGTGGTCTTCTTAAGATGGTTGGTCGTAGAAGAAATCTTCTCGCATATCTTCAGAAGAAGGATATCGAAAGATATCGTTCAATCGTTGCAAGACTTGGTCTTCGTAAGTAATCAAAACAAATTAAGGCAGATAGGTGAAAACTTATCTGCCTTGAATTGCATTTAATGGTAGTTAATTACAAGGCAGAAAATCTCGCATTTAGCGGTAAATAGAGTTTTCAAGAAATTGAAGATTGTATTTATTGCTAAACAGATTTTTGCCTTGTGAAATATAAAAATAAGGAAGGTAAAAATTATGTTTTTCAAGAATTTTAAAGTTTGGGAAACTGAACTTGCAGGCAGAAAATTGACTCTTGAAACAGGCAAGATGGCTGGTCTTGCTAACGCAGCTGTTATGGCTCGTTATGGTGAAACAGAAGTTCTTTGTACAGTTACAGCTTCTGCAAAACCAAGAGAAGGTGTGGACTTCTTCCCACTTTCAGTTGATTATGAAGAAAAAATGTATTCAGTAGGTCGTATTCCTGGTTCATTCCAGAGAAGAGAAGGCAGAGCAAGTGAAAAGGCTATCCTTACATCTCGTTGTATCGATAGACCTATCCGTCCTCTTTTCCCAAAAGACCTCAGAAATGACTGTTCAGTAGTTGCTACTGTAATGTCAGTTGACCTTGATTGCTCACCTGAAATCACAGCTATGATTGGTGTTTCAGCAGCAATCGCAATTTCAGATATTCCTTGGGATGGTCCAATTTCAGGTGTTAACGTTGGTCTTGTTGATGGTAAAATCGTTATCAACCCAAATCTTGAGGAAAGAGCAAAGTCAGACCTTGTTCTGACAGTTGCTTCTACTGCTGACCTTGTTGCTATGATTGAAGCAGGTGCAAACGAAATCGATGACGATACAATGTTTGACGCTATTATGGTAGGTCACGCAGAAAACCAGAAAATAGTTAAATTCATTCAGGGCATCGTTGAAGAAGTCGGTAAGCCAAAGTTCGCTTATGAATCATCTGACCCGGACCCTGAAATTATGGCAGAAATCGAAGAATTCTGCATTGAAGATGTTAAGAAGGCTCTTGATACAGACGATAAGCTTGTTCGTGACGAAGCTCTTCTTCCAATTTACGAAGCAGTTCACGAAAAATTTGATGAGAGATTTGAAGGTAACGAAGCAAAGCTTGACGAAATTATGTATCTTGTTCAGAAACATGTTGTTCGTGCTTGGCTTAAGGATGAACACAAGCGTGTTGACGGTCGTGGTATCGACGAAATCCGTCCTCTTAATGCTGAAGTTGATTTGATTACTCGTGCTCACGGTTCAGGTATGTTTACTCGTGGACAGACTCAGGTCCTTTCAATTGCAACACTCGGACCTATGGCTGATGCACAGCTTCTTGACGGTCTTGATGAACAGACTGAAAAGAGATATATCCACCACTACAATTTCCCATCATATTCAGTTGGTGAAACAAAGCCATCTCGTGGACCAGGTCGAAGAGAAATCGGTCACGGTGCACTTGCTGAAAAGGCTCTTGTTCCTGTTCTTCCATCAGTTGATGAATTTCCTTATGCTATCCGTGTTGTATCAGAAGTTCTTTCTTCTAACGGTTCAACTTCACAGGGTTCAATCTGTGGTTCAACTCTTGCACTTATGGCAGCAGGTGTTCCAATCAAGGCTCCTGTAGCAGGTATTTCTTGTGGTCTTATCACAGGTGATGAAGGCGTTTATGGCGACTTTATGACAATGGTTGACATTCAGGGCCTTGAAGACTTCTATGGCGACATGGACTTTAAGGTAGCAGGTACAAAGAACGGTATCACAGCTATCCAGATGGACCTTAAGGTACACGGTCTTACACCTGAAATCATTAGAGAAGCATTTGCAAAGACACACAAGGCAAGAAATTACATCCTTGATGAAATTATGCTTCCATGTATCAGCGAACCTCGAGCAGAACTTTCAAAGTATGCTCCAAAGATGCTTTCAACAAAGATTGATCCTGAGAAAATCGGTGATGTTATCGGTAAGCAGGGTAAGGTTATCCAGAAGATTCAGGCTGAATGTGATGTTAAGATTGACATTGAAGAAGATGGTCGTGTATTTATTTCAGGCATTGACCTTGACAATGCAAAACGTGCTCTTTCAATTGTTGAACTTATCGCAAAAGACCCTGAAATCGGTGCAATCTATAACGGTGTTGTAACTCGTCTTATGAGCTTTGGTGCATTTGTTGAAATCGCTCCGGGTAAAGAAGGTCTTGTTCACATCAGCCGTCTTGATGTTAAACGTACAGAAAAGGTTGAAGATGTTGTTAATGTTGGTGATACAGTGCTTGTAAAGGTACTTGAAATTGATGACCAGGGCAGACTTAATCTTTCTCGTCGTGATGCTCTTATCGAAGTTAAAGGACTTACTCCTGAAAATGATATCGATGAAGAACCAAAAAAGCGTGACGGTGGTAAAAGACGTTTTAACAAGCGTAACCACGATTAATTAAATAAAAATTCCCCGTACTGTGTACGGGGTTTATTTTTTAGTCACCACAAGCACAAGATGGTCGATAACTATCTTTCAGGCAACCTTCTTTTGGTGGAAAAAATTCGTCAATAGGGAATTGTATTCTTCTGAATGCGTCACAAGGATTTTCATTGTCGCAGGCACATTCTTTACTTGGAATGCAGAAGTCATATGCAGGAATAAGCATTTGTACATCTCTTTCGAGTTGAACAATTGTGAAAATACCGAGAGTAACTGTAACGGTCTTTTGTGGCTCGTTATCGTAGCAGTCAAAATCTCCATCAAAGCAACGACAAACACAACGAGGAAGTCGAGATGGTTGACAACAACAGCAGGTATAACAGGACTTACATTCATTTGCATCTCTGAGTTTTGCATCAAGGCAAATCGGGTCAACAGTCTGAACTTTTGCCTTTGGATTTGTGCTGACCATATCAAGCTGTTCATCAACATCGTTACAAGCAAATTCGGATGAAAATACCTTTACATTGCCCTCTGAACCATAGAGAATGCATTTTTTAGAGAATGATGCAAGGCCTTCAACGGTACAAGGTGGATTGGTGTGACCTGAGAAAACATCAAGGAAAATCTTAAAATAATAAGTAATATCAACAGAATAATAACCTCTGTTAAACGGCACTTTTTCTACCTCAATAAAGGCGTTAAGTACTTCTGCACCACGACAACGGACATTTGTTGCTCTGTCAATTATGCATTGTGCTGACCCTGTGAAATAAACCTGTAAATCTTCAAGGCAATCTTTGTCTGCACAGGAGTCATAAACTCTGTTTGTGTCAATGCAAACAGCTTCTTTGATTTTAGTGGGTGTACAGTTTTTGTTTTCTGACATATATATTCCTCCCATAAAATTATCAACTGACAGTACCATTGTATGAAGATAAAATTTTTTTGTTACTCATATAAATGCAATAAAACAGTTGTTAAAGAGAAAAATATGTGATAAAATATTATGATTATAGTTTTACGAGGTAGGATTATGGCAGTTTTAAAGGATGTAAAGCGAATAGTTGTCAAGGTTGGTACATCAACTCTTACATATAATACAGGAAAAACTAATATAAGAAGAATGCACAAGTTAGTTAGTGTGCTTTCTGATGTTGTCAACTCGGGTATTGAGGTAGCTCTTGTAACAAGTGGTGCAATCGGTGTTGGCGTTGGTAAATTAGGTCTTAAGGAAAAACCTGCCGATACAGCCGGCAAGCAGGCTGCTGCTACTATCGGTCAATGTGAACTGATGTTCATGTATGACAAACTTTTCGGTGAATATGGTCATACAGTTGGTCAGTTGCTTATTACAAAAAGTGACGTTGAAAATGATGAGAGAAGACAGAATCTTATAAATACATTTAATAAGTTGTTTGACTTTGGTGCAATTCCTGTTATCAATGAAAACGACAGCGTTGCAGTTGAAGAAATTGTTTATGGCGATAATGATTCACTTTCTGCAATTGTGGCAAAACTTATCAATGCAGATGCACTTATTATTCTTTCTGATATTGATGGTCTTTATGATTCAAATCCTAATGAAAATGAGGATGCAAAACTTATTCCTCTTGTAACAGAAATTAATGAAGATTTATATAAAATCGCAGGCGGCAAGGGCTCAAATCTTGGCACAGGCGGAATGGTTACAAAACTTCATGCAGCAGAGATTACAATGGCGGCAGGAATCGATACAATCGTTATGAATGGTGAAAATCCAACTGAAATTTATAAGGCTCTTGACGGAAAACAGGTTGGAACATTCTTTAAGGGGAAATAAACTATGCTTACTGAAATCGGCAAAAGAGTGAAAAATGCATCAGTACAGCTTTCAGTTGCAACTACTGATGAAAAAAACAGAATATTAAAGGCTATTGCAGATGCTCTTCGTGAAAATTGCGATAAGATAGTAAAAGCTAATGAAATTGACCTTGAAAATGGTAAGAATAATGGTATGTCAAAGGCACTTCTTGACAGACTTATGTTAAATGCTGACAGAGTTGAAGGTATGGCACAAGGTGTTGAGGATGTTATATCACTTCCAGACCCAGTTGGCAAAATTCTTTGGGAAACAGAAAGACCAAATGGCTTGAAAATCCAGAGAGTAAGCTCTCCACTTGGTGTAATCGGAATTATTTATGAGGCACGACCAAATGTTACAAGTGATGCTGCTGCTCTCAGTATAAAATCAGGTAATACTGCAATTCTTCGTGGTGGTAAAGAGGCATTCAACTCGAATTCTGCAATAATGGATATAATGAGAGATGCAGTTGAGAGTGTCGGGTTTAATCCTGATATTATTGAGCTTGTTCGTGATACATCAAGAGAGAGTTCAACTGCACTTATGAGAATGAATGAATATGTAGATGTGTTGATTCCTCGTGGAAGTGCAAACCTTATCAATGCAGTTGTACAGAATTCAACAGTACCTGTAATCGAAACAGGTGCAGGAAATTGTCATATTTATGTTGATGAATTTGCAGATATTGATATGGCTGCAGAAATTGTATATAATGCAAAAACACAGAGAATTTCTGTTTGTAATACTGCAGAAAGTCTTTTGATTCATAAAAACATTGCTGAATTTGCTCTTATTGCAATAAAAGCCAAATTAGATGAAAAGAATGTAATTCTTTATGGTGACGAAGTTGCTTGTGAAATTTGTCCTGATATAGAAAAAGCGACAGAAGAGGATTGGGCAATGGAATATCTCGACTATAAAATGTCAGTTAAAATCGTTTCATCACTTGAAGAAGCAGTTGAGCATATCAGAAGATACTCCACAGGTCACAGCGAAAGCATAATTACAGAAAACAATGAAAATGCTGAAAAATTTATGAATAGTGTGGATTCTTCAGCAGTCTATCATAATGCAAGTACAAGATTTACTGATGGTGGAGAATTTGGCTTTGGTGCTGAAATCGGCATTTCAACACAGAAATTACATGCAAGAGGACCTTTGGGACTTGAACAGTTAAATTCATTTAAATATAAAATTTACGGTAATGGTCAGGTAAGGTGAAGTTAATGTCAAATAACAATAAAAAACAGAAATGGGCATTTCCGGTAGGTTTGATTGTGGTGTTACTTGCTGCAATTGGTTTTGCAACTGTTGTTGTTGCAGGTGTTAAAGGCATTGACACAGCAATAGACAAATCAAGACATTATGAGGAGTATGAAAAATTCCTTACTCCTGTTGTGCTTATTGACCCTGACAGCTTTGACGATATTACAAAGGCGGATATGAGTCAGCTTATGGAAATTTCTATCTGGTCACTTCTTAAAAACGATGTGGCACCTGATTCATTTGAGAGTAATGATAGTGGACTTTCTATTCCGAAATCTGCCGTTGAGGAAGAATTTGTTGAGCTTTTTGGCACAGAGGTTACTCCTGTTCACGGTACGATTGAAGGATATGGTATCGATTTTGCTTATGATAACACCTCTGAAACATATACGGTTCCTTTGACAGGTGTTACACCTATTTATACTCCTGATGTTGTTGACATTTCAAAGACAACTGATACAGTTGTGTTGACAGTTGCTTGTCTTTCAGGTAATGCTTGGGAACAGGGTGAAAATGGTGAAATGGTAGCCCCGACTCCTGATAAATATATCAGAATTACATTAAGAGAGAATGAAGAAAATCTCTTTATCTCTGCAATTCAGAACACAACAGCACCTGAAACAGCTACAACAGTGTATAATGGTAATAATAAAATTGAAGATGTGAATGTGCTTGATGATATTGAAAGTACAACAGAATCTACTACAGCAGCACCCGAAACAAGTGCGACTGACCCTTCAACAGAATCAACAAGTACAACAGAAAGCACTACTGCAAAAGAGGAAACCTCAACACAATAGTGCAAATTAATCTATATTCAATCCGTTGTCGATATGGGCTGTTTTGAAAAGCAATGCTTACCTGATATCGACCAAAACACGGTTGTCTTAATACATTTTATGTTTTATAAACGGACAAGTGACAAAAATATATTATAAAAGCAATAAACATATAAGAGAGGATTATTTATGCTCCAGTTTGAAGAATTGAAATTAAGACTCATAGCTCACGAGGAAGAGCTTTCTAACCTTGCAGATGCATTAGGTCTTGAAAAAATGAAAAATGAAATTGCATCACTTGAAGAACAACAAGCACAAGAAGGCTTCTGGGATGATATTCAGAACTCACAGAAAGTGCTTCAGCGTACAAGTGTGTTAAAAAATAAAGTTTCTTCTTATGAAAGACTTAAATCGGATTATGAGGATGCCCTTGTTATGATTGAGCTTGCTGACGAAGAGGAAGACGAAAGTCTTGTTGAAGAGTGTACACAGGGTGTTGATAAATTTGAAAAAGACCTTGATTCACAGACTCTTGCAACACTTCTTACAGGTGAATACGACTCTAAAAATGCGATTCTTACATTCCATGCAGGTGCAGGTGGTACAGAGGCTCAGGACTGGGCACAGATGCTTTTCAGAATGTATAACCGTTGGGGTGAACGCCACGGATACAAGGTCTCAACTCTTGACTACCTTGATGGTGACGAAGCAGGCCTCAAATCTGCTTGTATTCTTATTGAAGGTGAAAATGCTTATGGTTTTATGAAAAGTGAGGCAGGTATTCACCGACTTGTCCGTGTTTCCCCATTTGACGCATCTGGCAGACGCCATACATCATTTGCTTCTCTTGAAGTAATGCCTGAAATTGATGAGGATACAAATGTTGACATTAACCCTGATGATATTGAAATGGCTGTTTATCGTGCAAGTGGTGCAGGTGGACAAAAGGTTAACAAGACTTCATCTGCTGTTCGTCTTACTCATAAGCCAACAGGCATTGTTGTTTCTTGCCAGGTTGAGAGAAGCCAGCATCAGAATAGGGAAGTTGCAATGACAATGCTTAAATCAAAGCTTATTGAGATTAAAGAGCGTGAACACCTTGCAAAGATTGAAGATATTAAGGGTGACCACAAGGAAATTGCCTGGGGTAGCCAGATTCGTTCTTATGTGTTTATGCCATATACACTTGCAAAAGACCACAGAACATCTTTTGAAAATGGTAATATCAATGCAGTTATGGATGGCGACCTTGACGGATTTATTAATGCATATCTTAAAATGCAGTCACAGAAAAATCTTGAAAATAATTAAAAGATATATGTAAAAAAAGGGAAGGATACGCAAAAATGTCCTTCCCTTTAGTTTTACTTACAAATTATAACTTATCTTGGTAAGCAACAAGCCAATATGGTGTGAAATGGCAGGGCGGATGGCTACACGTCACAATAAAATCACAAAGCCAAAGATATCAGTCATTTTGAGCATAGGCGAAGAATCTCAACGCTATTATTGACTTCTCCTGAAAATAATGATAAACTAAAATTACCACACAAAAACTGAATAAACTACTATAGAAGTGGGCATTTTTATTTTTAGGTAAAAACGCAAACTTCCTATTTTGCATCCCTATTTCTATAGTGGTTATGTAAAGTTTTTGTGTGGTAGCAAATCGAAGTTTGGTTTTTCGTGTGTACATTCTTCGGTTTGTACACACTTTTTTATTTTATGGAGGAAAGATAATGGAAACTAATCAAACCACACAAACCACAACAATGAACAAAAAAATGACAAACTGTAAGACTTGTGGAATGCCAATGGCTAAAAATGCAAAAAAATGTCCCTCATGCGGTGCGAGAAACACCAAAAAAAGGATTAAAACACTTCTTATTGTTGTTGCAATTTTTGTAGTTCTAACTCTTATGGGATTCGTTTCGTTGGATTCCAATTTACCAGAAAATCAAATCATAAAAGCAGAAATAGGCGAAACATATACCGCATATAATGAAACATATAAATTTTCAATATCTTCAATTGAGTTTTATAATGGAGAAAGATTAGAAAACTATGAAACTTATGGAAATGAGTGTATATCTATTGCAGGCACTATTGAAAATATAGGCAAATCCAACATATCCATACAAGCAAGCGATTTTGAAATAAATTTTGATAATGGATATATATATGATTCTGGTATTCTATGGATTGAAAATGCAACCTATATTGATGAGAAAGGAAAAGAATGCCAAAAGTATCAATCTTATAATGGTTCTGTAATTTTAGAACCTTTAAAGGATACATCCTTTGCAGAATTTCAGGTGCTTATGTTTGTTCCTAAAACAGTTTTTGATAGTGAGGATAAGCCGATAAGCATATCAGTATATGAACATAAATATGAATTTGATAGTGTTTCAGAACTTAAAAATGTCAAATAATAAGACAAAAATATAATGTAAAATTAAACAGACAAAACAACAACGGGCTGTCGGGGACGCCAGCCCCTACAAAATCTGTTCGACAAACTATGATTTGCAAAATAAAAACCGACCAACTTGTGTAACAACAAACGGTCGGTTATTTTGTTATATTATTTTTTGATATAATATTTTATTTTTTCTTTGCAGCTGCTTTCATCTGTTTTTCTTTTTCTTCACTTGCATTAACAATCATTACTGATACTGACCATACACAAATACCAAGCAACAAGAACATTACTGCATAGAAAGCACCGTCGAGAGTGCATACAATAACTTCACCAAGAAAGCTCATAACTGTTGATGCGATTATGCCTTCCATATTAAAAAGCTCTGACAATTCAATTTCACCTGAAAGAAGCTTTTCAGCAAAGAATCCTGTGAATGAAATGTATGATGCCAATGTGCAAAGGAAACCCGCACCTGAAAGTGCTGTAATAACCTTGATTTTGTTTGAGAAAATTGCAAAACCAAGAATTACAAGGCCGAGTACAAGGGCAATTGCAATGAATATGACAGCTACAATAACAGGACGATAAAGTTCATTCTGAAGAATTGATACTTTAAAGTCAAAATCTTCATTTGTAAAGCTTGAAAGTGTATCCATTAACTGTGGTAACTTGCTGAGTGAAATTGATTCATAAGTTGTATGGAGAGTACCACCGGTTGTCTGAGTAGCATTTTCATTTAGAAGACCACCGAGGTTACCGAGGAGATTTGAAATGCTTGTATGAGCAATTTCAATGGTCAGGAGATTAGCAAAATAAAATGCAGGATACATAGCAATTGCTAAAACAGCGGTAACAACTCTGTAAAGAATATCAAAGCCTGTTGTTTTTTGTTTAATAGATTTTGTTTTGCTCATAATTTTCACCTTACTTTCCCCAAGAAGAATTGAGCTGTACTGTTCTGTTGAATACAACCTTATCTTCTGTTGAGGTAATATCTACGCAGAAATAACCCTGACGCATAAACTGGAATGTGTCACCGACTTTAAGACCATCTTTAAGTCCGCCTTCGATTAAGCAATCGTTAAGGATAACAAGTGATTCAGGGTTAAGATTTTCTGTAAATGCACCTGCTGATTCATCTGATGGATTTTCTTTATTGAAAAGTCTGTCGTAAAGTCTGACTTCAGCCTTGAATGAATCTGCTTCGCTTACCCAATGTAAAGTACCTTTTACCTTTCGGCCGTCAGGTGAGTTGCCACCACGACTTTCCGGGTCATAAGTACAGTGAACACAAGTGACATTTCCGTTTTCGTCTGTATCATAACCAACACATTTAACGAAATATGCACTCTTAAGACGAACTTCATTACCGGGGAACAATCTGAAGTATTTTTTTACAGGTTCAATCATAAAGTCTTCCTGCTCAACATAAAGAGTCTTGCCGAATGTAACCTTACGAGTACCCATTTCAGGATGGTCAGGATGAATTTCAACATCAAGAGTTTCTGTCTGTCCCTCAGGATAGTTATCGATAACAACCTTTAAAGGACGAAGAACTGCCATTGCTCTTGGAGCGTTTGCATTAAGTTCATCACGGACACATGATTCAAGAAGACCATAGTCAACTACTGAATAAGCTTTTGAAACACCGATTTTTTCACAGAAATTACGGATTGCTGCTGCAGGATAACCGCGTCTTCTCATACCGCTGAGAGTAGCCATTCTCGGGTCATTCCAACCATCAACAATGCCTTCGTTTACAAGTGCTAAGCACTTTCTTTTACTTGTAAGGCAGTAGTTGAGGTTAAGACGGGCAAACTCAATTTGTCTTGGTGGCATCGGGATATCAAGTGCTCTTAAGAACCAATCATAAAGAGGTCTGTGATTTTCAAATTCAAGTGAGCAAAGAGAGTGGGTAACACCTTCTTTAGCATCTGACAATGGATGAGCAAAGTCATACATTGGATATACACACCACTTGTCGCCTGTCTGATGATGTGGAACATGTGCAATTCTGTAAATTACAGGGTCACGCATATTGATGTTGGCAGCAGCCATATCAATTTTTGCACGAAGAACTCTTGCACCATTAGGGAATTCACCATCAGTCATTCTCTTGAACAAATCGAGATTTTCTTCAATTGAACGTTCTCTATAAGGACTGTTTTTACCAGGCTCTGTAAGAGTACCTCTGTATTCTCTGATTTCGTCTGCTGTAAGGTCATCAACATAAGCAAGACCTTTTTCAATAAGCTTTACGGCACATTCGTAAATGTAGTCAAAATAACTTGATGCGAAAAGACATTTGTTCCATTTGAAACCAAGCCATTCAATATCTTCTTTGATAGCATCAACATATTCTGTATCTTCTTTTTGTGGATTTGTGTCATCAAGTCGAAGATTACATTCACCCTTATACTTTTTACTTGTAGCAAAGTTAATACAGATAGCCTTTGCGTGACCTATATGAAGATAACCGTTTGGCTCAGGCGGAAAACGAGTCTGTACTTTGTTGTAAACACCATTTTCCAAATCTTCATCGATAAAGTCGTGAATAAAATTTGAAATCTTTGTTACTTCTTCCATAATTAACCTTCTATCATATTGTCTATTCTTCTCATAACTTCATCTTTACCGAGAATTTGCATTATGAAATACAAATCAGGAGTATTAGTACGAGAAGTAATTGCTATACGGATAACTGTTGAAACATCACCCACATGACCTTTAAAGACATCTGGATTCTGTTTGTATTCCTTAACATTTGGAGTGTATCCACAGGCTGTGCAAAGTTCTTTGATTTTATTGAACCATTCTTCTTTGCTGTCGTCTGCAGAATAAACTTCCTTATATTTTGTAAGAATTTCTATTGCATCTTCCTTCTTGATGTGTTCAGGAAGAGTATAATCTGCATCGTAAAGTTCGTTGTAGAAGTATGAAACATAATTCTGAACTTCTTCCCAACATGCAATATCTTTTCTTGGTTTTGGATTTTCTCTGTCAATATTGAGAATAGCAGTTGCTTTTTCTTTATTATCAACAAAAAGATTATAAAGTACCTTATTGTAATCTTTTGCCCAGACAGTAACAAGGTTATACACTTGTGGGGCTGTCATAACAGAAATTACATTTTTTGATACATCATTGAATTTGACCATATCAAAAAGTGCACCTGAAACGCTCATTTTCTTAAGATTAAATGGGAATTTGCTGATGTCTTCTGTTTTGTTTGCTTTTCTCCATTCCTCGAAATTTGAGTTGAGAATTGTAAGCATATATTCCTTAACAGATGCTTCAGGATAACCCTTTTCAATGTAATATGAAACATTTGCCTCAGGGTCTTTTCTCTTTGAAAGCTTACGCTTACCACCATTTTCCTCTTTCATAATAGGAGCGATATGAGCGTATTTAAGAGGTTTGTTTCCAAGAGCTCTGAAAAGTTCTATATGAGTAGGTACGGATGCAATCCATTCATCACCACGGACAACGTGAGTTGTACGCATAAGATGGTCATCTACTGCATGAGCAAAATGGTAAGTCGGAATTCCGTCCGCCTTTAAAATAACAACGTCATTCACATTTTCACTCATTTCAATTTTGCCCTTAATCATATCTTCAAACTTGATTTTTCTTGAAATATCACCTGTTGAGCGAAGACGAACAGTAAAAGGAACGCCATTGTTAACTTTTTCAATAATTTCATAGTCTGAAAGGTCACGACATTTTGCGTAAGAGCCATAGTAACCCTTGATATCTTCATTTTCCTGCTTTGCTCTGATTTCATCAAGGTCTTCAGGAGTGCAAAAACAAGGATAAGCTTTGCCTTCTTCCATAAGCTTCTTTGCAAAAGTACGATAAATATCTCTACGCTGACTCTGTGTGTATGGGCCATAGCTACCTTTTTCTGTACCGAAACCAACAACACCTTCATCAGGAGCAACACCAAAAGCTTCAAGACCTGCTACAATACCTGTAACACCATCTTCAACCTCACGTTTTTTGTCAGTATCTTCAATACGGAGCATAAATACGCCACCGGTTGTGTCAGCAGTAAGCTTTGACGCAAAACCTGCATAAAGACCACCGAAATGGAGATATCCCGTTGGACTTGGAGCAAATCTTGTTACTCTTGCACCTTCAGAAAGATTTCTTGCAGGGTAAAGCTCTTCATAATATTCTGTGGACTTGTCCACATCTGTAAAAATAAGTTCAGCAATTTTTTTGCAGTCTGTCATGTGTTTAACCTCTTATTCAGGAAGGATTGCGTTTGTTGTTATGTATTTAACACCACGTTCAAGCATTATGTTAAGCAACTCAGGTGTATCAACTGTCCAGCAAGCAGCTGTAAGCTGATTGTTATGAATGTTCTGAATTGCGTCAAGGTCTTTGAGTGCTTTTTTTGCTTCAAAAGCAACACCGAAACCATTTTCAATACATTCGTGGAGTTTATCCTCTTTGATTCCGTGCACAAGCAACCAAAGAGTCATATTTGGTGAAAGTCTTTTAAACTCACGGAGAATTGATGCATGGAAAGAAATAAGAATAACATCATCTTCAATATCGTAAGCACGAATGATATCAAGAAGACTCTTAACCTTGTCAACTCGTCTGTCTTTAACTTCAATCATAGGCTTAATGTTTGCTTCTTTACAAACTTCGATATAATCCTCAACAAGACAAATACCTGCATCGGGATAATTTTCAATGTTTGCACCGTTTGTGAATTTTACTTTTTTAAGGTCTTCATAAGACATGGTCTTAACGTCGCCTTTTTCTTTTGCCATTGACTGAAGCATACAGTCATGAATAATTACCCATTTACCATCTGTTGTACAATGAACATCACATTCAAGAGCGTAATAGTTGTATTTTGCAGCTTCACGGAAAGCTTCAATTGTGTTTTCGGGTACAATTGAAGAAAGGCCTCTGTGTGCAGTAAAGTGAACACCGGATAAATCCTTTTCTGTAGCAGTTGCAACAGGAACAGTTTCTTTAGCAGGTTTATCGCCATAACGGATAAGTTTATATGCTGTTCTTAAAGCAAAAGCAACTGTTGCCGGAACACCTATTGCAAAACTTAATTTTTTCAATGTTTTTTTATTATCTTTCATTACGAAATCACCTTTCTCTTTCCAGTGAGTATAATCAAAAATATTATACAATATAATACAAAAAAAGTAAACTGTATATTTTTAAAAAATATTGGTGAAATCAAAGTTTTAAGGGTATGCGGATTACTTGCGTTTTTTTTAGTTTTATGATATAATTCAACTATATATTGGATTATTATGAGTAATTCTGCGATTTTTCGGAAAGGAGCGAAAAAAGTCCCGTGGAAATATTTGATTTTCTATACAGACAGATATACTTTATCGGAATTCAGACTCTTCGTTACGGTAAACGATTTTTCAGGTGGCTTTTATCGTTACTTCTGAAACCGGTTAAAGCGATTGGCACACTGATTTTTACAATTTTTATTGTTATTGATAAACATGCTCTTAAGACCTTCCATAAAAGAATCCAGGAGTTGAAAAATCTTTCAAAAGAGGCGAAATCGGTTTCAAAAAAGACAGCTGAAAATAAAAAGAAGAATTTAAAATATTATATTCATTATACAGGTGTTGCACTTCGTCGATACAAGGCTGCTTTTGTGTATGTTTTAAATTTTATTCTTCCGGTTGTTTCCTTGGCTGTATTAGTTAATGTCATCAGTTTCTGGAATGAAGCTGCTTTTGCTCTTGAGATAAATTATAATGATGAAGTTATAGGTTATGTTCAGGACGAAGCTGTTTATAAAGAGGCAAGAGACATGGCTTATGAACGACTGGATATAAATACTGCTTCGGTGGGTCTCTCAAAAGAAGATAAAGAAGAATCTCAGTTAATCGGTGAGGCTGAATATAATATAAAATTAGTTAAACGTGGACAGATAAACGATGCGTCTGAAATCTGTGACCATCTTATTGAAAAATCAGATAATAAAATTACGAACGCCTGTGGAGTGTATGTTGACGATAAATTTATATGTGCTGTAAAGAATGAAACAGATGCTTTAAGTGTGTTTGATTCTATTCTTGCAGAACATGAAACGGGCGAAGAAAATGTTGTTGTAAGCTTTGTTGAAAATATAGACTATGTTCAGGGTTTGTATCTTGACAGTGACACAATAATTAAAGATGCAGAATACTTGCAAAAAAAGCTTAAATCCAACACAAGTGAGAATAAATATTATACAATAAAAGACGGCGATACAATTTCAGGGATTGTTCAAAAGTTTGATATAAGCAGTTCACAACTTTACAGACTCAATCCTGAACTCACGGAAACAATCCGTGCAGGTCAGAAAATTCTCATAGCCGAGGCAACAAGTTTTATAAGCGTTCAGACAACAAAAACTGAATATAAAGAAGTTGAGATTCCTTATGATACAGTAACAATCAATACAAGTAACCTTTATGTAGGAGATAAGAAGACAGTTACAAAAGGTGAAAACGGTGTTGAACGAATAACTGAACTTGTAACTTATATTGGTGGAGAAAAGGTTTCATCAAAGGAAGTTTCCAGAGTGACAATCAAAGAGGCTGTCAGTGAAAAAATTCAGGTTGGAACAAAGAAAAATCAAACCACATCAAGTTCTTCGAGTTCATCAAAAGGTAAACTCAGATGGCCTGCAATCGGTGCAACTTCTATATCATCACCATACGGAAAACGTAATTTTGGTGATGGTTGGCATGCTGGTATTGATATTGTTCGTCCCGGTGGCAGCTTAGGGTGTACTGTTGTTGCAGCAGAATCAGGAACAGTAACTTTTGCAGGATGGTATGGTTCAGGTGGATATACAGTAATCATTGACCACGGAAAAGGACTTTCTACAATGTACTGTCATATGCAGAATACTATTAAGGTTCGTTCAGGTCAAAGAGTTTCTCGAGGACAAGCAATAGGAAATATTGGTGCGACGGGATATGTTACGGGTCCTCACCTTCATTTTGAAGTGAAAGTAAACGGAAAAAATGTTAACCCGGCATTATATTTATAATTTAAGGCAGGTTTAAAAATGGGAAAATATATAATCGCAGGACTAAAAACAGAATTCGAACCTCGTTATGACTTTCTTCGTGAACGAGCAAAAGATTATGTGGCAGATTTTGATAGTTCAGAAACTGACATAAAAATTGAATTAACTGATGACTTTTTAAAAACAAAGATGGAAGAAATGCCACGATTATCAGTTGAACAACAGGAATATCTGTGGACCGGACAATTCTTTAATGCCAATTTGATGGATTTTGGTGGTATAATGCTACATTCATCTTGTGTTGAAAAGGATGGTTTTGCTTATCTTTTTTCAGCAGATAGCGGTACTGGAAAGTCCACACATACACATTTGTGGCTCAAGAACCTGCCTGGGACAAGAATTATTAATGATGACAAACCTGTATTGATAAAAGAGAAAGATGTATGGTATGCTTGTGGGACACCGTTTTCAGGGAAAACAGATGAAAATGTCAATGCAAAAGTTCCTATCAGGGCTATTACATTTATAAAAAGAGGCATTGAGAATAGAATAGAAAAACTTCCCGTTAATGAAGCAATCAAGCTCTTGTTTGGACAGACAATAAGGTCTAAACATGAAGACCGAGCATTTAAATTGTTAGAGTCGGTTGATTCTGTTTTAAGAAGTGTTCCTGTGTTTTTTTTGGAATGTAATATGGATGATGATGCGGCTTTAGTATCATACAGTGGTATAGAAAGGTTGATAAAAAATGAAGATTAAAGATGGTTTTATAATGAAAGATGTTGCAGGAAGTAAGGTTGTACTTCCTATCGGCGAAAGACAGAACGATTTAAAAGGTATTATTACTTTTAATGAGATTGGTGCAGAAGTTTTCAATATGCTTGATGGTACAAATTCAGTAGAAGAAATTGCACATAAAATTGCAAAAGACTATGATACTCCTTATGAAACAGTTGAAGCAGATGTTAATAAACTTGTTGAAAAAATGAGAGAACAAGGACTTATTGAGGATTAAAAGAGGAAGTTTCCATGAAGGATATATCTGTTTTAAAGTGGATATATATAAATTGCGGTAAACGCAATAAAGAAGGTGTGGCACTTGTTGTGCTTAACGCCTTGGCTGCTGTGTGCACAACTGCATTTGCAATAGTTTCAAAAACGGTAATGGACTGTGCACAAAATGGTGAAAAGGAAGAATTACTTAAAAATGTTGTTATACTTTTGAGTTTGATTCTTATACAGTTACTTTCAAGAATTGTTTCTTCATTTATTGAAGCAATAAGTCAGGGTAAAGCAGAAATAAGTCTTAAATCAAAGGTTTTTTCAAGACTTATTCATGGCGAGTATGCGGAATCTGTTGAAAGACACAGTGGTGACCTAATGTCACGATTGACATCTGATGTGTTACTTGTAAGTGAACAGTATGTACATATCCTGCCAAATGCAGTTTCAAATTTATTAAGATTAGGTACAGCAATAATTGCTTTATACGCTCTTGATAAAAGATTCTTTATAATGATTCTTGTTTGTAGTGTGCTCGTGCCTTTTGTTGTTGGAATATCAAGAAGATATATTAAGGATTTGCATAGAAAGGTTCGAGAAAAGGACTCGAAGGTTCGTTCTTTTATGCAGGAAATGCTTGAAAATCTTTTTGCAGTAAAGGTTTTTGGCATAGAAGAAAAAATTATAAATATGTCATTAAAACAGCAAAAGAGCTTTTACCGTGAAAAAGTTAAAAAGAAAAGTTTTTCAATTCTTGCAGGCATTGCATTTTCCCTTGCTTTTGCGATTGGCTTTTTAATTGCAGTAGCTTATGGCTCATATGGTGTGCTCAACGGAACTATGACATTTGGTTCAGTTATTGCAATTATACAACTTGTTAATCAGCTTCGTACTCCTGCTGTTAGCGTTACAGGTATTATTCCTGCTTTTTATGGGATGATTGCCTCTGCACAAAGACTTGTCGAAATTTCAGGTTCAAAAGAAGAAAAGACTGAATATCCTGAAATGAATTATGATGAATTTATAAAAATTCGTGTGGAAAATGCAACATTCGGTTACAGAGAAGAAAAAGTCATCAGTGATGCAACTTTTACAATAAATAAAGGTGAGTTCATAGGTATAAAAGGGCCATCAGGTGCAGGAAAGAGCACGATATTCAAACTTATCACAGGTCTTTATCCACTGGATAGCGGACGTGCAGTTGTTGAAACAATAAAAGGTGACATAGATTGTATATATACAAAACGATTATTTTCTTTTGTTCCACAGGATAATATGCTTTTCAGCGGAACGGTCAAAGAAAATATTACAATTCTAAACCCTGATGCCACAGATTATGAAATTAGAAAAGCATTGGAGAATTCAGCAGCAGAGTTTGCTTACGATTTAGATGGCGGACTTGATTTTGTGCTTGGTGAGTCAGGTGCAGGTGTTTCACAAGGACAAGCACAAAGACTTGCCATTGCAAGAGCACTTCTTGGAAAAGGAAAAGTTCTTCTTATGGATGAAGCTACCAGTGCTCTGGATAGTGAGACAGAAAGAATGGTTATGAAAAAGCTGAAAGAAAATGATGAAATAACAGTTGTTTTCATTACTCATCGTGAAATGGTGCTGGAAGATTGTGACAGGACAATAACGGTTGAAAAGGGTACTGTTACAGAAAATTAATAGATTAAAAATGCTCGCAGACTTATGTCTGTGAGCAAAATTTGTGTATATAAAGGATTTAAACAATGGCAGAAACAAAAAATATTCCACCACAAGAAAATAAAATGGGTACAATGCCCATAGGTAGACTTTTGGCATCTATGGCAACACCTATGATGATATCAATGCTTGTTCAGGCATTCTATAATGTTGTTGATAGTGTTTTTGTATCACAATTAGGTGAAGAGGCTCTCAATGCAGTATCACTTGCATTTCCGTTGCAACAGCTTATGATTGCTGTTTGTGGTGGTACAGCAGTAGGTATGAACGCTATGCTTTCCCGTTCGTTAGGTGCAAAGCAGTTTGAAAAAGCAAATAAGATTGCAAACACAGGCGTGTTTCTGTTCCTTTGTAGTTCTGTTGTATTTACTTTGATAGGTATATTCCTTTCACGACCATTTTTCTTAGCACAGACAGATGTTGAGCAGATTGTAGATTACGGAACAGATTATGCATCGGTTTGTCTAGGGTGTTCGATTGGTGTCTGTAGTCAGTTTTGTTTTGAAAAGCTTTTACAGTCAACAGGAAAAACAACACATTCAATGATTGCTCAGTTAATAGGTGCAGTTATAAATATTATCCTTGACCCTGTTCTTATATTTGGTCTTTTGGGTATGCCAAAATTAGAAGTTCTTGGTGCTGCAATAGCAACAGTTGCAGGACAGATTGTAGCAGCACTTGTTGCAATAGCGTTTAATATAAAGTGCAACAAGGAAATTTATATTACAACAAGACTGATTCGTTGGGATAAGGCTATTGCCAAGGAAATTTACAAAATCGGTTTGCCGTCAATAATAATGCAGTCAATTGGTTCTATAATGACTTTCACAATGAATAAAATTCTTATTGCATTTACAACAACAGCAACAGCAGTATTTGGCAGTTATTTTAAACTTCAAAGTTTTGTCTTTATGCCGATTTTTGGTTTGAATAATGGTATGGTACCGATTATTGCATATAACTATGGTGCAAGAAGGTATGACCGTGTTAAGAAAACAATTACTATTTCAATAGTTTTGGCTATTTCAATTATGTTTATTGGATTTATGGCTTTTGAGCTAATCCCTCATGTTTTGTTATCTTTCTTTAATGCATCAGAAGGAATGTTAGAAATCGGTGTTCCGGCATTAAGAATAATTGGTACACACTATTTGCTTGCAGGCTTTTGCATTATTGCAGGTTCGGTTTGTCAGGCAATAGGAAAACCGATGCATAGCTTGATCGTTTCAGTTTGTCGTCAGTTAGTGGTGCTTCTGCCTGTTGCTTGGTTGTTGGCACAGACGGGTAAGCTTGAACTTGTCTGGTTTGCATTCCCGATAGCTGAATGCGTATCGCTTATAATGAGCTCAATATTCTTAAGCAAAACAATGAAACGAGCAAAACAAAAAATGCAGGAAATGATTGTATAAATATTTTGACAAATTATAATTTGAATACAAAAGGGAAAGACATATTTATGCCTTTCCCTTTAAATTTTATTTATTAACCACATTCTGTGGTTTGCCATTAAAATATGCTGTAATGTTTGCTTTAAGGATATTCATAAGTCTTTCTCTTGTTTCAAATCCTGCCCAAGCAATATGTGGAGTAATGAAACAGTTTTTCGCAGTAAGCAGAGGGTTATCTGCTTTTGGTGGCTCAACCGTCAAAACATCGAGTCCTGCACCACGAAGCTTGCCGTCGTTTAAAGCATCTGCCAAGTCTTTATCGTTCACGACAGGTCCACGACTTGTGTTTATAATTATTGCACCATCTTTACATTTATTTATAAAATCTTTGTTTACAAGTCCCGTTGTCTTTTCTGTCAAAGGACAATGGAATGAAATAATGTCGCTTGTTTCTGCAAGTGTGTCCAAGCTGACCCAACGGAAGTTTTTTCTGTGGCTTTGGTCTGTTTCGTGTCCGGAAACAGCAATTACATTCATTCTGAACGCTTCTGCAATATCAGCAACTGCCTGACCAATCTGACCAAACCCTACAATTCCAAGAGTCTTACCACAAAGTTCCGTCAACGGAGTTTTCCAATAACAGAAATCAGGACAAGAGGTCCATTCTCCACTTTTTACACTTTCGCTATGTAATCCCACAGCATTTGTGATTTCAAGAATTAATGAAAATGTAAGCTGTGCAACTGCATTTGTTGAGTAAGCAGGTATATTTGAAACAGGAACACCGATTTCCTTTGCATATTCCCAGTCAACAATGTTGTATCCTGTTGAAAGTAATGCAATATATTTAAGATTTGGAAGTTGTGAAAGGGTTTCCTTTGTTAATGGAGTTTTATTTGTGAGAATAATGTCTGCACCCTCACATCTTTCAAGAATTTTATCCTGTGGAGTACGATGGTGTATTTCACAATTCCCCATAGCTTCAAGCCATTCCCATGAAAGGTCACCGGGATTTAATGCATATGAATCAAGAACAACTATTTTCAAAAAAACACAACCTTTATTTATCAACTTAATATTACATATTATTCTAACATATTTTAATATAATATAACAACAAAAACATTGACCTTTTTTAAGAAATATTATAAAATTACAGTGTATGGAAATTTTCTGATTGGAGAATTTAATGGAAAAGAAAAATCTTAACAGAAAGAAAGCGTTAAACCTTACATCAATAGGGCTTTTTGCTGCTGCAATTGTAATAGGTGTTATTACTATGATTATGAGCACCAAGGTTGCAGAAGGAGGATGGGCTGAATTTCTGCACACTCTTGATAGGTTGCAGGACTTTATAATGGCACTTGATAATAAGTACCTTATTGTTATTGCAATTTTAGTAGTGTATGTTCTCAGAGGTGTTTTGCCGATACCATTCCCTTTTATATTGATGATGACGGGTGTTATGTTTAAACCTGTTAACGCTATTATTATAAATACAATAGGAACAACAATAGTTCTTTTAATAACATACTATTGGGGGAAGGCTACCAATGGTGGTGTAGCAATTAAAAAGCTTGAAAAATATGACAATGTCCGTGAAATGATGAGTCATCACGGAAAGGCGAAATTAGGAGTTCTTGTGGCATTGCGACTTATTCCGTCAGTACCAATGAATATGGTCAGCAAGGCTTACGGTGGGATGAAATTTCCTTTGGATGGTTTTGTGGTTGCTTCGCTTTTAGGTTTCTTCCCGAAAATCTGGGTTTACACCGTAATGGGTGGAAATATTGCACAACCATTTACATGGAAGTTTATGGGACCAATTATATTTTTGTTAATTTTATCGGGTGTTGCAACCCTGATTGTCAATTTTGCATTAGAAGAAAGAAAAGGAGATAATAAAGATGTCAAAGATTCAGATGCTTAAAGATGCAATTATGAATGGCGAGTATGATGCTCGTTTTAAGAGAGTATATGTTACCGAAGAAGCTGTTAAAGCACAGCACGAAAGATATGTAAGTCTTGCAAATGATTTTGCAGAGATTTTCAGCGAGGACAGAGAAGTAAGACTCTTTTCAGCACCGGGTAGAACAGAAGTTGGTGGAAATCATACTGACCATAACCATGGTCGGGTTCTTGCTGCAGGTATTAATCTTGATGCTGTTGCTGTTGCATCAAAAAATGATGAAAATATCGTTCGTGTAAAATCTCGTGGATATAAAATGGACGTTTGCGACATTACTGACCTTGAAATCAAAGAAGAGGAAAAGGGTCATTCTCCTGCTCTCGTAAGAGGTATGTGTGCAGGTTTCCTGAAATATGGCTATAAAATCGGTGGCTTTGATGCTGTTACAATGTCAAGCGTTCTTTCAGGTTCAGGACTTTCTTCTTCTGCAGCTTACGAAGTGCTTGTAGGCACAATGCTCAACTATCTCTATAACGATGGTCAGGTTGATGCAATAACAATCGCAAAAATTGCACAGTATGCAGAAAATGTTTATTTTGATAAACCTTGTGGACTTATGGATCAGATGGCTTGTTCAGTAGGTGGTTTTGTTACAATCGACTTCAATAATCCTGCTGAACCAATAGTTAATGAAGTTAAATTTGATTTTGCATCATCAGGTCATTCACTTTGCATCGTTGATACAAAGGGCAGTCATTCAGATTTGACAGACGATTATGCTGCAATCCGTAGTGAAATGGAAAATGTTGCAGGTGTATTTGGTAAAAATGTTCTTCGTGAAGTTGATGAAGAAGAGTTCAAGAAAAATATCCCTGAGGTTCGCCAGAAAGTTGGTGACAGAGCAGTTCTTCGTGCAATGCACTTCTTTGCAGATAATGCACGAGTATTAAAAGAGGTTGATGCTCTTAAGAATGGCGATTTTGAAACATTTAAATCTTACATACTTGAAAGTGGAGATTCTTCATACAAGTACAATCAGAATGTATTTTCTGTTAAAAAGCCTCTTGAACAGCCTGTATCATTAGCACTTGCAATCAGCGAAAGTATCCTTAAAGGAAAAGGTGCTTGGCGTGTTCATGGTGGTGGATTTGCAGGTACAATTCAGGCGTTCGTTCCAAAGGATATTCTTGCAGACTACAAAAATGCAATGGAAAGTATCTTTGGTGAAGGCAGTTGCTACGTTTTGATTATTAGACCAGTCGGTGGCGTAGAGGTTTAATTTTTGGCATATTTTTCGCAATGCTTCGTGGCTTTCGGCTCGCAGTATACCTGATACAGCTTCGCCTCTGCCACATTGCCTTGCAAAAAATCTGCTCAAAAATACCTGATTCGGTAAATACATAGTAATATGGTGTTATTTTCTACAAATTATAAAACCAAACAATAAAATTAAGGTTGATTTAAATGACAACTATTGAACTTTTAGAAAAATTAACTTCTCCTGCAGGTGTTGCAGGAGAAGAATCAAGCTCCTTTGAGTCTTTAAAGGGGCTTTTTTCACTTTATGGTGATGTTTCTTGTGATACAACAGGAAACATAATAATTCATCGCAATGGTACAGGAAAACACATTCTCCTTGATGCACATCTTGACACAATAGGCTTTGTTGTAACCGGTATTACCGACGATGGTTTCGTTCGTATGCAGAAAGTCGGTGGAGTTGATATGCGTACTGTCGAAGGTATGGAATTGACTCTTCACGGAGAAAAGGATATTTATGGTGTTGTTTGTACAGTGCCACCACATCTTTCCGACGGTGAAAATAAGGTTTCTGCTGACGGAACTGCAGTTGTTGATATTGGTATGAAAAAGGAAGATGCAGAAAAAGTCATTTCAATAGGTGACAGAGCATCATTCAGAAGTAATTTTTCTGTTCTTAACGAAAATATCGTTTCTTCACCATATATTGATGACCGTGGAGGAATTGCAGTCCTTTTAAAAGCACTTGAATATACGAAGACAGAGAATGAAATCACGCTTGTTTGTTCTGCTCAGGAGGAAACAGGTGGTGCAGGTGCTACTTGTGCATCATTTAATGTGCAGGCTGATTTGTCAGTTTCTGTTGATGTAAGTTTTGCCACAACTCCTGATTCAAAAGAAAGTGAATGTGGAAAAATGAATGGTGGTGCTATGATTGGCTATGCACCAATTCTTGACAGAGCATATACAGAATTGCTTGTACAGACAGCAAAAGAAAAAGATATTCCTTATCAGAAGGAAATTATGAACGGAAGAACGGGTACAAATGCTGACCATATCACAATTTCAAAAGGTGGTATTCCGTCAGTATTGGTGTCACTTCCTATTAGATATATGCATACACCTGTTGAAACAGTTGATGTTCGCGACATCGAATCCTGTGCAAAACTTATTGCAGAGTTTTTAGAAAGGGTGTGAGAATATGAATTTTGAACTTTTAAAAACCCTTTGTGAACTTAATGGTACATCAGGTGACGAAAAACAAGTAAGAGATTTCATAATCTCACAGTTGCCTGAAGACTGTGAATATACGGTTGACCCTGTCGGCAATCTTATTGTAAATAAAAAAGGTGAAACAAGTCCCGAAAATAAAGTTGCACTCTTTGCTCATATGGATGAAGTAGGTTTTATTGTTACTTACATTCACGAAAATGGCTTTGTTAATGTGGCAAATGTAGGTGGAATTGATAATTCAGCATTGTTTGGTAAAAAAATAACTGTAAATGGTAATATCGGTGTAGTTGGTGGAAAAGCAATTCACCAATGCTCAGGTGATGAGGCAAAGAAAACCCCTGAAATTAGTGATGTTTATGTTGATTTCGGTTTTGAAAGCAAGGAAATAGCAGAAAATCATCTAAACCTTGGCGATTATGGTTATTTCAAATCAGATTTCATTGAATTCGGTAATGACATGATTAAATCAAAAGCCACTGATGACCGTCTTGGATGTGCTATTATGCTTGAGCTTCTACATGAGAAGTCAAAAATTGACTATACTTGTGTTTTCACGGTTCAGGAAGAGGTTGGGACTCGAGGAGCTATTGCATCAGCATATACAGTAAAACCTGATTATGCTATTGTTATCGAAACAACAACAGCATCTGATATTCCTGATACACCTGAAAATAAAAAGGTTTGCAAGGTAGGTAACGGTGCAGTTGTATCTTTTATGGACAGAGGCACAATTTACAACATAGACTTATATAAAAAGGCAAGAGAACTTGCCGATAAAAATGGTATTCCAAATCAGACGAAAACAGTTGTAGCAGGGGGAAATGACGCTGCTGCTATTCATAAAGCAGCAGGTGGAATCAAAACTGTCGCAGTTTCTTTGCCTTGCAGATACATTCATTCTGCATCTTCTGTGGGAAGTAAAAAGGATATGGAAGCAGTAAAATCACTCTGTGAGGTTTTACTTGAGGAATTTGCCAATGGTTAAATCACTCCAGTTTATTGACGAGTCAATTTTTAACTATCTTGGTGAGGATGATTATGCCGAGTTCATTGCTTTAACGGGACTTTGCGACGGAATAAGGCTTAATGATGGCGTTGTCTGGGTTCAGTTTAATGAGAATAATGATATGACAGCCGTTGTTGCTACGAGCAAAAATGGAAAAAGTATTGTTTTTGCAGATACAAATAGTGACAAAACAGAACTTGATTTCATAGTTGAGAAAAACAACCAATCGCAAATAGATAAAAAATATCTATTGAAAAAATCTGTAATATGCAAAAGTTCGGAAAAGGGCATTGATAGAGCAGATTATATGAAAATCAAAAGCCTTAATAATTATGATAAGGACAAGCATAATGAAATTGTAGCCTTCAAATCCTTGTTGAACAGTATGGGCAAGTGTGAAGGTGCAATAATCAGTAATGGAAATGAGATAATCAGTGGTGGGTTTATCACGTTTAGTCAAAAAATATCTTTAATAACTGATGTTTACACTAATGAGAAATATCGAAATCAAGGATATGGAAAGCAAATAGTTGAAAAATTACTAAAGCTTTCAAAAAAAGAAAATGTGTACCTTGTTTCCAAGGAACATAATTTAGAATTCTATAAAAAATGTGGTTTTGAAATCGCAAAAGGAATATATGATTATAAAGGATAGTGCAAAATGTTTTTTGAAATCAGCGAAAGAGTAAAAGACCTTTCTGCGACAGCGCTAAAAAAAGCAGAAACAGTTTTTGGAAGAATTGATGAGTTAACTGAATATAATCAGCAAAAAGTCCTTTCTGCATTTATCAGAAACAGAGTTGATGAAACAGATTTTAATACAACAACGGGATATGGGTATTCTGATAAAGGCAGAGAAAAACTTGATGTGCTTACTGCAGATATTTTTGGTGCAGAAAGTGCAATTATCCGTGCTGGTGCTTTGGCAAGTGGCACACATACCCTTGCAGTTTGCCTTTATGGAATTTTACGACCAAATGATACCATGCTTTGTGTAACAGGTGCACCATATGACACACTTCATTCAACTATTGGTCTTAGTGGAAAAAATATGGGTGATGGTACACTTGCAGATTTTGGTGTAACATACCAACAGATTGATTTAACTGAAGATGATGAACTCGACTATGATGCCATTGAATATTGTGCAAAAGATAAAGATGTAAGAATGGTATATATTCAGCGTTCTCGTGGATATTCACTTCGTCACACAATTTCGATTGCTGAAATCGAAAAAGTTTGCGAAATTGTACATAGAGTTAATAAAAGAGCAATCGTTATGGTTGATAACTGCTATGGTGAATTTACAGAAAAACTTGAGCCAACTGAAGTTGGTGCTGACTTAATGGCAGGTTCACTTATAAAGAATGCAGGTGGCGGTATTGCTGCTTGTGGTGGATATATTGCAGGTCGTAAGGATTTAGTTGAGCTTTGTGGATATCGTCTTACAACTCCCGGACTTGGAACTGAGGTGGGTGCAACACTGGGACAGAACAGAAGTGTGTTTATGGGGCTTTTTAATGCTCCTCATGTTGTTGGTGAAGCACTTAAAACTGCAGTTTTTGCTGCATCTGTATATACAGAATTAGGATTTAAGGTGACACCAACTATTGAAGAAGACCGTCACGATATTATTCAGGCAATCTGTCTTGAAAATTCGGAAAATCTTATTGCATTCTGTCAAGGACTTCAGAAAGGTGCTCCTGTTGATTCCTATGTAACTCCTGAACCTTGGGATATGCCTGGTTATGACAGTCAGGTTATTATGTCAGCAGGTGCATTTACATCAGGTTCGTCAATTGAACTTTCTGCTGATGCACCTCTCCGTGAGCCTTATGCAGTATGGATGCAAGGTGGACTTAATTTCCATAGTGGTAAAATTGGTGTAATGCTTGCAACCGAAGAAATGCTTAAAAGGGGATTAATAAAATGAAACTTATGCATTTAAAAAGTGGTACTGATGTTCGTGGCGTTGCAGTTGCAACAGAAAAGTATCCTGAAATTCAGTTGACAGATGATGTTGTAAAGTTTATTTCAACAGCATTTATCAATTTTTTGAGCAAAAAAACAGGAAAAGATTATAAAGACTTAACTGTTTCAGTAGGTCACGATTCAAGAATTTCTGCTGATAGAATCAGAGAAGCAGTAATCTCTGTTGTAAGTGGTATGGGTGTAAATGTGCTTAATTGCTCATATTGTTCAACTCCTGCTATGTTTATGACTACTGTCACAAGAAACTGTGACGGTGCAATTCAGATTACAGCAAGTCATCATCCATATGACAGAAATGGACTTAAATTCTTTACTCGTGATGGTGGCTTATCAGGTGATGAGTTAAAACAAATTCTGCAATTTGCAGAAACAGAACCTTGCGAAACAACGGATAATCAAGGAACTGTTACAGAAATTGATTATATTTGCGAATATGCAGAGATACTTCGCAATATGATTAAGCAAGGTGTAAATGCTGACGATTATGAAAAACCTCTTAACGGATTTAAAATAGCAGTTGATGCAGGTAATGGTGTCGGTGGATTTTTTGCAACTGAAGTGTTAGAACCTTTGGGTGCAGATGTATCTGCAAGTCAGTTTTTAGACCCTGACGGAATGTTTCCTAATCATATTCCAAATCCTGAAAATAAAGTTGCTATGGAATTTATCCGTAAGGCAACCGTAGAAAATAATTGTGACTTAGGTGTGATTTTTGACACAGACGTTGACCGTGCATCTTGTGTTGACGAAAAAGGTGAGGAAATCAACAGAAATGCTATTGTTGCATTGGCTTCGGTAATTGCTCTTGAAGGAAATGAAGGTGGCAGTATTGTTACTGACTCCGTTACAAGTGATGGACTTCGTGAGTTTATTGAAGACACACTTGGTGGTAAGCATATTCGATTTAAGCGTGGATATAAAAATGTAATTGACGAGGCTGTTCGTCGTACAAATCTTGGAGAAAATACACCACTGGCTATTGAAACATCCGGTCACGCTGCATTTAAGGAAAATTATTATCTTGACGATGGGGCATATCTTGTTACAAAAATCATAATCAAGGCAGCAGTGCTTCGTAAAGAGAACAAGAAAATCGGCGATTGCATTTCAATACTTAAAAAGCCTTTGGAAGAAAAAGAACTTCGTTTTAATATTACTGAAGATAATTTCAGAGAAATCGGCGAAAAACTTATTGATGATATAAAGACTATTGCAGAGAATGATGACGAAATGATTCTGGCACCGGATAATTATGAAGGTGTGCGTGTTTCTTTCAATGATGAAAAAAGAAACGGCTGGTTTTTACTTCGTCTGTCTGTTCACGACCCCGTTATGCCGTTTAATACTGAAAGTGATGCTGAAAACGGATGTGTTGAAATCTGCAAAACATTCTATGATTTAGTTAAAGATGTAAAGGGAGTTGACTTTACAACACTTGAAGATTTTACAAAAAACAATAAAAGTGTTGACAAATTCAATAAAAAAACTTACTATTATATGAGTAAAAGAATTTGAACGGAGGTGTGAGTATGGTATTCGAAAAAGTTCGTGCAATTATTTGTGACCAACTTGAATTAGATGAAGATGTTGTTACTTTGGATTCTGTTCTTCTTGAAGACCTTGGTGCTGATAGTATTGACCTTGCAGACCTTGTTATGACTCTTGAGGATGAGTTCGATATGGAAATCTCCGACGAAGAGCTTGAAAATATTAGAACTGTTGCCGATATTGTTAAGTTTATCGAAGAAAACTAATTAACAATTTTAATTTAAATTATATTAACAGGGACAGATAATTTTTGTCCCTGTATCTTTTATAGAAAGTAAGGAAGAAAAAATGGCTGAACAAAAAAAGATGGTTGAAGAAATCACCTCAATGGACGTGGATTTTGCCAAATGGTACACCGACGTTGTAAAAAAAGCAGAGTTAGTTGAATACACCAGCGTTAAAGGATGTATGGTTATTCGACCTTATGGCTATGCAATCTGGGAAAACATTCAGAAAACACTTGATGAGATGTTCAAGGAAACAGGACACGAAAATGTTTGTATGCCTATGTTTATCCCCGAAAGTCTTTTGAATAAGGAAAAGGACCATGTTGAAGGCTTTGCTCCTGAAGTTGCCTGGGTAACTCATGGTGGTAGTGAAAAACTTGAAGAGCGTCTTTGTGTTCGACCTACTTCTGAAACACTTTTCTGTGAGCACTATGCAAACATAATTCAATCTTATCGTGATCTTCCAAAACTCTACAATCAGTGGGTTTCTGTTGTTCGTTGGGAAAAGACTACAAGACCTTTCCTTCGTACAAGAGAATTTTTGTGGCAGGAAGGCCATACAATTCATGCAACAGCAGAAGAAGCACAGGAAGAAACAATCAGAATGCTTAATGTTTATGCAGATTTCTGCAAAAACTGTCTTGCAATGCCTGTTGTTAAAGGTGTTAAAACAGCAAAAGAACGTTTTGCAGGTGCAGAGGATACATATACAATCGAAGCACTTATGCATGACGGTAAAGCTTTGCAGTCAGGTACAAGCCATTATTTTGGTGATGGTTTTGCAAAGGCTTTCGGAATTCAGTTCCAGGATAAGGATAATAAGTTAAAGCATCCGTTCCAGACATCATGGGGATGCACAACTCGTCTTATCGGTGCTCTTATTATGACTCATGGTGATGATAATGGTCTTGTTTTACCACCAAAAGTTGCTCCTGTTCAGATAGTTGTTATTCCTGTTGCAAGTCATAAACCTGGTGTAAAAGAAAAAGCAACTGAAGTTTATGAAAATCTCAAGAAGATTTGCAGAGCTAAAATCGACCTTTCAGATAATTCACCTGGTTGGAAGTACGCTGAATATGAAATGAAGGGTGTTCCACTCAGACTTGAGTTAGGTCCTCGTGATATTGAAAATAATCAATGTGTTGTTGTTCGTCGTGATACAAGAGAAAAATATTTCGTATCTCTTGATGAACTCCAGACAAAGATTCCTGAACTTTTACAAATGGTTCACGATGGTCTTTTCAATGCAGCACTCGAACGTCGTAATAACATGACTTATGTTGCTCACGATATGGACGAAATGATTGAAACAGCAGAAAACAAGCCTGGATTTATTAAGGCTATGTGGTGTGGTGACCGTGAATGTGAAGATGCTCTTAAAGAGCAGGCAGGTGTTACATCACGTTGTATTCCTTTCGTTCAGGAAAAAGTTGCTGATAAGTGTGTTTGCTGTGGCAAACCTGCAGATAAAATGCTCTATTGGGGCAAGGCATATTAATTTTAATAAAAACATTTTACCGGGTGTTCAGTGCGAATACCCGGTGTTTTTGTGTCGGATTATAATTTGTTGGGAAATTTATAAGTGCAAAATGCAAAGCGCAAAGTGCAAAATGAATTTTCCAACAAACTCCGATTTGGTGGGGAATATTTTATTTTCTAAATATTGAATTGATAATAAATATATGATAAAATATTACATTAAATAAAAATGGGGGAGTATTTATGAAGATAATTGATATTTCAAGAGAAGTTTTAAGCTGTCCTGTGTATCCTGGTGACCCTGTTGCGAGTCTTGAGAGAGTTAAAAATATAGATGGTGATTGTCAGTATAATCTCAGCAAAATAGATATGTGTCTTCATAACGGAACACATATGGATGCACCGTTGCATTTTTTACCTGACGGTGGTGACATTACAGAAATTCCTCACGAGGTGTTTTTTGGTCCTTGTGTAGTTGTTGAAACTGATACTCCCGTAATTACAGGTGCATTTGTTGAAGAATATTTTCCGAGAAATGCAAAAAGAATACTTGTAAAGAGTAACGGAGTGTCATATTTTCATGAATCTGCTGCATCAGCACTGGCTGATATTGGTTATATTCTTCTTGGTACAGACGGAATGACTGTTGAGCCTGAGGAAAGTGACGGCAGAACTCACAGGATGTTTATGATGAATGATATTACACTTCTTGAAAACCTAGATTTAAGTAATGTTGAATCAGGTGACTACTTTTTGTCGGCAGCACCAATAAAAATAAGTGGTGCAGAGGCTGCTCCTGTCAGAGCTTTTTTAGTTTCTGACTTCATTTTCTGGAGTGGAGACAATAAATAACTAAAAGGTGATTTAGAGAATGGTTAAAAAATTACTAAGCCTGTTTTTGACCTTTGCGAAAATAGGTTCAATAACATTCGGTGGCGGTCTTACAATGTTACCGCTTCTAACAAGAGAAATTGTTGAAAATAAAAAGTGGGCAACGGAAGAGGAATTGCTTGACTATTATGCTGTGGGACAATGCACTCCGGGAATTATTGCGGTAAATACAGCAACATTTGTCGGATACTATCAAGCAGGGGTTTTAGGTGGAATATTCGCAACTCTTGGAATGGTAACGCCATCTATAATCATTATCACAATTGTAGCAACTGTTTTGCAGACTTTTATGGATTATCCTATTGTTGCATCTGCACTTACAGGAATCAATGCTGTTGTCTGTGCACTATTGTCCCATACAGTAATCACTCTTGCAAAAAAAAGTCTTGTGAATGTAATTTCAGTTGTGTTATTCATAATTGGACTTATTGCATGCTTTGTATTTGATATAACACCGATTCTTCTCGTTATTTTCGGCGGAATCGTTGGTGTTGTTTACGGTAAAATCAAGGAGGTTAAAGCAAAATGATGACCTTCTTATATTTGTTTTTTGAATTTTTTAAAATCGGACTTTTTGCAGTTGGTGGTGGCCCTGCTACCATTCCTTTCTTGCAGGATTTGGCAAGAAGTGATTATGGATGGTTTAATCCCGAGCAGTTAGGCGTTATGGTTGCTGTTGCAGAAAGCACACCGGGACCTATCGGTGTTAATATGGCAACTTACGCAGGTTACAATGCAGGATTTGCTGAATTTGGTACAATTGGTGGTATCTTTGGTGGAATGGTTGCCACATTAGGTCTTGTAACACCATCAATTATTGTAATTGTAATTGTTGCAGGATTCTTAAAAGTATTTAAAGAAAATAAATATGTAAAAGGTGCATTTTCAGGTATCAGACCTGTGGTAACAGCCCTTGTTTTATTTGCGGTTTTTGGAATTATTAAGCCAATTTTCTATGTGAACGGTGAATTTGCAATTCCTGTAATTATAATTGCAGTTGCACTTTTTGCACTTATGTTTATAAAGAAGCTTAAAAAATTACATCCTGCATTCTGGCTTTTACTCGGTGCAACTGCGGGAAGTATTCTTAAATTATAAGGTGAAAGTATGTCTTTACAGAAAAACCAAGATATACAACTGAATATTGAGGGCTATACTGCTGAAGGAAATGGTGTCGGTCACTATAATGGTCAGGCAGTTTTCGTATCAGGTGCTGCAAAGGGTGACACAATAATTGCCCATATTATCAAGGCAAAAAAGACTTATGCTATCGGTATAATCAAGAAAATTATCAAGCCGTCAAAGGACAGAATAGATGTGGATTGTCCTCATTTTCGTTCTTGTGGCGGTTGTGTATTCCGTCATATATCCTATGAAGCAGAAAAAGAGCTTAAACGACAAAAGGCTGTTGATGCCTTTCAGCGTTTAGCTCATATTGATGTGCCTGTAAAAGATATAATTACTTGTGAAACGGAAAGATACAGAAACAAGGCACAATATCCTGTTGGGTTCGACAAGGGGATTGTGGCAGGCTTTTATGCTCAGAAGAGTCATAGAATAATAAATTTTTCCGATTGTGCATTACAACCGAAAGAATTTGCAGAAATAGTTGATGTAATAAAAGCTTGGATGCAGGAATTTGGTGTCCCTCATTATGACTCAATAAATCATACGGGACTTGTCCGTCACATCTACATAAGAAAAGCATTTAAAACAGGTCAGATAATGGTTTGTCTTGTTATAAACGGAAACATTTTACCTTATGCAGATGAACTTTGCGACGATTTAATGCGATTTAAAGAAATCAAGAGTATTGTCATAAACGAAAATACAGAAAAGACAAATGTAATTCTCGGTAAAAGCTGTACAACCCTTTGGGGCGAAGATTATATCGAAGATGTTCTTTGTGGTGTAAAAATCAGACTTTCACCATTGTCATTTTATCAGGTTAATCATGATTGTGCTGAATTGCTGTACGGAAAAGCCCTTGAGTATGTGGGGTTAAGTGGTGACGAAACAATACTCGACCTTTACTGTGGTGCAGGAACAATCGGTCTTTCAATGGCGAAAAATGTGAAAAAGGTAATCGGTGTTGAGATTATTCCCGAGGCTATTGAAGATGCTAAAGAAAATGCAAAACGAAACAACATTGAAAACTGTGAATTCTATTGTGGTGATGCAAAAGATGCAGTTAAAATGTTAAGGGATAAACAGATAACACCTGATGCAGTTATCCTTGACCCACCTCGAAAAGGCTGTGACAAGGAAGTTTTAGAATGTGTTGCAGAAATGAATCCAAAGAGAATTGTCTATGTTTCTTGTGATGTGTCAACTCAGGCTCGTGACTGTGCAATATTAAAGGAATTGGGATATGAAACGGTTGAAGTTACTCCTGTAGATATGTTCCCAAAAACAGCACATACAGAATCTGTTGCACTAATCGTTCAAAAAAATTAGGAATATAAAAATTATTAACAAAGGACGGATTGTTATGAAAAAAAGCATGGTAAAAGTTATTTCACTTATTCTTGTTATCTGTATGTCATTTCCATTGGTTGCAACAGCAGTTGTTGGAAATGAAGTTACAAGAGTTAGCGTAACAATCAACGGTGATTCTGCAACTGCAAGAGGCTTTTGCTGGTACACAGATGAAAAAGCAGGAACAGATTTGCAGGTTGCTCCAGTTGGTGCTGATTTGACAAAGGCTGAAGTTATCGGTGGTATCAGTTATCCTTCAATGAAAAAATATGTACATAAAGCAGAGGCTGACAATCTTACACCTGATACACGATATCAGTATCGTGTTGGTGACAGCGAAGCAGATGTATGGAGTGAAATTGGTTATTTTACAACACCAAGTAAGACAGATGATGAGGCGAATTTCATTGTAATCGCTGATGTTCAGGCAAGCAATGAAGAGAATTTCCAAAAAGCATCAGTCGTAATGCAAAAAGCAGTTGAAACAATGCCTGAATATGAATTTGCAGTAAATTTAGGTGACTTTGTGAATGACTGTACTAATGAAGAATGGGATAGTTATTTCAGAAATTTTGCTTTTTCAAATATGAATACAACACTTATTCCTGTTGCAGGTAATCACGAGGGCAACTTACAATGGTTTAAGTTTAATAATATGTTTAACATCGGCGAAGCAGAGGGCAGTTCAGTTATTACAGGTTGTTATTACTCATTTGACTGGGGTGATGCACATTTTGCTGTGCTTAATTCAAATGATATGTATCCAATGTCTGCATCACAGATTAACTGGCTTAAAAATGATATGAACTCTTCTGATGCACAATGGAAAATTGTGCTTACACATAGAGCGCTTTATTCAGCAGGTAAGAATATCAATAAACCTGATACTGTTATTATGAGAAATCTTCTTTTACCTGTTATTGACGAGCTTGGAATTGATGTTGTATTTGCAGGTCACGACCATATGTATTTCAGAACTGAAACTGTAAAGGGTGAAAAAGTTCAGGAAACACAGACAATAACAGAGGTATGGAATGGTGAGTCAACAACATTTGCTTTAAATCCTGACGGTACAACTCACATTTTACCATCAACTGCAGGTACAAAGCGTTATAGTGTAAACGAAGAGGCAATGCCACCGATTCTCGAAAGTGCTGCACTTGCAAGAGATACAAAAGAGGGCGGTGTTTTTGCAACAGTAAGCCTTGATAGTGAGCATTTTGTATACAAGGCATATATGGTTAATGACGAAACACAGGAAAAGACTCTTATTGACTCATATGCAATCAAAAAGACAGAAAGAGAGCCTGCTAATGACAACTATGTTGAATTACCAACAGACAGAAATCAGGAAACAGCAGAACAGCATGTAAATACATTTGTTACAGAAATATTCAAAATGATAGTCAGCTATTTTAAATTGTTATTTAGTGTTATATAAATGAGGTGTAACGATGAACGGAATGACTCGTAGAGAACAACAGGTTACAGATATTAATGAGATTATAGAAATTCTCGACAAATCAAAAGTAATTCATGTTGGTATGATAGATGGTGATGAGCCTTATGTTGTGCCTATGAATTATGGTTATATTCTTGAGGATGGGAAACCGGTTATTTATCTTCACGGTGCAAGACGAGGCAGAAAAATAGATGCAATAAAAGCAAACCCAAAGGTTTTCTATGAAATGTGTTGTGATATTACACCTTTTGAAGGTGATGTTGCCTGCAGATATGGTATCACTTATGCTTCAATTATGGGTAGAGGTGTTGCGACTCTTGTGGAAGATGTTGAGGAGAAAAAGCAGGCACTTTCGATTCTTATGAAAACACAGACAGGTAAGGATTTCACATTTGAAGATAAGCTTACAACTGTTGTAAGTATTATAAAGATTGAGACTCTTGAATTTACTGCGAAAAAAAGACCTTTTCCAAAGAAGTAAACTTGAGTTTACATAAGTAATTTATCACAAAAATCAAAATTCAAACTAAAGTTGGTAGAAAAAACAAAGCTGTTTCTATAAAATATAGTTACAGTTAAATGTGAGGTGTAAGAATGAACATCGGTGAAAGAATTTTTGAATTGCGAAAAGCAAAGGGTCTTTCTCAGGAAGAACTTGCAGAGCAACTTGGAGTTTCTCGTCAATCTGTTTCAAAATGGGAAACAGGCACAGTTATGCCTGATACTGAAAATGCAATTGCAATGAGTAAAATTTTAGGTGTAACAACAGATTTTCTTCTTACAGGTCAGAACAACGAGTTTGGAGCCGATACAGGGAAAGTCACATACACCAAGCCTTTAACTACAGAAAGTGAGGCTAATGTTATGAAAAACGATAAGTTCAGTGCGAAAAAAACTATTGCTGTGATTTTAGTAATCTGTCTTATAATTGCAGCAGTTTTGCCGTTACCTTTTGGTGGCTATAAAAAGCTGTGGGCAAGGCTTACGGAAGAACCCGTTGACTATACTTATGTGCTCGTTCACGGTATGGGTGGCTGGGGCGAAAGCGCCGGTATGAACAACGTAACACCATATTGGGGTTCAAGTACAGGCAGTATATCAGGATATCTTCGTTCACAAGGTTATTTTGTTGAAGAAGCAACAGTAGGGCCATTCTCGAGTGCCTGGGACAGAGCTTGTGAGCTTTACGCACAGCTTATGGGTACAACTGTTGACTATGGTGAGGCACACAGCAAGGCTCATGGACATGAACGATATGGAAGAACATATACAAATCAGCTTGTGGAAAACTGGGGAACAGAAACCGATGGTGGTCAGAAAAGAAAAATCAATCTTATTGGCCACTCTTTCGGTGGTAATACTGTCACACTTTTTACAAGCGTTCTCGAATATGGTAGCGAAGCAGAGATGAAGGCAAGTCCTGATGATTGTTCACCATTTTTCACAGGTGGTAAAGGTGAATATGTAAATAGCGTTACAACTCTTTGTGCACCTCATAATGGTTCGACTTTGTTTTATGTTGTTGACCACGGAAACCTTGTAGAAACTGCATTGAATGTGCTTTTTGCAACAGGTGGAATAGGTGATATGTATAACAGCAGTCTTATAGATTTTCAACTTGAGCATTTTGGTATCAAGTCAGGTACAGACGACACAATTTCACTTGTAAATGGCGATTTCAGCCAAGGCAAGGATAATGCCTTTTACGATTTATCACCTGATGGTGCAGAAGAACTTAATAAGACAATTAAAACAGTTGAAAGTGTATACTATTTCTCATTTGCTTACAATACAACACAGAAATCTCCGTTATCCAATCA
This sequence comes from Candidatus Fimenecus sp., assembly GCA_045593555.1. GTDB lineage: Bacteria > Bacillota > Clostridia > Oscillospirales > Acutalibacteraceae > Fimenecus. The sequence goes on along the minus strand of JAZNWU010000027.1, from coordinate 11,314 downwards.
TCAGATTCCAATTTCTTCAACAATGGTTGTGCTTATGCCTTTGGCAACATTGATAGGAAGATATACAGATGCAAAAATTGATGATACATGGCTTCCTAATGATGGACTTGTGAATGTTGTTTCAGCACAATGTCCTGCAGATGAAGAATATATAGAATACAATGAACAGATAGAAGAAGTAGGGCGTGGTCAATGGTATGTTTTCCCGACAATTGAGGGTGACCATGGTGCTGTTATCGGTATGAACGGAAAAACTAACGAAACACGCAATTTCTATACTGACCATATCACTTTGATTGACAGTTTACCAAGGATAAGATAAATGTATGATTTTAATTCATAACACAAAATCGAACATTGTTATAAACGATTTTGAAGACAGAAAAATTCAATATGCATTTCATGATATTGACGGGACACACTCTCTTATCCGTGAGTGGCCTCCTGTTATGAGTATCTGTCTTTATGATGTTATTGAAAATGGTTTGCCTGAAGATTTTGACAGCGAAAAAAATGTGAAAAGGCTGATTTCTCTTGCAGGAACAAAACATTTGCCGGAAACGGATGCTTTTTGTGTTGAGTCTGCGGGTCTTTCTGCACTTACACAAATGGAATGGGCTATCCGCAGAAGTGTTCAGGAAAGGAAAATTATAGTTTCTTGTAATCACGAAACAAACGCACAGATAATTGAACGAATCAACAATGGCGAAGAATATTATGATAATTTGCCTGAAACTGTTGAGATGGACGAAATGCTTAAAACACAGACACCACGACTGTTTAAACTTTATGAGGCAGTTTTGAATGGATATTGCAGAGATAAAAATCTTGCTCTTGCAAAGGAAAATCCCGAAAAATTCCGTGTAAAAGGCTCTTATGATTTTCTCGGATTTTTACACAAAAATGGTGTGAAAAACTATTTTGTCACAGGTGCAGTTGTGGAAAAAGGTATGGGTATGCACGAGGAAGTTGAAACACTTGGTTATTCTATCGGAAAAGGTGAGTTGATAGAAGATATTATCGGCTCGACCTGGACTGAAAAGAAACCGAAAGATGCTGTTATGAAAGATTTGATTAAAGAATTGAATGTTTCAGGTGAAAATGTTCTTGTAATCGGTGATGGCAGAGCAGAAATTCAGGCAGGTGTTGAGTTGGGTGCTGTTGTAATAAGCCGATTACCCGAAAGTGCAAAATATCAACGAGAATTACATAAAAAATTGGGAACAAATGCAATTGTAGAGGACTTTACAAGTGAAGAGTTCTACGAACTGTTTAACGAGGTAGAATAATGGATAATATTTTTGAAAGATATCCTGAACTTAAATGTTGTGAAAACGACATTGATAAAGCCTTAAATTTAATTATTGAAACATATAAAAATAGCGGAAAAATTCTTGTTTGCGGAAATGGTGGAAGTGCTGCCGATAGTGAGCATATTGTCGGTGAACTTATGAAAGGATTTCTCTCTGAAAGAGAAGTAATCGACGATAGACTTACTGCGGAATTGAAAGAAAATCTTCAAGGTGCTTTACCTGCAATATCCCTTTGTAGTCAGACAGCGTTGATGACAGCATTTAACAATGACCTTGACCCTGATTATATATTTGCACAGCAAGTCTACGGATACGGAAAAGAAAGCGACTTGTTGATTGCGATTACAACATCGGGTAATTCAAAAAATGTGCTTAAAGCAGTTGAAGTTGCAAACTGTATAGGTGTAAAAACATTGGCACTGACGGGATGTAATGGTGGAAAAATTAAAGACATTGCAACAGTAGCAATTTGTGTCCCATCTGATGAAACATACAGAATACAGGAATATCATTTGCCCATATACCATTATCTTTGTGCTAAAGTTGAAAAAGAATTCTTCAAATGATACAAGAAAACTCCACTTAAAACTAAGTGGAGTTAATTTTTTGTTTATTTCTCTATGAATTTACCGTAATGTTTAGGTTCCATAAGTTTTGGAGCAAAAGACATAAATTTATTGAAAAGACTTAATATAGTTTTATTTGGTATCATTTGCTCGAAGAATCCACCGAGGTTATTTAAAATTTCTGCACCGGATGGTGAACTCGACGGAATCATAACAACTTTATCTTTGGGGTGGAATTCAAAAATAAGATTTCGTTTTGCAACTGTCTGGATAGGACGGATTGTCACAAGAAGACTTTCATTATCAAGCCAGAAAGCATTTGCACAGACGGTAAAATCTATATTGCCTAAAGTGATTTTTGAATAACGATAATGACCGTCAAGACCGAGAATGATAGTATTGGTTTCAAGACCTTCAGACCATTTCATCCGACATTCTTTCTCGTCAAAATCAAATTTGACCATATCGATATTTCCCGGCTTGTCAGTGAGCATATATGTAACTGCCATTGGTAATACGCTGACCTGGAATCCTGTTAAGTTAAGAAGGAGTTTTTTTCTGAATTTGATGTATCTGTCACGAATGATGTTTTCCATTGGTGGTCTGTCACTTGTGAACAAAGGCTCGACAGCTGTGTTTTCAATTTTTTGTTCTTCTTCATCTGCTTCTTCAAATGCTCTTGGGAAGTACTTGAAAAGATAGTCAAGACAGCCTGTTTCGTCTGTAACTGCTGATGTTACAATTACCGCAGCATCATATTCAGGAATACCAATACCAAACTGTGAGAACATACCATCTGCACGGAATGAACTTTCATCAATACTGTTTTTCCAGAAACAATATCCATATCCATATGAAGAATCTGTTCCAGGACGATTATAATTATTATCAATTTGCTTTTTAGTTGCCTCAATAGTCCAGTTTTCAGGAATTACCTGAACACCATTGTACATACCTTTCTGCAAATAACAAAGAGTGAGCTTTGCAATATCTTCAGTTTTAAGGTAAAGTCCCCAACCACCTGCTTCAATACCATTTCGGTCAGTTTCCCAGAAGGGGAAGTCAATTCCAAGTGGCTCGAAAAGACGAGGTGTAAGATATTCTCTCATACTCATACCGGTAACTCTTTGGATAATTGCAGATAGCATAAAGATGTTTTCATTGATATATAAGAACTTTTCACCTGGTTCAAATACCCAAGGAGAGTTTATGTAGTCTTCAATCCAATCAATTTTGCTCTTATCTGAAAGAAAACTTGGTTGTTTGCCGGATGACATTCTCAAAAGGTTTTGTATTGTCAATTTTTCAAAGCGTTCATCAGGCTTCTTTGGTGGATAATCGGGAAAAAGGTCAATAAGCTTTGTATTAAGAGAAATAAGGCCTTCGTTAATTGCAAAACCGATTGCTGTGCTGGTGAAAGACTTACTTACAGAATAAACTGATTGTGGCGTGTCCTTGTTATATGGTTCATTATACCATTCAACAGCCACTTTACCGTGACGAATAACCATAAGACTGTGATATTCATAGCCTTTTTCTACAGCGTCAGCTAAAAAATCTTTAACAACTTTTGAAGATACACCAACATTCTTTGGAGAGTCTGCTCTTGGAATAGATTTGTTTATATACATTTGAAATCCCCCTTTATTTTTTATCCTTTTTCTTAAAAACAAAAACTTTGCTTATCACATAATTCCCCACTGTGACTAACACCATAGCAACAATTTTTGATATATTATAATTCAATTGTAAAAGAGTTGAAAGTACAAACATTGTACCCATATCAAGAAGTAAAGTTAACACTCTTGAAGAAACAAAAGCAGTTAATTCTTTTATAATGTTTGGGTTTTTACTTTCAAAGACGAAAATTCTGTTTGCAAAGTATGAAAAGAGTACAGCACCTACCCACGAAAGGACATTTGCAATCTGAAGCTCAAATGCATCGTTACCGTCAAGGAATATCCATGTGCTACCATAAAATAATACCATGCTAACAGCAGTAGTGAGTCCACCGACAACAAGGTAGTTTATGATTTCCTTGTGCTTATTGTATAAAGCTAAAATTTTATTCATTGTCATAATCCTCGTTAAATGACTTTGATTTTGCTTTTAAGACTTCTTTTTCTATATAAATAGGTCTATTTTTACTTTGAATATATGTTCTTGCAAGATATTCGCCAACAATACCTAAAAGCAGAAGTTGTAATCCACCGAGGAAAAGGATAAGAACAACGATAGTTGCATATCCCGGCACATCAACACCAAAGAATAGTTTCTGAATAATAACAATAAACATATAGAGGATTGATGCCATAAAGGTAAAAACACCTACACCTGTTGCAATTTTCAGTGGTAATGTTGTAAATGCTATGATACCTTCAATAGCATATTTTAAAGACTTGAAGAAAGACCATTTTGTTGTTCCTGAATGTCTTTCTTCTGCCATGTATGGCATATAGTATGTGTTGAAGCCTATCCAGGAGAAGATGCCTTTTGAAAAACGATAATATTCAGGTAATGACAAAATAGCTTCAGCAACTCTCTTTCTGAATGTTCTGAAATCACTTGCACCTTGGAAAAACTCCGTATCACTTGCAACATTTATACATTTATAGAAACCCTTTTTCATAAATGACATAAATCTGCCTTCAATTCTCTCGTCCTGATACGCTGCAACCATATCACAATTTTCATCTTCCAAAAGATGTTCAACCATTTTTACAACAATTTCAGGTCTTTGTTGTAAATCAGCATCAATAATTGTGATGAAATCTCCGTTTGCATGGCGAAGACCTGCAAGCATGGCAGCTTCTTTGCCAAAGTTTCGTGAAAATTCTACAACAGAAACGACTGATGAATATGATGTATATAATTCTTTAAGATTCTGAGATGTAAGGTCATTGCTACCGTCATTCACAAAAATCATTTCAAATGTATTAATTGCTTTTGGCATTTCCTGAAATGCACTGACGGTTTCTTTGAAAAATGGTAAAATATTATCCTGCTCATTATAGCAAGGAATGATTAAAGAAAGTTTCATAGTTTATTATCAGCCCTTTATCATTCTTATTTTATTTCTTTTTGCTTTAATTCGGTTTTTACGGATAATAAGAAGAATATAAATTATAAGCAAAACTGCAACGATTGCAAATAAAATTTTGAAAACGGTAGTTGAGAAAATGTCTTTTATAACGCCAAATATAAGCAAGAAAATATTAAGGTCAACATCCTCTGCTGCGACCAGGTCAACAGTTGCTACAACATTTTCTCCATAAAGAATTTCAGCTTTTCCAATCACATCACCTTTTTTGACAGGTGCTTTTATTTCTTTGGGGGTTTCGGTTTCAATAGGACGAATTATAAGACTGCCTGATTCTGTGCCTAATGGTACAAGAGCAGAAAGCTCTTCTGCAGGAAGAAGTCTTAAGTGGTCGGTTTTGCTGTTGTATTTTACATCAACAACCGTTACCACATCAGTTGTGTTTGTGATTTTAGTAAGTTCAATATTATCGAATGCCCAGTTATAAATTTTCTTACTTTCAGTAAAAGCAACATTTTCTTCTACATTGTCATTGTCAATATCGTATTGAGGTGCACCCATAACAATTAACATATAGTTGTAGCCGTCTTGTGATGCAGTTGTGATAACACATCGACCTGCTTTTTCGGTTGTACCTGTTTTAACACCCGATACAGACTTATGATAATAGTCAGGAATACCCGGATTCATCATCTTATTTGTATTATGAAGATATCTTGTGTATGGATATTTTTCAGTAGGTTCAATATCATATCTTGTTGTGCTTGTGATTTGTTTGAATGTTGAATTCTGCAAAGCATATTTCGTGATTTTGTAAAGGTCATTTGCAGTTGTGTATCCGTTAGGGTTACTGTCAAGACCGTGAGGATTCACAAATTTTGTGTTTTTACAACCTAATTTTGCCACAAAGTCATTCATCATAACAACAAAGTTATCAATACTGCCACCAACATAATCTGCAAGAATATTTGCAGCATCAGCGGCTGAAGGAAGCATCAGACAATAAAGTAAGTTCTTAATTGAGAGTGATTCGCCTGTAACAATACCTGCAGTTGCGGCGTTTTGTGCATAAAGACCGTCAAGACATTCTCGTTTACAAGCAATTTGAACTGATAAATCAGGACAATTTTCAAGCACAAGCATACATGTAACAATTTTCGTAAGAGATGCAGGAGCTGAACGCTTGTCCGCATTTTTATCAAAAATAACTGTTTCACTGTCTGTATTAACAAGTAATACAATCTCTGACTCGGTTTCTAATAAAGAATTGAATGATGCACTTGCACAAACAGGAAATGAACATATTAAAATAACGATAATTAATAATATGGATAAAAATTTCTTCACGAAATCACCTACTTGAAAAAAACTTATAATTGTATATAATAGAGTATAACACAAACAGACTCAATATCCAATAAGTAAAAAGTAAATTTTTTATAAAGGAACGACAAAAATGATATATATTACAGGGGATATTCATGGTGACCGAAAAAGGTTGTCCTGGTTAAAACTTCGAAATCTTAAAGAGGGAGATACTCTTATTATTTGTGGAGATTTCGGATTTTTGTGGGACAACAGCACGGCAGAGCAGAATTATATTATGGCTTTGGGAAAAAGAAAATATAACATTTGTTTTATTGATGGTACTCACGAAAACTTTGATTTGCTCAATAACTATGAAATTAGCCAATGGAATGGTGGCAAAGTTCATAAAATTCACGGGAATCTTTATCATCTTATGCGTGGTCAGGTGTATGAAATTGAAGGAAGAAAAATCTTCACAATGGGTGGTGGAGAAAGTTCTGATATCGATATTCGTCGTGATGTAAATGCCTGGTCAAAAGATGAGCATCCAACACAAGAAGAATTGCTCGAAGGTGCAGAAAATTTAGAATTTGCAGGATATGATATTGATATTATCGTGACACATGAGCCACCACTTAAGGTTAAGAATTTTTTAAATCTTAATGACCCGTCAGAATTTCGTGTAAGTGCATTGAATGCATATTTTGAAGAGCTTTCGCAGAATTGCAAGTTCAGAAAATGGTATTTCGGTTCGTTACATCTTGATAAGTATATTTCAATAACTCATCGTGCAATATTTAAAGATGTTGTAAATGCAATAACAGGTGAAAAGATATAAAAAAGAACTCGCAAGATTAAAATCCTGCGAGTTTTTCTTATTATGAAACAACAAGGTTTGGTTCCTATTTCTTTTTCAAGTCAAATTTCAAGCCAACCTTTTCAAGCTCCTTGTTATATCCGTCAACAATCTGGTCATCTATATAATTCAACTTATTTGCTTCTGCAGTAATGGATTTTCTTTTGTTGAAAATTGCATTAATCCATCTTATAATCCAGAGAATTGGCAAAAGAATTGGTAGTTTTTCCAATATAGGAAATTTTTTCTTCATATCTTCCATTGGTAAGAAGATAAGTCGCAAAATAGTTTTTGTTTTAGCAGAAGAAGCAGAATCAGTTCTTGCTGTTGCACGTGCTGCATTTGCAATATCGTGCCATTCTTTTAATCCAAAAGCACCACTTTCAATAATTCTTTTGGTAATATAATTTGTCAATTCTGTTTCTTCTTTACCGTTAAACCAAACATCAAGAGTATCTATAATATTATTGTGGAATGTGAGCAACCCTAACTTCTCAAGTTCTTTGTTGATATATGTCTTGTTTAAGAGGGAGTGCTTAAGGTCAAAAAACCAAATATCAATAAGGTGTCTTAACCCAATTCCACCATCACGGTAATGTTTAGTCAGATGAGTGAATATGTATATATACTCGTCTTCTTTTGACATAGAAAAGGAATGATTACTTTGATATACTGCCTTTTCCCATGGATTTATATAATATGAGTAATAATCATCGTTGTAAGAGGGGATAAGTCGTTTGTGAAGTTCTATAATGACTTTACTGTTGTTTGTCCAGATTAATTCATGGTCCGATTCAACTCTTTCTGTGAATCCAATTTGAGTAAGTAAAGGCTTGATGTTTTTGTATTGTGATTCTTTAATTAAAACATCAATATCGCCCATTATTCTGAATTCTGAAGAAGGATAATATTTCTTTATAGAAGAGCCTTTTAAAAGCATATAATCTATACCATTATCAGAAAATAACGACTCTAATTTTTTCAGGTAATATAATTGATTCTGGTCACGACCGATTAACTGAAATGTGTAGTTTCTGTATTGTTCTATACCATCAAAATTACCCTTTGCTTTATATATACCATCAAAAATAAGTGGAGTGATGTGGTGAATTTTACTCAAAGCAAATAGCTGTTTATAATCTAAATCGTCATCAATAGCAACTGCTTCACCGGTAAGCGCTGATTTTATAATCGACAAAAGATTTCTATGTAACTTTTCCATTCAAAACACCTCCTTATACATATTCAAAACCATTATAATTATATTATTGACAAGGAAAATAGTCAAGTAAATAATTACTTAGTAAAAATAAGGAGTCCACTTTTGTGTGAACTCCTTACAATTGGTCGGTTAATTGAAATTACTTATAAATTTCCACTGTCTGTTGCCGGTGAACCATCATAATCACTTGAGAATCCGGATAACCAGGAAATCATACCATCAGGATAGGTGAGGGTGACCTTCTGCCCTAAACCATTTACAGTCTGCATAAAAGGATATTTACCGTTATCAGAACTGAACATATCGTGATTTACAGCAAACCAGGAGTGATGTGAGCTTGATGTAGGATTTCCACTTGGATATCTTACAAACAAGAGTGAAGAAAAACGACAGTCGGCAGATGAATTGTTTGTTGAAACAATGTTTTGCCATGTTTTGCGTACAGAGAAGAAATAATTCACAAGTGGGTCAAGAACACCACTTGTCAGCCATACAGGAATATCTGAAATTAGTTCGGTATATTTAGTTGCCGGTGTCCATGCAGGACATATTGGGAAAATAGCAGCAAACATGTCGGGATATGCTACAGCCATTTTTAAAGTCATTTTTCCACCCATTGAATAGCCACCGATATAAATACGACTTAAATCTATATTATCTTTATTTTTAGCAATAAAATCGTCAATAGTTGCACGCAAAGGATAAATCAGGCTGTCCGGCCAGTAAAGGTTTTTTTCCTCAAGCGAACGAGGTGCAAAAATAAACGCACCGCCACTTTCTTTAAAACGAGATTGGAATTCATCAGATGTCCAGAATGCAATGTCACTTGCTTTTGCTTGTTTTCCTTCTGTCGCACCGTCACCCATACCATGAAGCCAGATTACAACAGGATATTTTGTGCTATCGTTTTCTGTGGCAGGCGAAAAATATCGGTAATCAATAGTGTAACCATTGGTTTCAGGTCCTTGTCCAAAAATGAATTGTTCTTGTAAAATTTCAAGGATGTCATCATAGTCATCATCTTTGACAGAACAAGCAAATGTTGGAATTGACAAAGCACATATAAACATAATAAAAGATAAAATTACTGATAAAAACTTTTTCATAATATAGACCCCCTTTTATTTGATTTTAGCATAAGGAAAACATCATTTCAATAAACAAATAGAAATCTGATGTTTATTATATTAATAAAAATTTACAAATCGGAGTTTGTCGGGATGTTTAATGTATGTTTTTCTCGGCTCCCCCTTTCAGGGGAGACAAGATAATTAATTCTCCCCGACAAATTACAATTTATCGAACTACTTTTAGTGAAGAGTGAATAGTTAATAGTACCAAAAGCTCAAATCCCTAAAGATTTGAGCTTTTGGTACGGATGTTCATAACACAAGTAGTTCTCCGGCAATACATATTCTATACTTCGTACTTTAATATATTTCCTCAGATACGGAGGAATACATAATGTCAAATATCATTGAAGATTTTTACTATGGCAACATTGAGCCGCAAGAAGTTAATTCCGAATTAACACCCAAGCTCAAGAAGAAATTGGGCAATCTTGCCGAGAAAGAAGAACAACTTACTGCAAGATTGAACGGTGAGGACAAGGAGCTATTTCAAAACTATGTCAATGCTTATATCGAATTTTCGACAACAAGTAATGCCGACAGCTTTATATCAGGCTTCAGACTTGGGGCAAAATTTACATACGACACATTTGTTAAGAATATGAAAGGATGAATGCTATTATGAAATACAATACAAATATTACATACAGACAGGTTGGAGATTTCAACATACCTAACCTTATATTACCACCTGAAGAAGCAAATATAAGGCTCGGCAAATGGGGTATGTTACATAAAGATTATCTTCTGAAACACAAGAAGGTGCTGTTTGCCACTCTGTTCACCGAAGGTAAACTATATCAGCACTGTGCAGAGATAGAAAATCAAGCACAGCAGATGTTTGATAGTCTTGTGGAACAGATGAAAGCAACTGAGGGTGTAACCGAGCAACTGAAAGAAGAAAATCAGATGGAATGGGTGTGCCGTATGCAAAATATTGAAGCAAGGGCAAATGAGATTACTTGCAGAGATTTAATATGTGCATAGTGTTAGTTGCAGGGGGATTTTTCTCCCTACTTTTTTATTTTATTCAATCAAACTTCAATATTTTATGATATAATAAATGAGATGTGGAGGTGTAGCTATGAGAATTTTACTTATTGAAGACGAAAAGAGAATGGCACAAGCTCTTTGTGAAATTTTTCGTCTTGAAAAATATGATGTTGACCATTACGACAACGGTATTGAAGGTCTAGCTGCTATTGAAAGCAATATTTATGACATAATAATTCTTGATGTTATGCTTCCCGGTATGAATGGTTATGAGATAGCTAAAAAATCTCGTTTCAAGGGTATAGCTACCCCTATTCTGATGCTCACTGCAAAGGCTGAGCTTGACGACAAGGTCGAGGGGCTTGACAGCGGTGCTGACGATTATCTCACAAAGCCTTTTATGACAAAGGAGCTTCTTGCCCGATTGCGTGCTCTCGGCAGACGAATGCAGAACTCTAATGACGGAGTGCTTAGCTACGGAGATATAAACCTTGATACAAACACTCTCACACTGTCTTGTACCGTAACCGGACAGAGTGTGCGGCTCAATGAAAAAGAGTACCGTATCCTTGAATACTTAATTGCAAACAGCGGTCAGATTCTTACCCGTGAACAGCTTGCAATGAAAATATGGGGCTTTGAAAGTGATGCCGAATACAACAATGTTGAAGTATATATGTCCTTTACCCGAAAAAAGCTTGCCTTTGTGGAAGCAAAAACCGAAATCAAAGCCGTAAGGGGCATCGGTTATGAATTGAGGTGCGGTGATGTTTAAAAAATCAAGAAGAAAAATTGTTGCTGCCATTATGTCTGTTCTTGTTCTTTTATGGGTAGGAACTCTTGGCGTGATTTATACTTCAAGCTATATTGAAATGTCAAACCGCAA
>JAZNWU010000026.1:0-87731 GCA_045593555.1 Candidatus Fimenecus sp. | reverse complement strand
GGTGTCACCGTAGGTGACGGATGAGGTGGAAAGGTGAAATGTTATATTTATTAACGGTTGCTATCGCAATCTACACCTCATCAGTCTGCTTCGCAGACAGCTTCTCCTCAAGGAGAAGCCTCCCCGACAAATTATAATTTGACAACCGCATATCTATTATAGTAAAATATATACATTATATAGCATTGGAGCGTTTTTTATGAGTTATACCATCAAAAATCCTTACGAGAGTGTTATGAGTCTTTTAGATAATATGGAAAATCATTACAAGACAAATTTACATACACACTCTACTTATAGTGATGCAAATGATACTATGACGGATATGATTAAAGGATTTTATGATAATGATTTCGATATTCTTGCATTTGCTGAACACGGAATTTTAGGCAAACGCTGGAACGAAAAGCCTACTCATATTCCTTTCTTTAATTTCCAATACATTTGGCATGGAAAACGCAGTTATCTTACAGAAGAACAGTACAGAGCAATCAAGAATGGTACATACAGGACAGAAAAAAACACAAGAACTAAAAAGCGTGGACTCCACGATGTTCCTGATGCAATCGAGTGCAATATGTTCACAGTTATGAAAAACCATGTAAACGGATACTTTACTGATAATGCTTACGAAGGTGTTCAGGGACTTGAATTTGACTATGAAATCCCAATGGGTCTTATTGAAAAAAGTGGTGGTATTTCTCATATCAATCATCCGACAGACCTTTTACAGGCAAAGAAAAATCCGGACTGTGCAAAAGACCCTAAAAACATTAATTTCTTTGCAAATCTTTTAAGAAAATATCCTTCATGTATGGGTATTGAAGTTCTTAACATGTATGACATTCCAAATCGCAGTGACAGAATTCTCTGGGACGAACTTTTAAAGCTTCTCACTCCTCATGGACGCAAGGTTTTCGGTTTTTCAAACAGCGATGCTCATCAGGTTGACCAGATTGATACAGCCTTTATGGACTTTATTCTTCCCGAATATTCACTCGAAACTCTCCGTAACGCTATGGAAACAGGCACATTCTTCTCAATTGCCCGTTATGCTAAAAATGAGTTAGGCGAAGACTTTGTAGGTTATGGTCCTTGTCCTCGTGTTGTCGGACTTGAGGTTGATGACGATGCTGATACAATCACAATCAAAGGTATTAACTGTAGTGAAATTGATTGGATTGCTGACGGTGAAACAATCAAGACAACCACAATCGAAAAAGATGGCGAAATAATATCAACTATCACATTAGATGAACACGCTGACAAGATTTCTTGTTATGTTCGTGCACAGCTTAAAGGTACAGGTGGTATCTGTATGACTCAGGCATTTGTGCTTGACGACGGTAATATGGAACGCTTCAAAAAACCTATTATTGAGGAAAAACTTACTGAAGAACAAATGAAAAAGAGAAAATTCTACAGTAAGAAACTTGGCGTAGTTTACGGAAAGTTAACAAAGAAAATATAAAAAGGCTTCCCCTCGAGGGGAAGCTGTCGAGCGTATGCGAGACTGATGAGGTGAAAATTTAACTTTTATGCGTTGTAACGGTCGCTGTCGCAACCTACACCTCATCCTTCACCTGCGGTGACACCTTCTCCTCAAGGAGAAGGCAAAATTTACAAATAAAATCACCCGAAGAAGAACCAAATTCTTTTTCGGGTGTAATTTTTTATTTCTTCAACCCTTTTGCAAGAGCTATCAATGTATCAAGCTGTTCTGTACTTAATCCTTTCACAGCCTCAAGCAATTCTTTTTCTTTCGCAGGACTTTTAGACTCCGTATCAAAGAATTCTTTAGGTGCGATGTTCAGGTATTCGCAGATATAAAAGAATACTGTCATTGATGGAAAAGACTGTTCATTTTCTATATTATTTATATAATTTTCGCTATAACCTAACGATAAACTCATATCACGAGCCGAAACACCTTTTTGTTCTCTCAATTGTGCTAATCTTAAACTAAACTCTTTTTGTTCCACGAAAATCACCCCTTATTCCATACACAATTCTACTATACACAACTACAATACTTACACACTTGAAAAGTGTTTTAATATTGACATTTACTTTTTATTAGTGTACAATGCTTTTGTTACCTATTTTAATTGGTAACAAAAAATTCTTCATTCTCCATTAAATTATTTTATTTCTCATATTCCTTTTTGCCACGCAATTGGCATAAAAAGGTATCTTATGAGATGTCTTTCATACGGGAGTTACGAAGAAATATACTCGTCGAAAACGATTCTGTTTTCGGCGATTTTGCTTTTTTATGGGCTTTGGTAACAAAATTCATTTTCAATTCGATTATATTAAATACCATTAATGAGGGTATCGGAGGTTATATTATGATTTCTGTATCACCTAAAGAACTTCATCAATTATTAAAAGAGAACGGAGTTCATTTTCTTTATTTCTCTTGTTCAGTAAAAAATTCCTGTTCAATGCTAAGTTCAAACACGCTTATATCCTTTCAGCAGCTTTCCCTTAAACAACTGCCAATGACAAATATAGATAATCCGTCTTTATATAAACAGATGTGTATGTGGAACAAAATACCTCTCTACCTTAATAATTTGCACGGATATTTTCCTCGTCAAAACAAGTTGGGTCCTGTTTGCTTTAAAGTCTCAATAGATTTTTTGTTGGAAATTCACGAAAGAGACCTTTATATCTCAAAAAGAAATCCTTTGTTTGTGAAAAAGAAACACAAATCAACCGATATATGTTATTCGTCTGTCAGCGAGTTTTCCGAGAATTTTAAATCACTATATGACGAAAAGAAAATTCATAAAAATATCATTTTGATTCGTGACAAAAAATCACAAATAGATTTGTCAAAATATTTAAAAGAAATCTCTCTCGATTATCTCGAAAACAGATATATGTTATTCAAAAAAGCAAAAAACGCTTTAAGTATAGCTCTTGAAAATGCCAAATTAAATAATGTGACACTTAAAATAACAAAATGTGAAAATTTCTGTTTCTGTCAAACCAACTATAGCGAAATGCTTGTTGATGATATAGAAGAATTGTTTCTATCTTAATAAAATTTATAAATAAAACTGTTGACAGTTGACAATTCCTGTTGTATAATACAAAATGTATCCCAATGTATAAGGGAGGGATTTTTAATGAGTCAGGTAAAAGTTAAAGAAAACGAGTCCTTGGAAAGTGCTCTCAGAAGATTTAAGAGACAGACTTCTCGTGACGGTGTCATTCAGGAAGTTAGAAAAAGAGAGCATTACGAAAAGCCTTCTGTAAAGAGAAAGAAGAAGTCTGAGGCTGCACGTAAGCGTAAGTTTAAATAATTTTCGCTTTGCGGAGCTATGTTTTAAAACGCAAGTGGGCATCCATTGACGGATTGCCCACTATTTTTTTAGTTAGGAGATTAGCTATGGTTTCACCTATGCCGAAATATCGTTATAAATCAGTTCTTGATATTTCAGTTGAAGATTTACATAAAATGGGAGCAAAAGCAGTTGCTCTTGACATAGATAACACTATCTGTAATGACGGAAAAACTAATTGCATTGACGGTCTTAAAGATTGGTTAAAATCCGTACAGGAGCAGGGCATTAAAGTTATGATTATTTCCAATGCAATGCCACGCCGTCCAAAAATTGTTTCAAAAATGTTGAATCTTCCCTATATTGCCAATGCAAAAAAACCTAAGCCTCATACACTTATAAAAGGTGCTGAAATGATGGGTGTAGAAATCAATGAATTTGCTATGGTTGGCGACCAGGTATTTGCCGATGTTATGGCTGCCAACAACTGTGGTGCTATTGCAATTCTTGTTGATGCATTAAAAGGGAAAACACGATTCCCTATTTTTTATTCAACTCGTCGCAGAAAGGCTGCTCCTATTATTGCTGAATTTGAAAAATTACATGGATATGGTTACTATGATTAAAGATTTACAAAAATTATTAAAAGATAAAGGAACAGGATATTCCGCATTGGTTATATCCCCTGAAAACAGAAAATATTTTACAGGGTTTGACTCCTCTGACGGATTTTTGCTTGTGTCCTCTGACCGTGCAGTATTTATTACTGACGGAAGATATATTGAGGCTGCCGAAAAGCAGATTTCAAATTGCGAGGTTTTGCTTTTAGGTAAAACTTATCCTCAGATTGCAGAGATTCTCGGTGAAATGAACTGTAAGCATCTTCTTGTTGAAGCAACAAGAATGACTGTTTCTACATATAATTCACTTAAAGGTGTTCTAAAAAACACAAGCATTGCAACTGATTCCACTTTAGATTCACTTATAAATATGCTCCGTTCTGTAAAGGCTGACAATGAGGTTGAAAGCATTATAAAAGCACAGAGAATTGCCGAAGATGCCTTTACGCATATTCTTAAGTTTATTAAACCTGGTGTTACTGAAAAAGAAATCGCACTTGAACTTGATTTCTATATGCTTCAAAATGGTGGTGAAGGTCTTTCCTTTGAAACTATTGCTGTAAGTGGTAAAAATTCATCAATGCCACACGGTGTTCCAAGTGATAAAAAGATTCAAAACGGTGATTTTATCACAATGGACTTTGGTACAATTATAAATGGTTATCATAGTGATATGACAAGAACCGTTGCAGTAGGGTTTGCTACGGACGAAATGAAAAATGTTTATGACACAGTCCTTAAAGCACAGCAGAATTGCCTTGATAATATTAAAGCAGGTGTTTCCTGCAAAAATGGTGATATGTTCGCGCGAAGTGTTATCAATGATTCAGGCTACGGACAATATTTCACTCATTCAACAGGCCACGGTGTTGGCGTAGAAATTCACGAATTCCCTAACCTATCACCTGCATCAGACAGTATTCTGAAGACCGGAAACATTGTAACAGTTGAACCGGGAATATATATCCCCGGGAAATTCGGCGTAAGAATTGAAGATATGGCACTCATCACGGAAAACGGTTGCCGTAATCTTACTGATTCACCTAAAAACTTAATTATCTTATAAGAAGTGCAGTTATAATTGCACCAACTCCTGCCGAGGCTGTCATTTCTGCAAAAATCAGCACTCGGCTTTTTAGTTTTTGCTTACGGGTTTTAGGAACAGAAGTAAAATTCAGCACACTTGACATAGCTTCTGTCTTCAATTTCCCTTCATTTTCACGACTATATTCAGGTCTGACGAAAAACAGCGCTTTTTCAAAATATTCACAACCTGTTTCGTGAATTTCAAGTACCTGACGATTTACACCTTTAACCATAATTTTGTCCTCACAAATATTCATCAGTATAGTGAACATATTTTTGGTTTTTTGGTTATTTTTATTCTATCATTTGTATATATTTTTTACGGAAAAATTTGTCAATATGGGATTTTTACCAAAAATAATTTTGTTAAAAAATATACAGATAGTATAAATAACTTTTCAACGAAATTGTTGAAAACTCTGTTGAAAATGTTAATAACTTGCCTTAAAATCATTGATTTAGCAAGATTTTTCCACTTTTCGACAATCTTGAAAAAGATTTGTTAAAAATTTGTCAAATACAATTTGTTTTAAAACCTTGACAAATTATACATTCTGGAACACACCCCACTTAATTTACATCTAAAATTTTTGTGCAATATGTCATTAGCACTTTTACATAGATTTTTTAAAAAATTTTAGTTATTTTGCAAAGGATTTTTACTATGAAAAATTGTTATAAAATTATCTGTCCGGCTAACTTTAATTTAGGTCTGTCACTTGACTGTGGTCAGGCATTTCGTTGGTCATTTGAAAACAATATGTGGCAAGGTGTTGCATATGGCAGATTTTTGCAGATTCAGCAAATCGGAAACGAACTCATCTTCTATAATTGCACAGAGGAAGATTATAATCTGATTTGGAAAAACTATTTTGACTTTGACCTTGACTATGAAAGAATAGTTTCTTCTTATGATGACGGATATCTCAGAACTGCAGTTAAAGAATATAATGGCATCCGTATTCTTCGTCAGGAGCCCTGGGAGGCACTTTGTTCATTCATTATTTCCCAGAATAATAATATCCCACGAATTAAGGGAATCATCGAAAGACTTTGCGAATCTTTTGGCGACGGTGAAACAGGAAGAAAGACTTTTCCGTCTGCTGACAAGCTCGCAAAACTCACTGTTGAAGATTTAGCACCGTTACGAGCAGGTTTCAGAGCAAAATATATCATTGATGCAGCACAAAAGGTAACAAATTGTGAAGTTGATTTCAATAAAATTCAGGAAAATCCTATCGAATTTGGCAGAGAAGAATTGCAAAAAATCAAAGGTGTTGGTGCAAAAGTTGCCGAATGCACTCTCCTTTACGGGTTCCACAAAATCGAGGCATTTCCTATTGATGTTTGGGTAAAGAGAATTATGGCAGAAATGTATCCTGATGGTCTTCCTGAATGCACAAAAGGCACAGAAGGGATTGCTCAACAATATCTCTTTCATTGGAGAAGAATGCAGGATAGATAATTTTTGTCTATTTAATTGACAACGTGTTCATTTTATGCTATTATACATACATTCCACATAGGTTATATCTCGTCTTTTGACGAGTGAAAAAGGAACCCCATCGGTATATCCGATGGGGTTTTGGGTTTTATATAGACTTTTGGTTTTGATTTTAGTTAATTTCTTGCTACACCTGTTTTTCTTGCAGCTTCAGTAACTGCTTTTGCAACTGTAACGCCAACTCTTTCATCAAAAGCTTTAGGAAGAATATACTCTTCTGTTAACTCGTCATCTGAAACAAGAGATGCAATTGCCTTTGCTGCTGCAATTTTCATTTCCTCATTAATATCACTTGCTCTACAATCAAGTGCACCACGGAAAATTCCGGGAAATGCGAGAACATTATTAATCTGATTCGGATAATCACTTCTGCCTGTGCCAACAACTCTTGCACCGGCATTTTTTGCTTTATCAGGCATAATTTCAGGTACAGGATTTGCCATAGGAAATACGATTGCATCTGAAGCCATTGACTTAATCATTTCTTCTGTGACAATGTTTGGTGCAGAAACACCGATAAATATATCTGCACCTTTTAATGCATCTGCAAGAGTTCCGTGTAGATTATTTTTATTTGTAATTTCAGCCATTTCTGCTTGTGCAGGATTCATCCACTCATTACCTTTTGCAAGAATACCTGCTTTATCACACATTATAATGTTCCCTGCACCCATTTTGTGAATAAGCTTTGCAATAGCAATACCTGCTGCACCTGCACCGCTGAATACAACAGTACAATCCTCCAACTTTTTACCCACAACACGAAGTGCGTTTGTCACAGCAGCACCTACAACAACAGCCGTACCGTGCTGGTCATCATGAAAAATCGGAATATCACATTTTTCTTTCAATTTCTTCTCAATTTCAAAGCATCTCGGAGCTGCAATATCCTCAAGATTTATTCCACCAAAGCTTCCTGACAAAAGGTAAACACAATTAACGATTTCATCAACATCTTTGCTTTTTACGCAAAGAGGAATTGCATCAACACCACCGAATTCCTTAAAAAGAACACATTTACCTTCCATAACAGGCATTCCTGCTTCAGGACCAATATCACCAAGTCCCAACACAGCAGTACCATCTGTCACAACAGCAACAGTATTCCAACGGCGTGTCAATTCAAATGATTTATTTATGTCTTTCTGGATTTCAAGACAAGGCTGAGCAACTCCCGGAGTATATGCGAGTGACAATGATTCCTTATCATTTGCTTTTGCTCTTGCTCTAATTTCAATTTTACCTTGCCATTCATAATGAAGCTTTAAGCTTTCTTTTGCGTAGTCCATTGGATTTCACCTATTGTCGTTCAAAATATTCGTCGTCAGCAATATAATATGTCCTGATGTATCCATCACCAGAGAGAAAAACTATTTCTCCTGTTTCCGAGAGATAATACACCAAATCATTATCACCATCATCCGTTTCCGGTTTCCTTTTAACCTTGGGATTTTCTATTACTTCATTTGCTTTTATAAGATATTCCTCTGGTGAGTCACAATTTGTTGCTTCACCATGTTCAAGAAAATGTTTTCGCATTTTTTCGCCGTCGCGAAAGTAATGTCTGATAATCATTAATGTTCAATCCAATCTCTTGAGCGTTCAACTGCACGAAGCCATCCACGATATCTCTTTTCTCGTTTTTCCATATCCATTTTAGGCTCAAACACTTTATCTACCTGACGGATTTTTTCAATTTCATCCATATCTTTCCAGAATCCTACTGCAAGACCTGAAAGATAAGCAGCACCAATTGCTGTTGTTTCAACCATCTTTGGTCTGTTCACATTTGTTCTTATCATATCAGCCTGAATCTGCATCATAATATCACTTACCGACGCACCACCGTCAACACGAAGTTCAGAAAGCTGGATTTCTGAATCCTGTTTCATAGCTTCAAGCAAGTCTGTCATCTGATATGCAATAGCTTCAAGAACACTTCTGCAAATATGAGCAGAAGTAGCACCACGAGTAAGGCCTACAATAGTACCACGAGCATACATATCCCAATATGGTGCACCAAGACCTGTAAATGCAGGAACAAAATATACTCCGTTTGAATTCTGCACACTTTCTGCAAGTTCATCACAACGACGAGCAGATGGAATAAGCTGTAAATCATCACGAAGCCATTTGATTACTGAACCAGCATTGAAAGCTGAACCTTCAATAGCATACGTCACCTTGTCGCCTAATCCCCAGGCAACACCTGTAACAAGATTATTCTTCGACTCAACTCGTTTTTCACCTGTATTCATAAGCAAGAAGCAACCTGTACCGTATGTATTTTTTGCCTGACCTTGTTTAAAGCAACCCTGACCGAAAAGGGCAGCAGGCTGGTCACCGATTGCACCTGAAATAGGTACACCTGCAAGCTCTTCAATACCCATAACACTCTTTGCAACTGTTCCGTAAACCTTACTTGATGGTTCACATTTAGGAAGCATGGTCATAGGAATCTGGAGTTTTTCACAAAGGTATTCATCCCAACATAATTTATCAACATCAAAAAGCATTGTTCTTGACGCATTTGAATAGTCAGTAATATGTACAGCGCCACCTGTAAGATTCCAGATAAGCCAAGTTTCAACAGTACCAAAAAGAAGTTGACCTTTTTCAGCCAATTCTCTTGCCCCGTCAACATTGTCAAGAATCCATCTGATTTTTGTTGCAGAAAAATACGCATCAACAACAAGGCCTGTATGCTCTTTTATGTATTGTATTAATTCAGCATCTGCCTTAATTTTTTCGCACATATCAGCAGTTCTTCTGCACTGCCATACGATTGCATTATAAATAGGCTTGCCTGTTGATTTATCCCAAACAATTGTTGTTTCTCGCTGATTTGTAATACCGATTGAAGCAATATCCTCAGCAGTTGCCTTACTTTCAGCCATAACTTCCATAACAGATTGCAACTGTGAGAAAAGAATTTCCATAGGGTTATGTTCAACCCAACCAGTATGTGGATAAATCTGGCTGAACTCGTGCTGTGCTTTATAACAAATATTACCATCTTTGTCAAAAAGAATTGCACGTGAACTTGTTGTTCCTTGGTCTAAAGCTAACACATATTTTTTCATTGTATAACACCTCAATTTATATATTAGATATTTTTTTAACTACTCCCCAAATTTTAGTTATAATTTAACTTCACTCTTAATTGTTTCTGCTTCTTTCTTTGCTTTTGCATCATCAAACAGGTTGTGTAAGCCTTGCCAATGGAACACTCTGCGTTTAAACCACAGTGAAGAAGCATGTTTATATACAAACGATGGACAAGCCTTTTTCAATGGAGCATATCCTACATCATATACATCAAGGACTTTATAATAATCATTTATTTTGTGAACAAAAGTAGTGAATGACGGGTATCCCTTTTCTGCCCAAGCATTTTCTGCCATTGCACCTAATCGTGGAAAAGTAAGGAACTCAAGACGTTTCATATTAGGAACATATTCGGTCCACATCTGTGCCTCAATACCCAATGTTTCGCTGTCATCAGATGTCAACGCTCCGTCATCTTCACAAACCATTTTCAATGTGTTCCAACCATAAGGAAAGTCAAAATAATACGGATAACACGATGTATTAATCATATTTCGACCACGCTTTAGTTCATTTTTGACTATTTCCTTATCGTCACCCATACCGCAAACATCCCAAGCGATATCTTCACTTAACATATCTGCATTTTCGTTCTTATCATAGTTCCACATTATAGATGAATAACCCTTTGACTTCAAATATTCATTAACCTTATTCATAAAGAACATCTGAAGCTCGTTTTCATTATTAAGTCCGTTATCCTTAATAGCTTTTTGGCAATATGGACAGTTTTCCCATCGCATTTTAACTGCCTCATCACCACCGATATGAATGATTTTATCAGGGAAAAGCTCAATTAATTCATCAAGAACATCATATACAAACTTATATGTTGTTTTTTTACCTGCACAGAGAATATCATGTTTTACTCCCCAATGAGTTGCAACGTCAAGTTTTCTGTTAAAACAGGAAAGTTCAGGATAACAGGATATTGCAGCCACGCTATGTCCGGGAATATCAAATTCAGGGATAACTTTTATTTTTCTGTCATGACAATATTTTACAATTTCCCGAACATCATCTTGTGTATAATATCCACTGTGAGGCTTATGGTTGAAATTAGTATGACTTCTTTTTGAACCTTTTTCGGTTAAAAGAGGATATTTCTTAATTTCGATTCTCCAGCCCTGGTCTTCTGTCAAATGCCAATGCAACACATTCAGTTTATGAAGTGCCATCAGGTCGATAATTTTCTTCACTTCATCAACCGTATAAAAATATCTTCCACAGTCAAGCATAAATCCACGATAAGAAAAACGAGGATAATCTGTAATCTCAGTATAAGGAAGTTTACCTTCCGTCTGCAACAACATCTGTTTCAATGTCTGCAATCCGTAAAACAAGCCTGTTTCCGTTTTTGCATTTATAAAAACTCGTCTGTTTTCACATTTTATGGTATAACCCTCGTAGTGTTCTATAGAATCATCAATTCGAAGAATAATTGACCTTTCTTCACCTGTATCTTCATGAACATATACCTTTTTATTTAGCGTTTTTCTCACAAAAGAAATGAACTCATCTACAAATGGATATGGTGAAATTGTAGTCCCGGTATGAAGGGTAAAACCTTTTTTATCACGATTTATGAGTATGCTTACAGGTTGAGGAACAATATTAAACATTCCTGACACCTCCAACTTATGCATTGTGAATCTATACATAATTATTTTATCACAAAATCCTTTTAACTACAATAAAAATAGTATATATTTTTCTCTTGAAATTGTGTAATATATGTAGTATAATAACTTGAAACGAATGAGATGCCTTAATTCAGTCGTGTGCCGTGTGGGTCCTGTGCGGCGAGGCGCCGTGAACCATGTCAGGCGGGGAACCGAGCAGCATTAAGCGGTTTGCATCGGGCGCCACAGTCTGCCTGCACGACACATGACTGAGTTAAGGCATTTTTCAATGATAATTCAAAGGGAGGAATGACTTTGTATCGCGCATT
Organism: Candidatus Fimenecus sp.; assembly: GCA_045593555.1. Taxonomy (GTDB): domain Bacteria; phylum Bacillota; class Clostridia; order Oscillospirales; family Acutalibacteraceae; genus Fimenecus. The sequence continues at coordinate 76,169 of JAZNWU010000026.1, read as the reverse complement.
TTATCGAAAATACCGTCCGTCAACATTTACTGATGTTGTAGGGCAAGAGCATATTACAACAACACTTGAAAATGCTGTTAAGACAGGTAAAACAAGCCATGCATATCTCTTTACAGGTTCTCGTGGAACAGGTAAAACCTCCTGTGCAAAAATTCTTGCTAAAGCAGTCAACTGTATTAATTCTCACGACGGAAATCCTTGTAACGAATGTGAAATCTGTAAAGGAATTGATTCAGGTGCAATACTTGACATAATCGAAATTGACGCTGCATCAAACAACGGTGTTGATAATATCCGCGATTTGCGTGAGGAAGCTAATTTTACCCCTGCAAATGCAAAATTCAGAGTTTACATTATTGACGAGGTGCATATGCTCTCAATCGGCGCATTCAATGCACTTCTCAAAACTCTTGAAGAGCCACCTGCACACGTGATTTTCATTTTGGCAACTACTGAGGTTCATAAACTACCATCAACAATTCTTTCACGATGTCAGCGTTTCGACTTTAAACGAATTCCGCCTGAAGCTATTGCTGAAAGACTTAAGGAAGTTGCAGTCAAGGAAAACCTTCAGATTTCTGACGATGGTGCTATGCTCATAGCCCGAATTGCAGACGGTGCTATGCGTGATGCATTATCACTTCTCGACCGTTGTTCTTCACACGATGGACTTATTGACTCTGCTGCAGTTGCAAATAATGCAGGTCTCGCAGGAAGAGAATATATATTTGAACTTTGCGATTGTATTCTTGAAAAGGATGCTGCAAAGGCATTAGAAGTTGTAAACAAGCTCTATAATGATTCCTGTGATATGGAAAGACTTATTACTGAGCTTACAAGTCATTTCAGAAACCTTATGGTTTCAAAGGCTGTTAAGAATTTCCAGGATATGATTATCTGCTCACAGGGTGAAATGGAAATCATCCGTCAGCAAAGTGCAAAAACAACTCTTGCAACAATAATGTCCTGTATAGATATTCTTACTGCATCTGCATCTACAATGAAACAAGGTGCAAACAGAAGAACAAGTGCAGAACTTTGTATTATAAGACTTTGCACGCCAAGTCTTGATGGAGATTTAAATGCAATTCTTCGAAGACTCAGTGAACTTGAAGCTGTTATTTCATCAGGTAAAATCACAGTTAAGGCAGAATCACCTGCTCCAGTTAAAGGACCTGAATTAAAGGTTGAAAAACAACCTGAGTCTGAACCTGTTGAATCTGCAAAAGAGCCTGAAAAAGAAGAAATTCCACTTCCGGAGCCCCCTCCTGCACCGCAGGAAGAACAAATTGCCCCACAGAATATGGGAACAGTTCCGTTTGATAATTGGCCTGAGGTTTTGGAAAAGCTTTACGCAAAGGACAAGAGTCTTATTGCAATGCTCACAGGTTCATCGGCATTTATTCATCATGGTAAATACTTACTTATTAAAGGCTCACCCGTATTAGAACTTTATCTTAAAACAGGTGATTATTCAAAAATCATAAGAGAAGCCGTTACACAAATAACAGGCAAAACATATACACTTGCTGTTTATAACAATAAGCAAGAACAAGCACCGAAAAATCCACTTTCTGACCTTGTGTCAAAGGCAAAAAATCTCGGTGTAAAAATTGAGGAGGAATAAAAATGAAAGCAAGAATACCAAACCAAGGCGGTCAGGCAAATATGATGAAACGCATTCAGCAGATGCAGGAAGATATGGCTCGTGTACAGCAGGAATGTGAAGAAGCAGAATACAATGCTTCTGCAGGCGGCGGAGCAATTGATGTTACAGTAAACGGTAAGCATCAGCTCGTTTCAGTTAAAATTCAGCCTGATGTTGTTGACCCTGAAGATGTTGAAATGCTTGAAGATTTACTCGTTGCAGCAGTAAATGAAGCTATGAGAAAAGCTGATGAAACTGCTGAAAGAGAAATGGGTAAAATCACAGGTGGAATGAACATTCCGGGACTTGGCTTCTAATTTAATTTCATTGATTTAATCGGAGCATAAATTATGGCAATCGTATCTTTAGAAAAATTGATTGAAGAATTTCGTAAAATGCCCTCTGTCGGTGTAAAATCGGCGGAGCGTATGGCGTATTACATTCTTGGTCTTGATGATGAAGGTACAAAAAATCTTGTTGATGCCATAAATAATGCACATACTAATATACACACCTGTTCGGTTTGCTGTAACCATACTGAAGGTGAAAAATGTAATATATGCAACAATGCAAATCGTGACAGTTCTGTGATTTGTGTTGTTGAAAACCCAAGAGATGTTACAGCATTTGAACGAACTCACGAATACAAAGGTACTTATCATGTATTACATGGTGTTATTTCACCTATGAATGGTGTCGGACCTGATAACATTCGCATTAAAGAATTGATTCAAAGATTATCAGACGACTCAGTAAACGAAGTCATTATGGCAACAAACCCAACTACTGAAGGTGAAGCAACAGCTATGTATATTGCCAGACTTTTAAAACCAATGGGAATTAAAGTCAGCCGACTTGCATATGGTATTCCTGTTGGTAGTGACCTTGAATATGCAGATGAGGTAACACTTTCCAGAGCACTTCAGGGCAGAAGTCTGTTATAATAATTGAGGAACTAATCATGGCAGAGAAAAAAGAGAACACTACAATTGCACAAAACAAAAAAGCTCTCCATGATTATTTTGTCATAGAGAGTTATGAAGCAGGTATTGAACTTGTTGGTACAGAGGTAAAATCCCTTCGTCAGGGCAAATGCAACCTTAAAGACGCATGGTGTAGCATTGTCGAAGGCGAAATTTTTGTCAATGGTATGCATATAAGCCCTTATGACCACGGCAACATTTTTAACCGTGACCCAATGAGAGTCCGTAAACTTCTTATGCATAAAAAAGAGATTATGCGACTTCTTGGTACAACAAAACAAGAAGGCCTGACACTTATTCCTTTGTCCGTTTACTTTAAAAAAGGTAGAGCAAAGGTTCAGGTCGGACTTTGTAAAGGTAAAAAGCTTTACGATAAGCGTGAAGTTGCTGCCAAAAAAGAAGCACAACGAAATATCGAACGCACTATGAAAGAAAGAATGAGATAATTAATTCGCAATTCGTAATGCATAATTATATATGGGGATGAAAGGATTTCGACGGGGATTTTGAACTGCGATAAGCGAGCGGTGGAGTCTGACCACCATAAAACGGACGGTTTATTAAAAATAAACGACAAAAACGAAAAAGTACTTCTTGCTGCTTAATTAGCAGCGAGCATTCCCCCGAGAGAACTGCGACTCGGTACGGAGTGTCATTTAGCAGTAAATGTGAACGGATAATCGTCTTGTAGTCCGTCACACATAACAAGACTACCGAAAGGAATGCCTGTTTGTCGGCTGTCCCGTAGGGAATTCCAATAGATAAACTACGCTCGTAGAAAGTTTCAGGAATAGATTTTCGGACGTGGTTTCGATTACCACCATCTCCACCAAAAAACCGTACACAATCGTGTACGGTTTTTACTTTATTATAAATATCTTCATTTTATATGTCGCATATTGTCAACATCGTACCATTTCACTTCAAACCCTGCACCGTGAGAGCAAAAAACGGATGATGATGGATTTTCTAAATCTCTTTCTTTATCATAACCTATTTTTGCAATAACTTCTTCTGCATTGTGACAAGGTCTGTAACCATTTTCACGCATTGAAATGACACCCTTACCCGATGTATATGAAATCACTTCTTCGGGATAATCCATAAATTCAGAAACCGGTCCCTGACCTTTTATAATTGCCTCTGTTTCGGTCATTTCAGGTGGCTGGAATTCTCCACACAGCCTCTGAATATCTGATACTGCCCTGCCAAATGAAGTAATTGGCACTCTCAGAGTAAATGAATAATATGGCTCAAGCAAAATGTTTTCAGCCTTTTCAAGACCTTGTCTTATTGCTCTATAAGTTGCCTCTCTAAAGTCCCCACCTTCTGTATGCTTAAGATGAGAACGACCTGCTGTAAGAATAATTTTAACATCTGTAAGTGGTGAACCTGTCAGAATTCCAAGATGTTCTTTTTCCTTGATGTGTGTAAGAATAAGATTCTGAAAATTAGAGTCGAGCATTTCAAGACTGCATTCATTTTTAATTATAATTCCGCTATTTCTCGGGGCAGGTTCAATACGCAACTGAGTTTCTGCATAATGACGCAAAGGTTCGTAATGACCATATCCCATAACGGGAGATTTTACTGTTTCTTTATAAAGAATTCTACACGAGCCAAAATCTATATCCATTCCAAATCGTTCTTTTACAAGGGACTTCAGAATTTCAAGTTGAATTCTGCCCATTACACGAATCTGTATTTGTTTTTCGTTGGAATAAGTTGAAATCCGAACGGAAAGTTCAGGAAGTTCCTGGTCAATTATCCGAAGATTTCTGTATACTGTATGAATATCTGTTCCGTCTTGAATTATTACCTGTGCAGAAAGCAACGGATTTATTTTCATAGAAGAATTCTGCTTGATTCCATCCAAATTTATGCTTTCCCCTGCAGATACGCTAGAAAGACCTGATACAGCACAAACACTACCTGCAGAAATCTCTTGAATTGCCCGATGTTTTTCTCCCGAGTATATTCTGATGGTGTCAATTTTTTCGTCACCAACATTCATTTTAACAAATGCCTTACCACCGGTAATTTTCATAAAACTCAGTCGATTTCCCTGATTATCATAAAGAATCTTATACACCTTTGCACTGAAATCATCAGGATATTCTCTGCAAAGAGTATATTTCTCAATTCCATAAAGAAGCTTGTCTACTCCTGTATCCTGTAAAGCAGAGCCAAAAAAACATGGGAAAACTTCTCTTTTTGCTACTGCTACTGACACTTCATTTTTTACAAAATCTTCATCTATATTTTCTTGAAGAAACATTTCAAGTAAATCTTCACTTACCATAGAAATTTCTTCGTTAAAACCTTCTATTTCCTGAGTAAAGTCAATACAACCATTGCCAAATCTCGCTTTGAGTTCCTTAAGTAAACCACCCTTATTAAATCCGTCCCTGTCTTCTTTATTTACAAAAATGAAAACAGGAATATTATACTCATCGAGCAGTTGCCATATTGTTTCCGTATGGCTCTGAATACCAACTGCACCATCTATAACAAGAACAGCATAATCAAGGACACTGAGTGTTCGCTCCATTTCTGCAGAAAAGTCAATATGGCCAGGAGTATCAATAAGAGTAAATTGCCTTTCACCTATTGTAAAAGGATTTTGTTTTGAAAAAATAGTAATACCACGATTTCTTTCAAGTTGATGGGAGTCAAAATGAGAATCTTTCTTGTCAACACGACCAAGCCGATGGATAACACCTGTTCTGTAAAGAATGGCTTCCGTCAGCGTAGTTTTGCCTGCATCAACATGAGCAAGTATTCCGATTATACTTTCCTTTGCTCGCATACTACTACCTCAACTAATTTTTCTATATTATATCAAATTGTAATTTTTATGGCAATATTATAAACAAAGGACTTGCACATTTGTACAAGTCCTTCATTTATTGTTTTATATTATTTAAATGCATCAATTATTGGCTTAAGTGCCATTTCACTGAATGCTTTATCACCGTAAATGAAATAGAGAATATCACTTACTGTTCTTGTAATAATATAAAGTGCACGGTTAATGCCTTTTGAAACATTAGCTGAATCACCACTTGTAATCTTGTTGAAGATTTCATAGAAGCGGTCATTTGCTTCCTGGAATTCTTCTTTGTCAACTACCTTATTATCAAGCATTTTGTCAACCTGTGCGATTGCTTCCTCGAGTTCTTTTGCGTCTTCAGCAGTAAGAGTGCTTGTGTCATAATCTCTCATTGTATCAACATCTTCTCTTAACTTCTTTGTTTCTCTGCTGTAATTGAACTGAGGGAACTTGTCAGGATATGAATGAACTGATGTAAAGCTTTCATCTGTAACAAGTTGAATGATAAGAGTCATAATAACATCGTTTGATGCTGTAGTTGCATGATTCTGTCCGCTGAAATAGAATGTATGTTCAGGAAGAAGACCTGAGCAAACGTCCATAATTCCTTCAGGGTCAGTATGGTTATGACTCTTAGGGTCTGTACAGTTATTTCTTGATGGAACATAATTTTCAGGAAGCTTTGTGTTTCTGTTAACACTGTATGCACCCATTGATGTTGATTCAACATGGATGATACCGTCGCAATTCTGCTTATCATGTGAAACAGCAAGCTGATAAAGTTCTACATTTGTGTCAACGATATCGAATACCTTAACGCCATCTTTAATTGCCTGAAGAACATATTTTTCTGAATTAAGCTGTGCCTGATAATACCAGTCTGCCTGTCTGCGAATTTCTTCAAGACCTTCATCTGAGAGGTACTTTTCTCTACAAGCAGGATAATCGCCTGATGGAACAAGACCCCACATAAGAGTTGAGTATCTCAAATAATCTTTGATTAATGTATCAGCAATAATATCAAGAAGATTATTAACATCTGCATTTGGCATAAGTCTCATAAGAATATTGATTACATAGCCAAGATAATTTTCATAACCAATAACTGATGGCATTGCTGTTGTGTAAAGAGCTTCACTATCCTTATTGAAGCCATATCTGTAACAGTCGCCAAGAAGAGCAGCACCGTCAAGTGCAGGAACTGTAAATACGATTCTGTTAATGTCTCTTGAAAGAGAAATATTCTGTTCATCATAATACTTCATAAGTGCATTTGCGATTGAACCACCCTGACTTACAGGAATGATATTAACCTTTTCAGAACCTGCATCCTTCTTAACAAACTGAATGTAGTCATAAAGGTCTTTTGCTGTCTGAATCATATTGCCTGTTGAAACATAGTTAAATACATAAAGATTTTCCATACCTGCAATATCAAAATATTCCTGAACAGGGAAATGATTTAACATCTGTGTTCTCTGCTTTTCAGTAATTGTAGCAACACTACCTTCATAAACTGCAGGACGAACATCATCAATAAATTCACCGTTAGCATCTGAACGCTGTTTTCCCATAAGAATCTTTCCAAGGATTTTTGAAACTTCTTTAGCTGCTAACTGTTCCTTATCTTCCTGAGAAATAAACATTTTTAAAACAGGAACAAGAGCTTTTGTAACGATTTCAGTGATTTCTTCTTCGCCGATTGTAACATAGAAAGGTCCCGGAATAGGCTCACCGTTTTCATCACATGCGATTTCGCCATTTTCATAAGAATAAGTTTCACTCTGGAAAAGTCCAGGAATAATAATTGTAGGAACATATTCTTCCTTTGATGAATATCCAAGAATAGACATGCATGACAAAGTAAGAACTACTGCCAACATTACAGCAAGAGCTTTTTTCATCTTTTTCATGGTAATACCCCTTTTTTAAATATTCTAACAGATAAATTATAACAGTTAATCAACACTTTGTAAATAAATTCCGCCTGTCCAAAATAAACAAAAAGGACTCGTGCTTTTTTATCAAATTGCACAAGCCCCTATTCTGTTTAATTATATAACAATGTTCCGTCAGTATACAACTCGTGTGCTATGGCATCAAAGCCATCAACAGCACCATCCTGGTCCATATCACCTGCATAGAACTTTGCTGTTCCATCCTCAACTAAATAAGTTGTAGCACAAATCTCTGTCATCCGGGTATAGTCAGTAGCATTTACACTATTTGAAGCATCCACATCGCCACGCATAGCAACAAGATATTCTTTTGTTGTTGTACCATCTGAAACAGTCAATGTTGATGTTGTTGTACCACTACCGTTTCGTGTACGGGAAAATCCACTTGTTGAATTATTTGTAACATAATTATAATAGTTTACAACATCCTTACCCACCATAATAACATTTCTCACTGTGTCAAACTGAACATCAGCTGCACCATATCTCAGAATACCTACACCGTAAGTATCATTCGAAAGTGTTGGATATGTAAGTGCTGTATTTGCATCTGTAAAGATTTTGCCTGTTGCTATGTGAATTGTTGAGTCAGCTACTGTACTATTTTTGAAAAATGGTGCTTTTGTACCACTTCCTATAAGGAAATAACTGTAATAAGTATTACTTGTCTGGTCGTCCCATGTTGCATCCAGTGTGTACCATTCACCATCTTCCATCTGCACCATATTCCACTTATGAGCACCACCATCACCTGTACCGACAACAGTAAGGCAAGGAATTCCTTCACGGTCACAAAGGAGCTTGAACGCTTCTGCGTATCCTTCGCAGACACAAACGCCATTAATTAAAGCACCATACACATCAAATATATTTGGTTCGGCAAGCGTGTTGTCATATGCAATGTTATTTGCAAGATAATCGTGAATAGACTTAAGCTTTTCGTGACGACTGAAGCCATAAACAGGAATTGTCTTATACTTTGCCTCAACTGCATCCATCTTTGTCTTAACATCGTTAAAATCTGAAAAATGTGTAGTATTGATATTCATTGTAATGGTAAGTGCTGTGATAGTATATGTGTAACTGCTACTGCTATATTCTCTTGAACCATTATAAGAAATACCGAAACCTGATGACCAGCTAAACAATGAATTATCTTCGTTCAGGGCAGTAATCGCAATCATAATATCCTGCATCGCATTATTTGCAGCATTTGTTTTTGATGCAGAATATGCACCTTTACCTGTAATCGAAATTCCTGTTAAATCGATTTCAATTGTTTCCACAGGACCTGCAGCCCAAATCTGGTCATATAAAGATTTCTGGTTTGCAGTTAATTGGTTATAGAAGTATTTTGTTGTATCAACCTGAGTACCATCACTGTAAAACTTATTCATATTAATATTGAGTGATGGGTCAAGCTCTGTTTCAGGTGAAAACTGAATCATAGAAACAGATTCAACTTCTGTCATTTCAACATCCTCAGCCGAAACCGACATAGGCATTACTGTCAATAAAAGACAAAGTGCCATTATGACAGACAGCACTTTACCAACTGATTTTTTCATAATAACACCTCACTAATAGTCTATATTATTTTTTATCAAGGAAGTTTGAAAGTTCTTCCATAAATGCATTTACATCCTTAAACTGCTTATAAACTGAAGCAAAACGAACATAAGCAACCTGGTCAATCTCTTTAAGTTTTTCCATTACAAGCTCACCAATGTGCACACTTGTAACCTCACGGTCAAGAGAATTCTGAAGAGTTGTTTCAATTTCATCGACTGCTTTTTCAATAGTTCCAATTGAAACAGGGCGTTTTTCACAAGCAGTAAGCATACCTTTAATAAGCTTACTACGGTCAAACACTTCACGATTCTTATCTTTTTTAACAACAAGAATCGGAACATTTTCAATTATCTCATAAGTAGTAAATCTTTTTGTGCATTTGATACATTCACGTCTGCGACGAATCTTTTCACCTTCATCTGTTGGACGAGAGTCAATAACTTTACTTTCTTCAAATCCGCAAAAAGGACATTTCATAAGAACACTTCCTATTCTCTCAAACTATATATAGTATTCTAACATACTTTAAACCACAATGCAAAGGTTTTATAGTAATTTTTTAAGTTCTTCTATTGCAAAAGTCAATTCTTTGTCACTTTCAAAACCATTTTCGTACAATTCTATAATAAAATCACCACTATAACCATAGGATTTCATCATATCAAAAAATCTCTTGAAGTCAAAAGTTCCGTTTTTGCAAGGGACAAAGCAATCACTTACATCATTATGGTCGCTTATATGAATATGCTTTATATATTTATGAAGCTTTTCTGCATATTCGAAAGGATTAATTCCTGTCCTTATTGATTGCTTTATGTCAAAAACCATATTGAAATCATCGCCGATATATTCACCCATACGAAGTAAAAAATCAGGACTTTCACTGCGATAATGAACAACATTTTCCTGACAGACCTTAAGCCCCTCTGCTTTTCCCATAAGTGTCAGTTCACCAAAACGGTCAAAATATTCCTCATCCGGAATACTACCGGGTTTCTTTATGCCATGAAGAACGAGGAATTCAGCCCCAAGAGTGTGCATAACATCAAAATGTCGCTTGAATGACGAATCCTTTGCCTCAAAAAATCTTCGTTTATATGAACTGAAAAGATGATATGACTCTGTAAAAGAACCCATAGTGTGGACAGAAGCAACTCTCATACCATAAGAATTACACATATCAGCCATGTTTTTTACAAATGCAGGCTCGAATTCCGAATCGGCATTCATAAATATTTCAATTGTCTTTGCACCTGTTTCTCCTGCTCTTATAATGGATTTTTCCGTTTCAAGAGGATAAAAACAAGCAGATGATAAACCAATATCCACAATAATTTCCATAGCCTTTCCGGCTACAATTTCGCATAAAACAGAACATCATTCCTTGCTATAGCCGGACAAGGCGTGATGGAAATTTCGTCCATCTCAAAATTTGTAATTTACAAATTTTGAGGGATATACAATCAAATCAGCGTGATTTTTCACGGTGATTACCTTTTTGTTACTTTAAGACTGACTGATTGAGTCTGCATTCCGCCACCTGTTAAAAGTCCACGGTTAATGCCACAATCTGCAAAATCACGACCACGGCTGATAATAATATAGTTTTCATCAGCAAGTCTGTTATTTGTTGGGTCAACACCGTGCCAACATCCGTTGTGATACACTTCAACCCAAGCGTGTGTTTCACCTTCACCTACCATCATACCAACAACATAACGACAAGGAATTCCTGCTTTTCGTAAAAGTGCCAACAAAATGTGAGAATAGTCCTGACAAACACCTGCACCATTTAAAAGTGCTTCTTCTGCTGTTGTGATAACACTTGTTGAACCTGATTTATACACGATATTCGCACGGATTGCCCTTGTAAACTTAAGTGCTGTGTCAACTGCATCATCAGAAATACCAACCTGAATACGGTCAAACATCTTTTGGAGCTCTGCCCCACATTTTGTGTAATGTGTAGGATATTTATATACGGGATTCAGGTCATTTTCAGGTGTTATGTGTGCACCTGTTGTTACTGTACCCGATACATCAACTGTAAATTCGTTATGCATTGTAACAATTCTGTCTGTTACAAGGATATTTCCAAAGCCATCATTTGAATATGTCAATTCATTTTCGGGAAAAACTGTCACCTTAATATCCTCAATGTGCTGATTTTCACATTCAAGAGGAATACAACGAAGTGTATAACAATGCTTTACAACAGGCAGAGAAAACTTGATTGACATATTATAAGTAAAATCTAAAACTGCCATTTCACATCACTCCTGTTACAAAAAGTTGTGCCAATTCATTCTGAATTGATACCTTATAAGGTGCATAATCTTCAGCTTCAAGAATCATCCTTGAAAGGCGTTCTATTGAATGAGAATTAAAGTCAATTCCCACTTTGTAAAGCCTATTGAGCATTATTGAAAACTCTTTTCTCAATAATTCAACAGGATAGTCAAGTCTTGTATACAAATCAAGTCTTTCAATACTTCTACCAAACTTTAAAATATTTCTTGATACTTCTGCTTCAATATTATCATCAGCACTACCCCAGAAAGCGAATATCCAATCTGTCACTTCCTGAACCTTAAGAAGCGGAGCATTACTGCTACTGCTTTTTTCCATAATATCCACTGCCAGCTGAAGATATGAAAGGGTATCAGAACTGATTACATTTCTCATTTCAACTGCGTTGTCATAAGCATGAAGAAGGCTTGAATAAATTGACGCAGGGTCATTTGAGTCAAAAAGGAATGAACTGATAAATTCCTGACGACAGGAATAATTATTTGCAATTCCAAGACGACGACAGAAATTTATGTATTCTTCATCATTTACATCTATCATAATATCGTAACACTCTGTAAAAGCTTTAAGTGTCGTAAAAACTCGTTCCACATAACGACCAAGCCAGAAGAGATTGTCACTTGATTTTATCGAGATAACACCCATGTGTCTTTAAAGCCTCCTCCCTGTGAAGAATTAACTACAAAAGAATTTGCATCTTTTGAAAATCTTGTAAGTCCTGATTTCCATACAACAGGTTCTTCACCTGTAAGGACAAATGCACGCAAATCTGCTTTTCTTTCTGTCCAAGCACCATTTTCAACAACCTTAAGGTCATTGAACTGAATAACCTCCTGAGCAATAAAACGACGAGGTTCTTTTTGAATCATTTTCTTTAATTCATACACTCTTTCAAGAGATAATTCACTACCGAAAACGACACCATAACCACCTGATTCAGCAACATCCTTGATAACGAGCTTCTGAATATTGTCAAGGACATATTTCATATCATCAGGATAGAATGGCAAATATGTAGGAGCATTTGATAAAATCGGCTCTTCACCTAAATAATACTTAATCATGGCAGGAACATAATAGTAAATTCCCTTATCATCAGCAACACTATTGCCGGGTGCGTTGACAAGTGCAACATTTCCTGCACGATAAGCATCCATAATATGAGGAACTCCTAAAAGAGAGTCTGCACGGAATGTCATAGGGTCCATAAAGTCGTCGTTTATTCTACGATAAACAGCACCAACTCGTTTTCTGCTACCTGAATACTCGTTATAATAAAGCACATTTCCCTCAACAAACAAATCCTGTGGCATTGCAAAAACTGCACCGGTTTTTTCGGCAAGATATGAATGTTCAAAGAATGCAGAGTTAAATCTACCGGGAGTTAAAACTACATTAATTCCACCTGTATTTACATAATCGAGAGCATTACGAAGCAAATCGCCATAATTACGATTATCTACAACTGTATTTGCACGGAAAGTATCAGGACTTGCTCTACGACAAAGCTCTCTTGCAATCATAGGATATGATGCACCCGATGGCACACGGAGGTTGTCCTCAAGCACATACCAACGCATATCATTTCCCTGAACAAGGTCGATACCTGAAATATGAGCAAAAACATCTTTAGGCGGAACTGCACCCTCACATTCCATCATATATCCTGCTGCACCATAAACAAATTCTTCAGGAATAATCTTGTCCTTTATAATCTGTTTTTTAGTGTAAATATCCTTAAGGAAAACATTTAATGCCTTAACACGCTGTTTAAGTCCTCGTTCAAGATAGTCAAACTCATCCTTTGAAATAATACGAGGCACAGCATCGAACGGAAAAAGTCTTTCGTTGAAGACATTATTTTTATAGATACCGAATTTAACACCGTATCGTGCTAAAAGTCGGTTTATCTCATCTGTATGCTCTATAAGTCCGTACAAAATTCTCACTCCCAATAACAAGCTAAAACTATACATTATAATTATAGACTTTTAATGTGTTTAAGTAAATGCGAGAAATAAACAAATATATCGGTGTTTTTTTGGTGATAAAGAAAAAAAGAAATAGCCTTCTCCCACCGAGGGGAAGGTGGCAAAACGAAGTTTTGACGGAAGGGGGTGTTCATTACCCCCCTCAGTCACCTTATGGTGACAGCTCCCCTCAAGGGTGGAGCCCAATAACAAAACCTCCCAAGCAAGTACTTGGAAGGTCATTTTTCATCAGTTAATCCTAAAATATAATCTGTTGTTGTTTTATGATATTTGGCAAGCAATATGAGAATTGCTGTGGGGATATCTCTTTGTCCTAATTCATAATTACTATATACCTGCTGTGAACAATGAAGAATTTCTGCCATTTGTTTTTGTGTTAAGTCACTATCTTCTCGCAAATCTCGAATTCGCTGATACATTATTATCACCGATAATAGTATATGCTACAACAAAATGCAGTATTGACTTTTACTGCATTTTGCAGTAGAATAACCAAAAGACAACAAATCACGACAAAGGATTTTGGACTTGAAAAAGAAAACTCTTTTCTTATTTGCAAACATTATAACACCACTATTCATAGGACTTTTAATTTATTTATTCTGTTACAAAAATACATATATAAATACAATAAGTCAAAATTTTTTAGGAATTTCATTACCATATTTATATTCTGACAATATCATTTACCGATTTATCACTTGTTGGGGTTGTGACATTTTGTGGGCTTATGCTTTAACCTTTTCGCTTTTCTTTTGTTTTATAGATTTTAAAATTTCTTTGTTGTTTTCAGGTTTATTATCTGCTCTACTCTCAATTATTGTTGAGTTTCTGCAAATTGTTGGACATATAAACGGAACTTTTGATATATGGGACATTATTTTGGAAATTTCGGCAATTTTTCTTGCCGTTATAATAATAAAAAAGGAGTTTTTAAAATGAAAAAAATCTTATCAATTCTTATGGCAATTCTTGTTCTTGCTACTTTTGCATTATTTGCAGTTGGCAGTAGTGACGACAGTTCTGCAACGGTATCACAAGGTGAAAGCACCACTGCAAATGACACAACAACATCAAATGGTAATGTAACTGTTAAAGTTGGTGATGTTCTTACAACTTCAAATCTTGAAATTACTTATAATGAATGTGGTGAGTTCAAAGGATATTCACAATATTCTCCACCTAAAGATGGTTATAAGTACATTTATATTGATTTAGCTGCAAAAAACATTGCCGATTCTGATGCATACATTTCATATTTTGAATTTAATTGCTATGCTGATGATGTTGCTATGGAATCACATTATGAAGATGACGGCATTTCTGCAACACTTTCGGCAGGCAGAACCACATCTGGCAAAGTTTACTTTGAAGTTCCAAAAGATGCTGAAAAAATTGAAATAGAATATGAAACAGACTTTTGGGATGAACAAAAAGCAATTTTCATTGTTGATTAATTAAACAAAGGACGGTTCGTGATGAACCGTCCTTTAATTTTGCACTTTGCGTTTTACATTTTGCACTTACTCAATTGCTTTGGATACATCTACCCACTCTTTATAGTTTGAGTATTTTTCCAATTCGGGAATTGTGAGTTCAATGGCACTATTTGAGCCACCTACAGCAGGAAAAACAGTGGTAAATCTTTTCATTGACTCATCAAGATAAACATCTACACCGTCTTTAATTCCAAAGGGACAAACGCCACCAATCCGATGACCTACAAACTCTTCAAGTTGTTCAGGTGACATCATTTTTGCTTTTGTGTGAAAAAATCCTTTATATTTAGAGTTGTCAACCTTAACATCTCCTGCCATAAGGATGAGAATTGGCTGTTCTCCCACCATAAATGAAAGAGTTTTTGCAATCCTTGCACCCTCAACGCCTAAAGCTTGTGCTGCAAGTTCAACAGTTGCACTTGAAACCTCAAATTCCTGAACTCTGTCTTCCATACCGAATTGACGGAAATATTCCCTTCCTTTTTCTATGGACATATTTAACACCTACTCACTTAGTGTCATTCTGAGAAACGCAGTGGCGAAGAATCTCAAAACACAACACAGATTCTTCGCTTCGCTCAGAATGACATTAAACATTAGATTATAATTTCGGCGGGGTCAAGACCCCGCCCTACCGTGTTATTACTGAATTTCTGCAAGTTTAACAGGTCTGCCCTCATTAGCTGATTTTTCAGCAGCAAGAGCAATCTTAACTGACTGTAAACCTGCGTGGATACCAACAGGAGTTTCCTTATCGTTTACACAACAGTCAACAAACTGTCTAACTTCTTCTGAGAATGAACCCATATATCTTTCAAGGAAGAAATAGAGTGGTTTTTCGCCTGTTACACCGTTCGCATCTGAAACAACAGCAGTTGAAAGAGTGTCGTTAGCAGTTGCAACCATACCCTTTGAACCAAAAAGCTCTGCTCTCTGGTCATAACCGTACATAGCCTGACGAGAGTTATCAATAACTGCAAGAGCACCATTTTCCATTTTCATAGAAATGATAGCTGTGTCGAAGTCACCGTATTCACGAATACCAGGATTGATAAGAGCATCAGCATAAACATAAAGTTCTTCAACATCACTGTTTGTAAGGAAGCAAGCCATATCAAAATCATGAATTGTCATATCAAGGAAGATGCTTGCTGCACAATAGCCAACAGGTGGTGCCTGTGGGTCACGAGAAGTGATTTTAAGAATCTGTGCTTCACCGATTTTGCCTTCGTCATATGCTTTACGAACTGCTGCGAAGTTATGGTCAAAACGACGGTTGAAACCTACCTGGAATTTACATTCAGGATGGCATTTCAGAGCATCTGCAATTTCAAGAATCTTATCTACTGTATTTGCAAGTGGCTTTTCACAGAATACGTGCTTACCTGCATTGATTGCTTCAATAGAAATCGGAGCGTGAGTGTCAGTTGATGAACAAACAAGAACTGCATCGATGTCTTTGTCTTCAATGATTTTTGTGTAATCTGTGTAGATTTTTTCTACACCAAAGCCTTCACAGAAAGCCTTTGTTTCGTCGTTCATAAATGGGTCTGCAATTGCAACAACTTCAGCACCCTTTACATGATATGTAATTGATTCAAGGTGCACCTTACCAATACGGCCTGCACCGATAATACCGATTTTGAGCATAATATTTTCTCCTTTATAATTTGGATACGGGTCGTCGAGGGTGCGGGTGTCCAGTGGACACCTCTGCGAAGCAGAAGCACCGACCGAACCGGCAGGTGAGACCCGCCGACCCCTACGAATAAAATCTTATGTATTTTTAGAAAAACTTAATTTGTGGGATTTTTTTCGTAAGGCAATGTTGCCGAGGCGAAGTTGTATCAGGTATACCACGAGCCAAAAGCAACGACGCATTACGGAAAAAGACACAAATTAGATAGTACCGTCCCATGTTGAAACATTAGTTGTTGATTTCTCTTCTTCGTCAAACCAGTGTTGTGTAACTGCCTTTGATTCTGTGTAGAAACGGTATGCATCCTTACCAAGACAATGAAGGTCACCGAAGAATGACTGCTTGTGTCCTGAGAATGGGAAGAAACCAACAGGAACAGGAATACCAACGTTGATACCAACCTGACCACCGTCTGTGTAACGAGCAAACTGACGTGCAAAGTAACCACTCTGTGTGTAGATAACAGAACCGTTTGCATATGGGTTGTCGTTCATAATCTTAAGACCTTCTTCAAAGTTCTTACAACGCTTTATGCAAAGAACAGGTCCGAATACTTCTTCATCACCGATTGTCATATCAGCTGTAACCTTATCAAAGATTGTAGGGCCAACGAAATATCCGTTTTCATATCCCTCAACCTTAACATCACGACCGTCAAGAACGAGTTCTGCACCTTCGTCAACACCCTTCTGAATGTCAGCAAGAACTTCTTCGTAATGCTTCTTATATGTAATAGGTCCGAGTTTTGATGTCTTTTCCCAAGATGGACCAACCTTAATATTCTTTGCCTGTTTAACAAGTTCAGCAACAAACTTGTCTGCAATAGCTTCTTCAACTACACAGCAAGTAAGAGCCATACAACGCTGACCTGCACAACCGTAAGCAGAGTTGATAACACCTGCAACTGTTCTTTCAAGTGCACAGTCTGACATAACAAGAGCATGGTTCTTAGCCTGAGTAAGAGCCTGACAACGCTTGCCTGCAGCTGCTGCACGAGAATAAACCTTAAGGCCAACAGGAGTTGAACCAACGAATGTGATACCCTTAACATCAGGATGGTCAAGAATTGTGTTTACTTCGTTTCTTGAACAAGTGATAACATTGATAACACCGTCAGGAACACCTGCTTCTTTATAAATAGCAGCAAATTTCATTGCTGTTTTTGGTGTAAGAGATGCTGCTTTGAGAACCATTGTATTACCTGTTGCAATACAAGTAGGAGCCATCCAACCGAATGGAATCATTGCAGGGAAGTTAACAGGGACGATACCTGCGAAAACACCGAGAGGTTCACGATATTTAACTGTATCATAACCTGTTGAAGCATCCATAAGGCTTTCACCCATCATAAGTGATGGAACCTGAGTTGCAAGCTCTGTACCTTCTTTTGCTTTAAGAACATCGCCTTCTGCTTCGCCCCATACTTTACCATTTTCACAAGCAACACACATTGTAAGCTCTTCCATATCACGGATAATGAGTTCACGGATTTTATAAAGAATCTGTGCTCTCTTGATTGCAGGAGTTGCTCTCCAACCCGGATATGCTGCCTTTGCAGCCTCGATTGCTTCAAGAACTTCGTCATTTGTACAGCAAGGTGCTTGTCCTACAACTTCACCTGTGCTTGGATTGTGAAGGTCATACCAAACATCAGTTTTTGAGTCTTTGAACTGACCGTTCACGAAATACTGTAATTTTTCTACTGCCATATTTATTTTCTCCTTTTAGGATTGATTACATTTTTATTGCCTTCCCCTCGAGGGGAAGGTGTCACGAAGTGACGGATGAGGTGGAGCAAATTAACGGATACTTCGTATCCTACACCTCATCAGTCTCGCATTCGCTCGACAGCTTCTCCTCAAGGAGAAGCCATTTTTAATTATAATCCAGATACTTCGTTGATGTACTTACGAGCTTTGAGTGCATACTCAAATGGATTTGCAATTGCAGGGTCCTGTTCAGCTTCAACAAGAACGTATCCTTCGTATCCTGTTTCTTCAAGAACATCAAATACAGGTTTGAAGTCGATTACGCCGTCACCCGGAACTGTGAAAGCACCTGCACGAACACCCTGTAAGAAACTCATTTTTTCAGCCTTAACCTTTGCAACAACATCAGGACGGATATCCTTAAGATGTACGTGACGGATTCTATTTGCATACTTCTTGAGAACTGCCATATAATCTTCACCACAATATGCAAGGTGACCTGTGTCGAAAAGAAGACCAAAAAGCTCAGGGTCTGTGTTTTCCATCATTCTGTCAATTTCAGCAGCTGTCTGAACAACTGTACCCATATGATGATGGAAGCAAAGAGCGATTCCCATATCCTTTGCAACCTTACCAAGCTTATTGATACCTGTACAGAGCATATCCCATTCTTCATCATTCATAACATATTTATCATCAAAGATTGAAAGGTCTGTACCCTGAATTGAGTGTCCCTGTTCAGAGATACCAACAACTTTTGCACCCATTTCCTTAAGGAATGTAATGTGCTCAATGAAGTCCTTTTCAACTTCTTCATAAGGTTTTGTTATAAGGAAACTTGAGAACCAAGCGTTACAAATCTGCATACCACGAAGTTCAAGTGCCTTTTTAAGTACCTTTGTATCTCTTGGGTACTTGTTACCAACTTCACAACCTGTGAAACCTGCAAGTGCCATTTCAGAAATGCACTGTTCAAATGTGTTTTCAGCACCAAGGTCAGGCATATCGTCATTTGTCCAAGCGATAGGTGCAATACCGAGTTTTACTTTGTTTTTGTCAAGCATATTAGTATCTCCTTGCTTTATTTTTATTTTCTTCCTTCTCTGCGAAGGCTTTATTTACTTTTTCATTTTTTGAAACTGATGGAACACCTGTGTGCCACCAAGCACCGTAACCATCTGTCATTGATTTTGGAAGTACTTTAATGTCAATAAGTGTTGAAACAGTCTGTTTCTGTGAATCGATAAGTGCAAATTCAAGTTCTTCCATAGTTTTTGCTGTGTAAGTCTTACAACCATAAGCTTCTGCATTCTTTGCAAAGTCAATAGGAATAAGACCACCGAGCAAATCACCGTTTTCATCTCTGTAACGGAATTCTGTTGCAAGATTTCCAATACCGTTTGACATTTCAAGGTTATTAATACAACCGAAACCACTGTTGTCAAAAAGAAGAACATTGATTTTCTTGTTTTCCTGAATTGATGTCACAAGTTCAGAATGAAGCATCAAGTAGCTTCCGTCACCACACATAGCGTATGATTCACATTCAGGATGTGCCATCTTGCTACCAAGTGCACCTGCGATTTCATAACCCATACATGAATAACCATATTCCATATTGTATGAATAACGGCTATCAGAAGTCCACATTCTCTGTAAACATCCAGGAAGTGAACCTGCAGCACCTGTACAAAGAGCATCAGCAGGAATAAGTTTACGGATAAGTGCCAAAGCAGCTGTCTGTGTAATCACACCACCGATTTTTTCAACAAATTCAGGAATTGTCTTTTCATCACGAGCCTCAATAAGTGGCTTGAAGTCTTCGTCGTATTTGTAGTTTGCAAGGAATTCCATTTCCTTGTCCCAACCTGCTTTTGCATCCTGAATTTCAGTTGTGTATGCTGATTTGTAACCAATTTTGCGAAGTTCATCACCGAGAGCGATAATACCAAGTTTAGCATCAGCAACCATCTTTGTTGCATCAAGCTTATATGCATCAAAACGAGATGTATTGATTGTAACCATCTTAACATCATCTTTGAAAAGTGATTTTGAAGCAGTTGTAAAGTCAGAGAATCGAGTACCAATACCGATAACAACGTCTGCATCCTTTGCGATTACGTTACCTGATGAGTTACCTGTAACACCAAGACCACCAAGGTTATATTTATCTGATGAAAGACAAGCAGTTTTACCACTCTGTGTTTCTGCAAAAGGAATGTTAAATTCTGCACAGAATTTTTCAAGAGCTTCACCTGCTTCTGAATAACGAACACCACCGCCACAGATTACAAGTGGCTTTTCAGCATTCTTAACAACTTCGAGAACATCTTCTAATTCTTCACAAGCAACAGGCATACGAACAATTTTATGTACTCTCTTCTGGAAGAATGAATCAGGGTAATCATAGCTTTCGCCCTCAACATCCTGACAAAGACAGATTGCAACTGCACCTGTGTCTGCTGTATCAGTAAGAACACGCATAGCGTTAATCATCGCTGACATTAACTGTTCAGGACGCTGAATTCTGTCCCAATAACGAGTTACTGCTTTATAAGCATCATTTGTAGTTGTTGCAAGAGAATTAACCTGCTCGAACTGTTGAAGTACAGGGTCAGGCTGACGGGTTGAGAATGTGTCAGCAGGGAATAAAAGAAGTGGAACATTATTAACTGTTGCAGTAGCTGCTGCAGTAATCATATTAGCAGCACCAGGGCCGATTGAAGATGCACAAGCGATAATTTTTCTTCTGTTGTTCATCTTTGCAAAGGCTGTAGCAACGTGTGCCTGACCTTGCTCATTTTTACCCTGATACACTCTCAGTCCGCCTTTATCAGAATCAAGTGCTTCACCAAGACCTAAAACAATACCGTGACCGAAAACAGTAAAAATTCCGTCAACAAATTTTGTTTCAACGCCGTCAAAAGACACATACTGATTGTCAAGGAACTTAACAAGTGCCTGAGCCATTGTCATTTTTGCCATAATATCATCTCCTATTTAAAAGGTAGTTTGTTTATACATCTAACAACCACTTGTGGTCTGGGTCGTCAATTCTTGTCTTTATCCATGGGTCACCGTCGAGATGTCTAATCATCCATACATAGCACATTGAGTAACCTGGTGCTGCAACCTGCTGATGTGTTTTCATAGGTGTAATACAAAGAACACCCTGGTCTTCAACTTTGTAACAATCATCACCATTAAAACCAACGCCAAAACCTTGTGGTTTATCAAATTCATAGTAATAAACCTCGGGCTGTGGATGGTAGTGTGGCGGATAACTTGACCAACAACCGGGCTTGTGAATAACCTCACCGAGAACCATATTTGAATATGGTGCATTCTCATAATCGAAAAGCGTAAGAACTTGTCTGTGAGCAGTACCGTTCCACTGGTCTTTGCCGAATTCCTGTAAAATTACATTTTCAGGACTATACCAAACAAACCCAAAATCATTGTCATTATCTGTTTGCTGAATAAGAATTCGTGAATCTGCATTTGCAGTAACTGTTACTTCATTGTTTTTTGAAAAGTGTACACAGTATGGTCTGTCAACAAACTGATTTTCACGCTTTGCATCTTCTGTTTTGCCATCAAATGCATACTGAATATCACCTGAAAGCAAAAGAATTGCAGTTTCGTTGTTCCCGTCACAAACTGTAACAGATTCACCTGCTTTTAACACCTTTGTTTTGATGTTCATGAGCATATCAGCATTTTTGCCGTTCATCTCACAAAGGATTTTTTCGTTGTTGGAATTAAAACTTGGATTTTCGTACATATAATCACCTTTATATATTAAACTCTCGTTTTGTCATCTGTTAATGAGCCACTTGAACTAATCGGTATTGCATCACCTAAATATGTAGGTTCAGGTTGAACAATGCAATAAAAGAAATCTTTGACTCTTGCCAACGCTTCACGGACATCATTGTAAATCGGATACTCAAGCCTATCTGCTGCAAAGCCATAAGCATCAATGCCAAGTTTTCTTGCATTATATACAGCACGATATAAATGATATTCTTGTGTGACAATTACCATTTTTTCAACCTGAAAAACATCTCTTGCACGATACATGGATTCATAGGTTGAAAATCCTGCGTGGTCCATAAAAATATTATCAGCAGGAACACCTTTTTCAATGGCAACATCTTTCATTTTGTTGACTTCATCGTATTCCTCACGGCCGTGGTCACCACTCATAAGCAGTTTTTCAGAACAACCTGTGTCATATGCTACAAGACCAAAATCAAGTCGTTCCTGAAGCATTGGTGACGGCTCACCGTCCCAAAGTCCTGCACCCAGCACCATTATACAGTCAAAATTTTCATTTTTCAGGTCATCAACAGTTAAAATATAATCTTCTACATAAGAAATCATATAGGCATTAATGCCGACTACAGCTACCCCACCGAGCAAACAAACACATAAAAACGCAATTATAATACTTTTTATGATTTTGTTTTTTAATAATTTCTTAATCATTTTATTCACCGTTTTAGCTATAACAAGCTTTAAGAGAACAGATTATTTTTGAGCAAATTTTTCGTAAGACAATGTTGCCGAGGTGAAGTTGTATCGGGTATACCACGAGCCGAAAGCAACGAAGTATTACGGAAAATAAGCCAAAAAGAATTATGCTCGAGCTATCATTTCGCCATATTCTTCTTTTTCTTTTTTGATGAATTCTTTTACTGCGTCAACTGTTGGCATATCCTGTGAACAAGCGTGAGATGCAACAAGCATTGCAGCTGAAGCTGAACCGAATTCAAGAGCATCGATAATTTCCCAGCCTTCAAAAATACCATAAAGGAATGCTGATGCGTAACCGTCACCGCCACCGAATGACTTGAGAAGCTTTACAGGGAATGGCTTGATTGAGAAGCTTTCACCGTCATTTGTATAAGCAGTTGAGCCTTCCTTACCGTGCTTGATAATTACGATTTTCGCATTCTGTGAATGCCAGTATGCAGCCGTTTCCTTATCTGTCATACCAGGCTTGATGAACTTTTCTGTCAGGTCATATTCCTCACGAGAACCAAGGATAATATCAGCTTCACGAGCAACTGATGAATAGTAAATTGCAATTTCATCACTGTTTTTCCAGTTGTATGCACGATAGTCAATATCGAAAATAATCGGCACACCGTTTTTCTTTGCAAGTGCAACTGCTTTAAGTGCAGCTTCTCTTGATGGGCTTTCAGCAAGTGCTGTACCGGAAATGAGAATTGCTTTTGCCTTGTTGATATAATTTTCATCAATATCAGCAACATCAAGTTTAAGGTCAGCTGCTTCGTTACGATACATAACGATTGAGCTTTCTGTTTCTGACTTGATTTCTGTAAATGTAAGACCGATTTTTTCACCATTTTCGCAACGCTTAATGTGAGAAGTATCAATTCCTTCGTTATCAAAGTAGTCAGTTACAAAAGTGCCGAGCTGGTCATCGGAAACACGAGCAAAGAAACCACATTTTTTACCAAGACGAGCAAGACCTACTGCAATATTTGCGGGAGAGCCGCCAAGATATCTCTTAAATGTTGTGCTTTCATTAAGTGGGCAATAGTAGTCAACAGGATTCAAGTCAACTGCAACTCTACCCAAAAGTATCAAATCAAATTCCTTACTGTTATCAAATTCAATGTACTTCATAGTAATTTCTCCTTATCTATCCATAAAGCTGAACACTTTAATATGTCTTTTTACATTTTCATAAACGCCCTCAACCATCTGAGCACTGAGTTCAAAATAATTCGCCTTTTCTTTTGTGTCACAATAATTGTGAGCATATCTTGCAAGATTATCAAAGCTTGCTGTTGCAATATTGATTTTTCTCACCCCAAGCATAATTGCCTGCTGGAACATTTCGTCTGTAATTCCTGTTCCACCGTGAAGCACAAGTGGAGTATCAACAATTTTGTTAATATCATCAAGAACATCAAATCGAAGATTCGGAAGCACAGGATAGTTTCCATGAGCATTACCAATTGCGACTGCTAACGCATCAACACCCGTTTCGTCACAGAAAATTTTTGCATCGGCAGGATTTGTACAGAAAATTTCGTGTGCTGCACCGTCACCCTCATTACCACCAACAACACCTAATTCAGCCTCAACTGTTGCACCATATTCGTCTGCCATCTGACGAACCGTTTTGACAGCCTTGATGTTTTCTTCCAAAGGAAGTGTTGAGCCGTCAAACATTACTGATGTAAATCCCATTTTAAGTGCTTTTTCAACAGTTTCAATTTTAAGACCGTGGTCAAGGTGAACTGCAATTTCTACCTTTGAATTTTTTGCTGCAGAAATCATCATAGGTCCCATAAGCTCGAGTGGTGAATTTTTAAGTCTGCATTCTGCAATCTGGAGAATAATCGGCACATTGAGTTCTTCAGCCGCCGCAACAGCACCCATAACCATTTCCATATTGCCTACACTGAAAGCGCCTACTGCAATATTGTTTTTTTCGGCATTTTCGAGGAGTTTTTTCATTGGAACTAAAGCCATAAAAGCACACTCCAATCCATTCTGTTATAATTAATTTATTTTATCACTTTATATACATAAAATCAATGTTTTATAGGCAAAAATTAGCATTATTTTTCTGTATATTTTCACAAAAAATGTCCGTCAGCCAAATGGCTAACGGACTGTTGAATAGATTAATTGTTGTAACCAAGATTTAAGAAGTGGTTACTTTTTTATTTAACCCACTTGAGTTTCCACATTGCAAATGCACCAACTACAGATGCAACGATACCAGGGAAGAGAAGTGTACCTGCATCTAATCCAGGAGCTACAAGCAAAATACCAAGCATTACAAGAATTGGGAAAATTGAAATCTTCCAATGCTTTGAGAAATAACCTGCTGCCAATGCACCAAAAAGTGCAGGTTGAACCTGTTTGAAAGCAGGCATTAAAAGTTCACTGCTTGTAAATGCAGGAAGAAATGGCTTAAACACCAAAACACCAACTGCAATAATAACTGTTGTAACAATAGAAGATGTTGCAATTGCTATTGTTGAAATTACTTCGCCTTCTTCACTGTTTGCCTTTACCTTTGCATTTTCCATTGCACCAATTGCACAAGGAAGCTTAAGGTTTGTAATATTACCTGTTACGAATGAAAGATATGTACCGCCTGCACCGAGCATTGGTGTATAAATCAAAACTTCAATAACAGCAAGTGACCAATAAAGCGGAATAAGCTTTAAAAGGCCATTCATAACACCGCTGAGAGATGGCCATACACCTAAATACAAACAAATTGAAATCGGGAACATAATCATTACACATAACGCTGTAATGCTTGAAATTCTTCCCCAAGTATGGACACGGTCAAAATATGATTTTTCTGCTTTGTTCTTTTTACTCATAATTAACCCCTCCATTCCAAAACTGCAAGTTCCGGTGGCAATACATTGTAAGCCACAACTGCAACAACCATTGCGATAATCATACCAATCGGCATAACAAATGGTTCAAGCCAAGTAAGTTTAAACTTCTTTGCAATATATTCAAGAATCAATGATGCGGCAACAGCAACAACCAATGTAATTACAGACAACACACCTGCACCGTCACCAAATGTTTCGGGCTTACCTTTACCTGCAATAGCACGAGCAACGAATGCACCGATAAGACCGATAAATACTGCAGGTGTCAAAAGGTCCATAAAACCTGCAATACCACCTGATTTTTTCTCTTTCTTTTCGCCTGCTTCTTCCTGTGTTTCATTTTTCTTACCTAAATTAAGCATCTTTTTATGTAATGGTTTTGCAACAAAAGGTAATAAAACAAGTGAGAAACAAATACCAAGAGTCATAACCCAAGCAACACCCGCAAAAACTGCAGGGTCAGTAATTGTTGAAGAAATACCACCTTCTTGACCTAATGCACTCATTGCATCGCCTGCTGCTTTTGTTTCATACAACAGGTTACCGAGAACAGATAATCTAACCCAAGGAATTACCAAACCTAATGATGGTGCTAAAACAATAACCGTAGCAAGAACCGATAATGCTGATGGAATTGTAAAGACAGCACTTGATGTGATTGCATCACGCAATTTTTTCTTGTCAATTCCTAACTTTTCGCCCTGTTTCCAAGCCTTTACAAGGAAGAAAATGGATTGTGCAAGAACAAAAAGAATTACGCCACCGCCAATCAAGTACAAGCCTGTACTTTCTTTAAAGTCCATATTTTCATCTCCTAAAAATTTTATAAAAGTATTAAACCACTTTTTGACTTTAAAATCAACAACTAATTTAAATTTATGTTTTCATATTCCCCTTATTTCTACTTCTTGAAACAAATTTGTAAGATTATCATAAAAATTATGAGTATATTTTTTACTGACACACAAGCCAATCGGTGTTCCATGGTCACCCGGTTGAACAGGCATTACATTCCACACACCTTTTTTGAACTGTTCGTCAAATGGTACTGATGGTTCATCAGGAGGACTGCCTGCTGCAGAAACATTTACAAGACCATCCTGTCCGTTTCCAATAAAGACTCCATTTTTATGAGAATATTTCATCAACAGATACGCCGAATATCGCAGACCTATAAAATGTGTGTTTTTTATCACATCTCTTTTCTTCTTTTCACTGTATTCCAAGGCATTAAAGGAATAGGAAAAGTAGTAAATATCAGGAACAATTTCAATTCTGTCATTTATTTTTTTAATTCCGTCAGGTGACAAATCATAAACAATGTTATCATTGGAATCAATAAACTTTTTCTTTGCCTGTTTTTTTGGAGCTGCATCTTTTTTACCCGGTGTATTTGTCAAGCCAAACTGTTCCAACTTAAAATCAACAACTTTTCCATTAAGAAAAGAACGACCAAATGTACCCGTATATGATGACATTCCTTTTTGCACAAGAGGAACGTAATTTTTATCCTCAAATGCCCTATACGTGTCGATATCACCCATAGGTGAACAAAGTGCAGTCACACTCGAAACAAGTCCGCCTTTTCCACCTTTAAAAAGTTCAGAAACCTCGTTCCCACTGGCTTCCACTTCTTCAGGTGCACCATATTCAAGTAAGTGACAGAGCATCCGGATGCAAGTTCCTCCGAAGCTATGACCTACAAGATGAACTTTTTTATTTTCACTCCAACCGTCAAAAACACTTTTCGTGAATTGTCTGCCAAACTGCTTATGATTATGCTTTTGTGAATGAGCTTTACCATAATCAACCGTTGTTCCTGTAAGTTGTGCATAAAGTTCACAAGCCTGGTCCCAGGCACTTGAAGCAGGTCCGACAGACACGGCATAACATTCGATATTTTTACTTCTTAAGTATTTTGTAATACTTCCGCAAGTTCCTCCCCAATAGGGCATAAATCTGTTAAAAACAACATCTTCTCCCCAACCGAACATTCCGTGAATAAAAACGATTGGATATCCAAGATTTTTGTTTTCCACTTTTTCACGCTCCTTTGAGTTTTAAAGTTTATTTATTTTCTTTTAATTCTATTTTCTTAAGCAAATCCATAATATTAAGATAGAAGTTTTGTGTATCGTCTTTATCTGCCATAAGCCCGATTGCAGTACCATGGTCACCTGTTTGAACAGGCATGACATTCCAGATTCCTGATTCATAATCCATATTATCGGTATATTGTACGCTTGGTTCATCAGGTGGGGCACAAGCAGCAAGAACATCTACAAGACCATCATTTCCACCACTTCGGTCAATTCCCTTTTGTCTTGAATTATGAAGCAACAAGAACGATGTCAAATGCATTAACGGTAAATCTGTTTTCTTAGCCTTATCCTTATGTCTTTTTTCATCATATTCAACAGCATTGAACGGGAAGGAAAAGTAATAGATATGAGGAACAATTTCCACCATTTTATTAAGTTTTGTTATTCCTTCAGGTGACAATCCGAACACAATATTATCATCAGTTTCTTTATACTTCTTTCTCATAAGTTTTCTTGCCTGATGTCCTGATTCAGTATCCTTTTGTCCCGGAGTATTTGTAAGGCCGAAATGCTCAAGATGGAAATCTACTGCTCTGCCATTTAAAGGTGAGCGTCCCATTGCACAGGAATAGAAAACCGTTCCTGCTCTTATAGGTCGTACCAGACTATATTTTTCTGCAACCTCGTAAGTATCTATTGCACCCAACGGTGAACAAATTGCACTAAGACTATATATAAGTTTTCCGTTTCCGCCTTTAAACAATGGTGAAACATCATCACCACTTGCCTCAACTTCACGAGGGTCACCATACTCTAATAAATGAGAAAGCACACGGATACAAAGTCCACCAAAGCTATGACCAATAAGATGAACTTTTTTCTCTTCACTCCAGCCCTCAAACAGAGGTTTTTCATATTCTCTGCCAAATTGTCTGTGATTATGACGCTGTGAATGAGCTTTTCCATAGTCTACCTTTGTTCCCATAAGTTGAGCATACAACTGACATGCCTGGTCCCACGCACTTGAAATAGGGCCTACTGATGCCGCATAACACTCGTAACCCTTATCATTTAAAAAATCCGTAAGGCTACCTGTTGTTGCTCCCCAATAAGGAATTTTCTTGTTTATCCCTTCATTTTCGCCCCAACCAAACATTCCATGAACAAAAATAATTGGATACTTTAACTCTCTGTTTTCCATAATTTCACATCCTTTTATACAACAATACCCCAACATTGTTAAAATTATGTTTATAATTTGTTAAACTAACTCATATTAAAATATTATCATTCTATATAAAAAATTTCAAGCATCTGTATGTATTTTAATGGTTTAAATTTGTATATTGACAAATTGCACGAGATGCTATAAAATATAATACAAATCAAATAGCCCTTAAGGTGAGATGAGTTAAACCAAACACGCCGTAAATACAGACCTCCAGCGAATTTTCACTTTTTCACCCTTGATTTGCGTCAGCAAATCTGCGGTCTTAAAAGCAAAAATTCATCTGAATTTCAAGTATTTACGGTGCAAGGCAGTTTTTGACGAGGAGATTTTTGTCTATTCAAGGCATAAAATCGCAGTCATACTGCCGTATTACAAGATTTTTAACGAAGAATAGGCAAAAAGGTGCTGTCAAAAACCGTATTTGGTTTAGCTCATCTCACCTTACAAAAACAGTGAAGAAAACAAGACATAATTCACTCGATTTCAGAGAGTTGCCGTGTGGTGCGAGGCAATACAGTGTTTATGTGTATAGCTCATTTCGGAGTTGCATAAGTGAAATCATAGCTTATGACGGTTGACCCCGTTATCAAGTCGGACCTTGCTTGAGGTCGCTAAGGTCGGTTGTTACCGATGAATTAGGGTGGTACCACGATAGATTTTTCCGTCGTCCCTATCAACTAACTTTGATAGTGGGGCGATTTTTTTATTTGGAGGTAAAAACTATGAAACAAGGATGCCAGAAATACATCCCATTTGAGCCAATCAACATTCCTGACAGACAATGGCCAAGTAAAACAATTGAAAAGCCACCAGTATGGTGTTCTGTTGACCTTCGTGATGGTAATCAGGCTCTTATTGACCCAATGAATTTACAGGAAAAAATTGAGTATTTCAAAACACTCATCAATATCGGTTTTAAAGAAATCGAGGTTGGTTTCCCATCAGCATCGGAAACTGAATACGAAATTCTTCGTACTCTCATTGAAAAAAACTTAATTCCTGATGATGTTACAATTCAGGTGCTTGTACAGAGCCGTGAACACCTTATCAGAAAGACTTTTGAAGCTATTGACGGTGCTAAAAATGTCATTATCCATTTCTACAACTCAACTTCAACTCTTCAGAGAAAAGTTGTTTTCAAGAAAGACATGGATGGCGTTATTGATATTGCTGTTCAGGGTGCTAAACTCATTAAAGAACTTACTGATGAACTTAAATCTCAAAAAGACGTGAACATCCGTTACGAATATTCACCTGAAAGTTTTTCAGGTACAGAAATGGACAATGCTGTGCTTATCTGCGAAAAGGTTATGGAAGCACTTGACATCAATGAAGATAACAAGATTATTCTTAATCTCCCTGCAACCGTTGAAGGTAGTACACCAAACGGATATGCTGACCAGATTGAATATTTCTGCAGAAATCTTAAAAATCGTGAAAATGCAATTATCAGTTTGCATCCTCATAACGACAGAGGTACTGCTGTTGCTGCTGCTGAGCTTGGTCTTTTAGCAGGTGCAGACAGAATTGAAGGTACTCTTTTCGGCAACGGTGAAAGAACAGGCAACGTTGACATTGTAACACTTGCACTTAATATGTACACACAGGGTATTGACCCTATGCTTGATTTCTCACACATGAACGATATCAAGGAAATGTTCGAAAGAACAACAAAAATGCCTGTTGACCCAAGAAAGCCATACGGTGGCGAACTTGTTTTCACTGCATTCTCAGGCTCTCATCAGGATGCTATCAACAAGGGTAAGGAATATATGCGTACAAGTGGTACAGAATTCTGGGAAGTTCCATACTTACCTATTGACCCTGCAGATGTTGGTCGTGAATATGAACCAATCATCCGTATCAACAGTCAGTCAGGTAAAGGTGGCGTTGCATATATTATGGCAGAATTCGGATACAACATGCCAAAGGCTATGCATCCTGAATTCTCCAAAATTGTTCAGAAAGTCTGTGACGAAAAAGGTAAGGAACTTGCAAAAGAAGAGGTTTATGCACTCTTCCAGCAGGAATATCTCAATGTTACAGGCCCATATAAGCTTCTCAGCTACAAGTTCTTTGAAGAAAGAGAACATGGTGAAGAACAGTCAAGAGTACATTTTGTTGGTACTGTTCAGTACAATGGTAATGAACCACAGCAGATTGAGGGCATTGCAGCAGGTCCTATCGGAGCATTCTGTCAGGCTATGAACACAATTGGTCTTGGTGATTATCACTTTATTGACTATTCAGAACACGCTGTTTCAGTTGGTTCTGACTCAAAGGCTGTCAGCTATATTCACATTACAGACCCACAGGGCAAAGATGTATTCGGTATCGGCATTTCACACAACATCAACTATGCATCTATCAAGGGTATCCTTTGTGCAGTTAATCGTTGTATGCCAAATGTAGTAAGGGAGGAAAAGTAATATGAAAGAATATAATATTGTAGTATTAAAAGGTGACGGAATCGGTCCTGAAATCGTTGACGAAGCATTAAAAGTGCTTGATGCAACAGGCGAAAAATACGGATTTAAGTTCAATTATGATTACAAACTTATGGGCGGTTGTGCTATTGATGCAACAGGCGAACCACTTCCACAGGAAACTGTTGATGCTTGTAAAAATGCTGACTGTGTATTCCTTGGTGCAGTTGGTGGACCAAAATGGGACACTCTCCCGGGCAAACAGCGTCCTGAAGCAGGTCTTTTAGGTATCCGTGGTGCATTAGGACTTTATGCAAACCTTCGTCCTGCAAAGATTTTTGAACCACTTAAGTCTGCTTCCCCTATTAAGGACAGCATTATCGGTGACGGTCTTGACATTATGATTGTCCGTGAACTTACAGGTGGTATCTATTTCGGTGAAAGAGGCAGAAAGGAAGTTGACGGAAACCCTGCTGCTTATGATACAGAAATGTATTCAGTTCCTGAAATCGAAAGAATTGCAAGAACTGCTTATGAAATGGCTATGAAGAGAAATAAGAAGCTCACAAGCGTTGACAAGGCTAATGTTCTCGAAAGCTCAAGACTCTGGAGAGAAACAGTTATTAAGATGTCTGCTGAATATCCTGAAGTTGAACTTAATCATATGTATGTTGACAACTGTGCTATGCAGTTAGTTCGTAATCCTGGTCAGTTTGATGTTATCGTTACTTCAAATATTTTCGGTGATATTCTTTCAGACGAAGCTTCAATGATTAGTGGTTCAATCGGTATGCTGGCATCTGCTTCATTGGCAACAGGCAAAATGGGACTTTATGAACCAATTCACGGTTCAGCACCTGATATTGCAGGTCAGCAAAAAGCAAACCCACTTGCAACAATCCTTTCAGCAGCAATGATGCTTCAGTATTCATTTGATGAGAAAGATGCTGCAAAATCAATTGAAGATGCAGTAAACGAAGCACTTAAAGTTGCTCGTACACCTGATATTTATGAAGATGGTTTCAAGAAGATTACAACCTCTGAAATGGGCGACCTTGTAGTATCTTTACTTAAATAATATTTTATTTAGTGTCATTCTGAGCAAAGCGAAGAATCTCTGCTGAGATACTTCGTCACTTTCGTTCCTCAGTATGACACTAATTGTTTTTAAAGAGGCTTTTATGAAAACATTATACATCAGCGATATGGACGGAACACTTTTACAAAGTGACGGCACTTTAAGTGAATACACAAAAGAAAAATTGAATCAATTTTATAAAAAAGATATTGCTTTTTCAGTCGCAACTGCAAGAAGTATGGTAAGTGCTATGCCAATTCTTGATGGAGTACATTTTGCAGCACCAATTGTTCTTATGAATGGTGTTTTTGTATATGACACAGAAACTAAAAAAGCAGTAAAATATCACGAAATAAAGCACTCTGTTCTTCAAAATGTTCTCGATTGTTTTTATGAGAAAAATCTTCACCCTTTTATGTTCCTTTATAGTGATGACTATAAGCTTTCCATAAAATATACTGAATTTGACAACGACGGAATGAAAGAGTTCTATGATATGAGAGTCAATATGCTTGATGGCAGATTTACACAGACAAACGACCTTACAGATATTCCTGAAGGTCAACATCCTGTCTATGTGAATTATTATGCTTTACCTGAATATCTTGATGAAATTGTTGAAAAGCTGAAAGAAATTACTGAAATTGACTTTGCATATTATAAAGACAGTTATTCTGATGATTGGCTTATTGAAATATATTCTCATACAGCATCAAAGGCCAATGGTGCTAAAGAAGTTAAGGAAATTATTGGTGCAGATATGATTACAGCATTTGGCGATAACCTTAATGATATTATAATGCTTAAAGGTGCTGATACTGCAGTTGCAGTTGACAACGCTATACCACAATTAAAAGAATTTGCAGATATTGTTATCGGTACAAATGATGACAACAGCGTCGTCAGATATATTACAGAAAAAGAAAACGCTTAGAGGAAACTCTAAGCGTTTTTTATATTAAAGGGACTATGTTTTTTAGTGCCAAATCAAGGCAAAGTGCGTCAAAGCTATCAACTGCACCATCTTCATTCAAATCACAACGAATGAACATTACATTATCAGTAACTCTTGCTCTTGTTTGGGAAATGGCAACAAGCAAGTCATAATCAAGCCAATCCACATCACCGTCACCGTCAGCGTCACCCTTCAGTCTTGATGGTGGCATATCATTGAGTATCAAATCAAGGATAATCACATCAATTCCATCGACTGCACCATCTTCATCCATATCTCCTGCAAGAGAAATCGGAACTGTCTGAATTGCCTGTGTTGTACAGACACTACAAAGAATATTGTAGTCTGTTCTATCAATATTTCCATCAAAGTTCACATCACCTTTAAGAAGTGAACTCAAATCAACAAATTTTATATCGTAAGCAGTGGCATATTCCTGTGCATAAGTGCCTGCGTAACCGTAAATCGTTACACTGTCTTTATCAGTAAAAGCTTCAGGAGAAATGTCAGCAACTGATTCAGGTATAACAACATCCTTATCTGTCAATGCTTCGGCAATAATTTTTGTTGTTCCATCGGCTATTTCTGCAACAGAACAATCTTCATTTATTCCAATGGCAATCGTATTATAATAAAGAATATCTTTATTCCAATTTTCAGCATTATTATAATATTCTGTATTATAAAATGCACTTGCATACATCTGAATGTCCTTTTCAGGTAATGTGATATTTACAAGAGATGTACAGTTTTCAAAAGCAGATTTTCCTATATACTCAATATTGCTTGAGAACTTAATCTGTGCAAGATTCTGACAATCCTTAAAAGCATTGTTACCTATTGTTGCTGTCTGACTTGCTAATGTAACCTGATTCGCCTTACAGCCTGCAAAAGCACCGTCGGCAATTACCGTTGTACCGTATCTTATTGAATATGAACCTTCATAGGAAATTTTAACGAGTATTTTACCGAGATAAAGATATTCAAGTCCAGTTGCAATAATATCTTCCCAAAGAATAGTGTCGTCACTGGAAGAGGTGTTAGGCTTTTCTTTCCAATTGCTTTTATCATTATAATATGCAGTATTGTAAATTGCATTTTCACCAAAATGCATAATAGTTCCCGGGAGTGTAATGGTTGCAAGGCTTGTACAATTTTCAAAAGCCGACGCACCAATAGACTTAATACCCGCAGTGACTGTGACTGTTGTGACTTTTGTATTATTCTTAAATGCTGATTCCCCGACTCCATATACTGTATATCCATCAATCTCAGCAGGAACAGTAACTTCGGTTTCTGTACCATTATATGCTGTAATTACTGCATCACCATTAACTATTTCATAGATAAAGTCACCACTTGTTAATGCAGTAACGGGTATGGTGCATATAAAGATAGAAATAGCAATTAGAATAGATAAAATACTTTTCAGAGTTTTCTTCATAATGCACCACCTTTCATTATACTTATGTATATTTTATCATCAGATGAAATATAATGCAACAAAAAAATGACGATGACAAATTCTGTCATCGTCATAATTCTTATTAATTCTCTTTTTCGCTTACTGTTTCTGACTCTGCCTCCACAGCCGTAACTACCATAAATTGATTTCCGCCCTTAACTATTGTGAATGTTGTAGAAAGATTGTCTGTGTTCATTGTTACACCCATAGGGTTTCTGCCACCCTGCATGCCACCTTGAGGTTTCATGTTTTCCATACCCTCTGGGAATGTCATATCCTCAGGCATTTCTATATTTTCAGGTTTTTGTGGCACTTCTCCCATATTTTCCGGTGGTGTCATATCTTCAAACTTATCAAATCTTCCACCCATATCATCTGGACGGCTCATATCTTCCATACCCTCGGGTCTTGTCATATCTTCCATACCTTCAGGTACTTCCATATTTTCAGGTCTTTGCATATGTTGACCTGTCTGTGCAACTGATAAAACTGTATCATCTTGATATAAGCTGTATTCACCCTCTGTGAGATAATCACCTGCAACAACCAAATATGTGAAATCATTTGTCGGTTTATATGATGCAACATCTTCTCCGTCAGATGTTTTAAGAGTATATGTGCTTTCACCCGATTGTGATGCAGTGAAATTAAACACGGTGTATGTCTGTTCACCACCTGAAATTCTGTCCATCATGTTACCTGATGCTACAACTGAACCACCATTGATATAGATACCTAAATCAGAGTCAATTCCTGCATCACCGCTCGTAGCACAAGCCTGACTCATCACAGAGCCTCCATTGATAACGAGCCACCCATTTGAGTCGATTCCGTCACCTTCGCCTGTACTTCCTGTAACGAAAATGTTAAGGTTGCCTCCATTGATTGTTGTTACGGAAACATTGTCTTCATTTGTGTTGATTCCGTCATTTCCTGATGTGATGTTTATATTACCACCGTTGATTGTTAGATGAAGTTCACTATCTAAACCTTCATTATCTGCAGTAATGTTGAGTGCTCCATCCCCTTTTTCTCCACCTGTAACATTCATTGTTTTCTTTGAATAAAATGCAGCATCGTATTTGTGAAGTTTCTTGCTATCAACTACTTCTGTTCCGTCTTCGTTGAGTTCATACGATTTATAAATCTTTGCCACATGGGAACCATCAATATTATTTGTTGTGCCATCTGCAATAATTACATTAGCACCTGCTTTGCTGGTGTCAACATCTTTCGTTGCGGTTTCTTCATCAGCAACGCCACATTCATATACATTATAGAAAATGATTGCAGGAGCAACCGTACAAGTAATATCAACATCATTGAGAATAAGTGTTACAACTGCTTCAGGGTCTGTTTCTGCTTCTTCACCTAAATCAACTGCAACTTGTCCTGCAG
This sequence comes from Candidatus Fimenecus sp., assembly GCA_045593555.1. Lineage (GTDB taxonomy): Bacteria > Bacillota > Clostridia > Oscillospirales > Acutalibacteraceae > Fimenecus. The sequence goes on along the minus strand of JAZNWU010000026.1, from coordinate 39,969 downwards.
AAAGTTCACCACTTAAGACATATCTTCCGGGTTTTGTAATATGAATAACTGTGTGCTTATCTGCTTCAGCCTGTGAATGTTCCTCTTCCTTTGTGCCTTCACCATATTTGAAGTCCTGACCCTCAAGGTAGAAAACAATGTCATTTGCTGAATAAACTGCCTGAGTGTTATCATTTGTGATATTTTCGCCATCAACAGTTATCTGATTATCAGACAAGGCAATCTTCACACCATCAATTTCAACTTTTTCCTCTTTTTTGCAACCTGTAAAGCACATTGTCACTAACAAAATGCATACAAGTAAACAAGATATTACTTTTTTCATACCTATTTCCCCCTTGGAAAATTTATACATATATTATTGCCTTAAAAAATGAACTCGATATTAACATTTTATAAATATTTTAGACATTTTTTCATTTTGTGTCAATAAAAAAGGTAGGATAAAAAATATCCTACCTTAATTATAATATCAATTATTTTATCAAATAGATTTATTTTTTTGCAAGACAATGTGGCAGAGGCGAAGCTGTATCAGGTATACTGCGAGCCGATAGCCGCGAAGTATTGCGAAAAAAGAAACTATTTGCCTGCCAACTCAGCTCTTGCAATCTTAATATTTTCTACAAAACGCTTACCTGTTTCAGTAATCTTCTTGTAGTCGCCTGTTTTTGCACCTGCTGTAAGTGATGAGCCAGCACCAACTGCAACAGCACCTGCTTTAATCCATTCACCAACATTATCAGCATCAACGCCACCTGTCGGCATCATCTTTGCATAAGGAATTGGTCCCTTGATATCCTTAATAATCTTTGGTCCGAAGAGGTCAGCAGGAAAAACTTTAAGAATATCTGCACCGTTTTCCATAGCAAGAAGACCTTCACGAACTGTCATGATGCCAGGCATCATTGGAACTCTGTAACGGTTACAAAGCTTGAGTGTTTCAAGGTCAAGAGCCGGGCTAACGATATATTCAGCACCTGAAAGCATAGCAATTCTTGCAGTAGCAGCATCAAGAACTGTACCTGCGCCAAGAATAATTTCTTCTGGCGTGTATCTCTTTGCAAGTTCTTCAATAACTTTGTCAGCATGTGGAACTGTGAATGTAAGTTCAATAGCAGCCACGCCACCTTCGATACAAGCATCAGTAATTCTGATAGCCTGGTCAACTGTTTCTGCACGGACAACGGCTACGATACCGCAGTCCTGAATTCGGGTAATAATTTTTTCTTTATCCATAATTACATCTCCAATAGGGAATATATTTTATTTTTCGGTCGATTTGTGAATCGCCCCTACAAAATTACCTCTTAAATTGAGATAGATTTATTTTTTTGCAAGACAATGTGGCAGAGGCGAAGCTGTATGTGCTATACCGCGAGCCGAAAGCCACGAAGTATTGCGGAAAAAGAAACTATCTCTGTACTCGAGCACCTGAGCCTTTGACAATATTTTCTACTTCCTTAAGTGATGCCATTGATGTATCCCCTGGTGTTGTCATTGCAAGTGCACCGTGAGCAACACCGTAGTTGACTGCTGTCTGTGCATCTTCTGTTGTCATAAGACCATAGATAAGACCTGATGCGAATGAGTCGCCACCACCAACACGGTCAAGAATTTCAAGTCCCGGAAGTTCAAGTCCCTTATGAACCTTACCATCTGCATAGCAGATTGCTGACCAGTCGTTAACAGTTGCAGTTTTAACTGTACGAAGTGTTGTTGCGATAACCTTAAAGTTAGGATAAACCTTAACAACTTCTTCAAGCATCTTGTAGTAACCCTCGATATTGAGTTCCTTAAGGTTTTCGTCGTTACCTTCAATTTCAAATCCAAGACATGCTGTGAAATCTTCTTCGTTACCAATCATAACGTCGATATATTTTGCAATTTCCTTATTAACTTCCTGTGCCTTTGCCTTACCACCGATGTCATTCCAGAGTGATGGACGGTAGTTAAGGTCATAAGATACGATTGTGCCGTATTTCTTTGCTGTTTTAACTGCTTCAATAGCAACTTCTGCAGTTGACTCTGAAAGTGCTGCAAAAATACCACCTGTATGAAGCCAACGAACACCAAGTGTACCGAAAATGTAATCCCAGTCAATATCTCCTGCCTTAAGCTGAGAAATTGCTGTATTACCACGGTCAGAAACACCAACCGCACCACGGATACCATAACCACGTTCTGTAAAGTTAAGACCGTTTCTTACTGTTCTGCCGATACCGTCATACTTAACCCATTTGATAAGAGAAGTATCAACGCCACCCTGCATAATAAAGTCTTCAAGAAGACGACCAACTTCATTATCTGCAAAAGCAGTTACTACTGCAGTTTTCATACCAAAGCAACGACGAAGTCCACGAGCAACGTTGTACTCACCGCCACCTTCCCAAGCACGAAATGAACGAGCAGTTTTAATTCTGCCCTCACCCGGGTCAAGACGAAGCATAATTTCACCAAGTGAAATCATATCAAACATACAATCTTCCTTTTTTCTAAGGTTTAAATTCATAATTATACCTCCAAATTTCTGTTACAACTTATGCTGATAAAACCAACATAAGTGGTGAGTTGTTTTTTTGTTAGAGCCGTATGAAAGCGGAGTTCATACTTGCGTGTATTAACGAGCATTTCAGACGAGCTATAACGGAAAAAGAACCACCAATTATACGCCTGAGTATGCTGAGAAGCCACCATCAACGCAGATACTTGTACCTGTAATAAAGCTTGAATATGCTTCATCACAAAGGAATAATAAAGCACCTGAAAGCTCATTTGCTTCACCAAATCTCTTCATAGGTGTTGCACCCAGAATCTTATTTGTTCTTGCAGTCGGTGTACCATCTTCATTCCAGAGAAGTGCTTTATTCTGATTTGTTGAGAAGAAACCGGGTGCAATAGCATTTACACGGATACCAACATCAGCAAAATGAACAGCCATAAATTCTGTAAAGTTCTTAACTGCTGCTTTTGCTGCTGAATATGCAGGAATTTTTGTAAGTGGTCGGTAAGCATTCATTGATGTTACCATAATAATACAAGTATTTTCCTTTTCAGCCATATCACGAGCAAAAACCTGTGTAGGAATAAGTGTTCCCAAGAAATTAAGATTGAATACAAATGAGATACCACTTGCATCAAGGTCAAAGAATGTCTTTATATCATCATTTTTCTCGATAAGGTCAATTTTTTCGAGAGTTTCTTTTGTTGTTGTGCCTTTAGGGTTGTTACCACCTGCACCATTGAGAAGAATGTCACAAGTACCAAGCTTTTCATTGATAATTGCACGAGCATTTTCCATGCTCTCTTTTTCAAGGACATTACAACCTACTGCAATAGCAACGCCACCATCGGCATTGATTTCATCAGCAACTTTCTGTGCTGCAGCTTCATTAAGGTCAAGTACTGCAACTTTAACGCCCTGCTTTGCAAGTGTTTTTGCGAAATCGCCACAAAGGACACCGCCACCACCTGTAACAACAGCTACTCTGCCTTTTAAATTCTCGTGTAACATAGGTTTACTTACTTCCTTTCTCAACTGCTTCAAACAAACCGTTTATGTATGTTGCACCAAGTGCTCTGTCGAAAAGACCATATCCCGGTTTTCCCGTTTCGCCCCAAATCATTCTACCGTGGTCAGGACGGACATAACCGTCAAAGCCTGTATCTACAAGTGCCTTAACTACCTCATACATATCAAGACTACCACAATCTGAAAGATGTCCGCTTTCTTCAAAGCTTCCGTCTTCCATAATCAAAATATTTCTGATATGCATAAATGCAATTCGGTTCATTGCACTGTATTTTCTTATCATCTTTACTACATCATTTGATTTTGCACAACCTAATGAGCCTGTACAAAGACAAAGACTATTTGCCTCACTATCAACAAGTTTTAACATTCTGTCGATGTTTTCTTCACAAGTGATAATTCTTGGAATACCGAAAATCGGATATGGTGGGTCATCGGGATGAATTGCCATTTTAACGTCACATTCTTCAGCCACAGGAATAACCTTTTTAAGAAATTTTTCAAGATTTTTCCAAAGCCCCTCTTCACCAAGTTCGCCATAAGCTGAAATTAATTCTCTGACTTCTTCCTGACTGTAGCTTGAATCCCAACCCGGAAGATGAATATCATCCTTAAGTGGGTCAAGACCTTTCATTTGTTCCCAATACATAACAAGGCTTGTTGAACCATCCTCTGCCTCTTTATCAAGTTGTGTACGAGTCCAGTCAAAAACAGGCATAAAGTTATATGTTACACATTTAACTCCATATTTTGCACAACGGCGAATGTTTTCACAATAAACCTCTAAAAGTTCGTCAACATTATCTCTTCCAAGCTTAATGTTTTCGTGAACAGGAATTGATTCTACAACATCAAAGATAAGACCGTTTTCTTCGCATTGTTTTACCATTTTCTCGATGGATTCTTCCGGCCAGACCTCACCCGGTTTTACATCATAAACAGCACTAACTATGCTTTTCATATTTGGAATCTGGCGAATGTATTGTAATGATATAGGGTCGCTTTCGCCATACCAACGGAATGACATTTTCATAAGTTTTACCTCCTTATGTTTTCGTTATATTTATTTTATCATTGAAAAAAATATCGTTCAATGTAAATTTTATAGTTATTATGGGAATTTTTTATATCTCATCCGTGAAGTTACTGTCGTCTTCCCAATATGCCACATCAAATTCGTCTTTTTCAGGATCATAGACATCCCAGAGTTCGTGTTCAAATACTTCAGGCTGTGCAGGACATTCTGCAATAGCTTCAACCTTCATTCCTCTTGACCAGATTGACGGGTCAATACGGATAGTATAACCACAACAAGATGGTGTCAACCATTCGTGCATAGGTGCTTCAGGAAGTGCATAAGTCTGCATAAGCGACATAATAACACCACCATGAGTAAATACTGCTGTACTGTTTGCACCTGCTTTGATAACACCATCTACAATTTTTTCAAAACAATCACAAATTCTGTAATTGAATCTTACCTGACTGTCACCAAACGGTGCTGCTTTATTTGGATTTGAACCACTGAGCCATTCAGCAAAGTCCTCATCATCCTGTAATTCCTCTGCAGTTTTACCTTCAAATTCACCGAAATCATATTCTCTTAAATCATCGAGAATAATTGGGTTTTTATCGGGATAAATTGCCTTTGCAGTTTCAATACACCTTTTTAATGGGCTTGAAAATACTGCGTCAACTTCAGGATAATTGCCATAATTATCTATAATATCCTTAAGCTGTGCCATACCTTCTTCGCATACAGACTCATCTGTATGACCGATATATCGTCCCTCAAGATTACCTTTTGTAACTGCGTGACGGATTAAATGAATTTGGTAAGTTTTCATATTTTATCTCCTGAAAATTTGTAAAAATCAAACAATATACAAATTGTTTAATATATTGTATAATTCTTATACTTTAAGTATAAGAGGCTATAGCGTGAAAAATCACGCTATTCTGATTATATGTCCCTCGAAATTTGCAATTAACAAATTTCGAGATGGACTAAATTTCCATCACGCCTTGTCCGGCTACAGCAAGGAATGATAATCACATTTCATACGAAATTGTAGCCGGAAAGGCTATGGAAATTATTATGAGTACATCTGTTTCAACAAGACTTGTAAGTCTTCGCAAAGAAAAAAATCTAAGTCAGAAAGAAGCTGCACTGTCTTTAGGCGTTTCTCAGGCTTTACTTTCTCATTATGAAAAAGGTATCCGTGAGTGTGGTCTTGACTTTCTTTGCCGTGCTTCAACTTTTTACGATGTAAGTACCGACTACCTTTTAGGTCTTACTGAAAACAAGATGATGTCCGATGCTCTTTTTGTTGAACACGAACTTCCTCAGGACAGCGAAATGCGAATGAGTACCGTCTTCCGTTCATCTGTTTATCTTATGGAAAGACTCGGTGTCTATGGTAGAAACTATTCATCAAAAATCAGAACTATCTATGTTCTTATCATTTATAGAATTTACCTTACTGCTCTGCTTAAAGGTGCTATTCCGAATCACGAAAACTCTAAAAAAGAATTAGCGCCTTTTATCACAACAAATATGATTGACCATATTATTAATTCCTTGGTTTTTGAAGGTGACAGTAAGCCAAAACGAAATGAGCAATTGCCAAAATCAATGGAAACTGTTATAAATGAAGCATCCCGAATTATTGATAAGGAAATTGCAAGAATGTATAAATATTCAACAAAGGAATCAAAGTAATTCTTTATAAATCAAGCTTTTCTTTATTCCTGTTTCACCGGCAACAGTTTTTGCTGCTTCGTTTATGCTTATACCTTTATCAACAAGTTCTTTTGCAACACAGACAGCCTGTTCTAATGTGACAGGTTGTTTTTCTTTTATTTTTTCCACACCTGCAAGAATGAGAACATACTCACCTCTTGGGTTTTCAACATCAAAATAATCAATTGCACCTTTAAGGCTTGTCCTCATTACTGTTTCGTGAATTTTAGTAAGTTCTTTTACTATTGCAATTTCACGGTCACCAAAATAAGAATACATATCCTTAAGCGTTGCTTTAAGCTTATGAGGTGCTTCATAGAAAATCATAGTTCTTGTTTCATCTTTAAGTTCCTCAAGATGCTCTTTTCTGCTCGGTTTATTTGTACTTAAAAAGCCCTCAAAAGTAAAACGACCACTTTCCATTCCGCTTATTGCCAAAGCTGTTGCAAAAGCAGTTGGTCCGGGAACAGACTCAACAGGAATTCCCTTTTCATGACAAAGGAAAACTAAGTCTTGTCCGGGGTCAGAAATGCAAGGCATTCCTGCATCTGTCACTATGGCACAGACTTCGCCATTCAATATTCTTGAAACAATCATTTCTCCACGTTCTCGACGATTATGCTCATAATAGCTGATAAGTGGTTTTTTTATATCAAAATAATTAAGTATTTTCTGTGTAACTCTTGTATCCTCTGCTGCAATAAAATCAACAGATGCCAAAGTTTCTTTTGCTCTCGGAGAAAAATCGGACAAATTGCCGATTGGTGTTCCTACAACATAAAGTTTTCCGCTCATATGTCCGATTCCTTTCTTTATTTTCTGTACTTTTCAGTAATTTTAAGCATTTCCTGAGTCAAAGTACCATCATCATTATATGCAACAAGGTTTCCCTCAACCTTTAATCCATTTTTTGCACCACGCTTACCTTCGATAAGCACTAACCAAGGTTGAGTATCACCTTTTTTTGATACAAATTTAAGCGTTTTTGGCTCAATTCCGTTAACTCTCATTGAATACATTGCATCAAACACTCTTTCAGGTCTGTGGCAAATACAGAGTTTACCACCAAAACGCAAAAGACGAGCAGCACTTTTTGCTATGTCGTCCATATTACAAAGTGTTTCGTGACGGGCAATTGTTGCAAAGTCTTCTTCATTTTTTATTCCACCATTTTCAATTTTATATGGTGGATTCATTGTAATTAAATCAAAACTACCCGATTTCAAATCTGATATATCTTTTAAATCTCTGTTTAAAACCGTAATTTTTTCCGTATCATTCAATACAAGTGACCTGTTCATCTGGTCACAAGCATTTTCCTGAATTTCTACTGCTGTAATTTCAGCACATTTACCATCACGTAGCCAAAGAAAAGGAATTATTCCGCAACCCGAACCGAAATCACAAGCAATATCATTTCTTTTAGGTTTTGCAAAGTCAGCCAGCAACATTGCATCCGTGCCAAATGTGTGTTGTTTTGATACAACCACACCAACACCTTCACCTAAATCTTCAATATGTTCACCGTCAAAAAGTTCAATTTTATCAGTCAACATAAATATCCTCAACATCTTCCATACTTCTTATAGTTGTTGTCATAAGAGAAAGTGAATCGTCATTTTTAGGGAATACAAGCACCTTGATAACAGATGTATCTTTTTTTCGCTTGAATTTCAAATCCTTTGATTCAGTATAAACAACTTCCATTGAATGAATTGTACCACCACATTGTTTTATAGTTTTTGTGATAAGAGGAATCTGTACACCAACATCCTTTATTTCAATAAAAAGAAGCTTACCTGTTGAACCACGAACAATAAATCTCTTAAGAGAATTAAGGGTGAGATAAATAACAAGTGTTGCAACCAGAGCACCTGCATAGAAACCTGCACCAACTGCAATACCTATACAAGCAACAGCCCAAAGAGATGCCGCAGTTGTTAGACCTTTAACAGAAAAGCCTTCACGAAGAATTGTACCTGCACCAAGGAAACCGATACCACTGAGTACCTGTGCGCTCATTCGTGTAACATCACCTGTCATTCCCTGACTATCAAAAATATAAACTGATGTAAGCATTACAAGTGCAGAGCCAACTGCAACAAGAATATGAGTTCTGAAGCCTGCAGGACGGTGAGAATGTTCACGCTCAAAGCCAATGATACCACTTAAAAGTGTTGTAACAAGCAACTTCACCATCGCATCAACAGTAAACCTTACCTGGTCAAATCCCCAAACCCACAAGGCAATGTCTTTTACTGACTCCCAGAATTCTGCCAATTAGTTCATCTCCTAAATTAGGGCGACAAATGTAACCCTGTGTTTTACTTTTTTCGTGTGAGTGCCGGAACAGAAAGTATAACTGCCCATATTATTTGGTACAAAATAATCTGTAATACACCAATCTGTGCAACAGCTGACATAAATGTAAATAAAGCCATAATGACAGCACCAATAACCGAAGCAATAAGCTGAATAAGTCTTGATGAATTAACAAAAGAATTTATTACAAATGTACCATGAAGTGCTGCAAGCATTGTCTTAATGCCACCATCATGTATGATTTTTGCATCACTGCGCTCAGCACGTCTTGACTTAACTTTTGAGAACATATCACCTGCAACAGGGTTAATAATTTTTACAACATTTGCAGGCAACTGGAACTCTCTCTCGAGGAATTTTTCTGTAATATTTGCATCAGAAGTTCTGAAGAATATTGTAATTCCGTCTTTTTCAAGTTCACGCATATATCTTGCTGTTTCCTGATTTGCCTTATACACCACAACAAACATTGCTGCAATTTTTCCTTCGATAGCAAGATAAATAACATTTCTGCCGTTTGATTTATACTTATCCTCTAAATCCTTATCAGGTGTTTCCACATTATGATGAATAAGAAGGTCACGGTTGCCCACAAGTACTCTGTGATTATGTATCCAACAAGAGCATCCTAACTTTTCTTCATAAGCCAGAGATTCAACAGGGAATAAAAGCTCACGTTTACCGATAATAACACCGTCAAATACTTCTGCAAGAACACCACCAGATGCGATAACAACCGATGCAGTATAGAGAATAGCCTCATCTATTCGCATTTTATGGTATGTTTTCATACCTTCAATATTACATCCACCCTGCTCGAACGCATCACAAGCATCAATAATAACACCGTTTGTATTTACTGCATCGTCAACTGCACTATAACCATTTATTGCTGCGCCATCTTCATTAAGAAGTTTGTTTGTTGCACGAAGATTTATCGCAGACAAAAGACCTGCAGAACAAGGAAGTGTCATAAGAAGTGTTGAAGTCAGAACACTTATACCTGCAAAGAAATTGCCTGTTTTGATAATAGATATAATTCCAAGCACAAGACCTACTATTGCCATAGCAGGAATTGTAAGTTTGCAAATCTGACCTGTAACTTCAGCAGAACGTGAAAGCTCAACAAATTTCTGTGGAAAACCGATTTTTGCTGAATACTTGATTTCAGGATTACCCATCATAAGTCCTCTTGAAATCTCATTTGCAGTATCTTCATCTGCAATATTTTCAACGCTGTAACACTCATCAGGATTATCTGTGATAACATTGAAATTTTCGCTGTCATTTTTGCAACGGATAAGTTCACCTGCAAGTTTCATAATCATAGGTAAAACAGCAGCACCTGCAGTAATACTTGCAACTGATTCGATACTGTCTGCAAAAGCAAAACCTACAACACACTGAATAAATCCTGCAATTGCTGAAATTGCAACCACAGTATCCATATCAAGAATTTTACTCTTGATATTATTGAATGCTTTTATAAATGATTTGTAATTCAATACACTTGCAGTTATAAGTAATAAAATCTGCACAAGAGCATACACAAACTCATTGTTTCCATAGATTTCAAAGTTGCCGTTTTCCATACCTGCAACAATTGAGAGAACGGACATAAAGAAACATATAGCAGAAACTGCAACAAGTTTAATGGCCGTTGATTTTTTCTCCATAGCAAAGACTTTTTTAACTGCTTCTTTATCCTTTGGTCCGAAATATTCACGTACAACAGAAACCTTTTGTCGTTCATATCGTCTTTTTACAGGTGGTGACTCAACTTTTTCTTTAAAAGGCAATCCACCTTCAACAAAATCCTTAACTGCTGCCTTACGGTTTTCACGAAGTTCTGCCTCTGCCTGTTCTTCAGACTGCTGTATAATGTCTTCATCATCGCCAAAACCATCAAACATAATTTGATTATCGGACTTTTCAGGAGCAATAACCTTTGTACCGAAATCTTCCTTTGTTTTTTCCTGTTCCAATTCATATTCAGCAGGAACAATAGTTGGCATACTTCTTATTCCGTCTGTATTTTCAGTAACATCACCATTTTTAACGATTACCCCGGGAGTTTCAATTGTTTCGGGAGGTCTTGCATCTCTGATAGCACGCTGTTCCATGGTATTTTCAAGCTTTTGAACAGGCTTATTCATAAAATGCTTTCTGTACTTTTCTTCTGCCAGAACACTTGATGTAGTAAGTGGCTGAGCATCACCGCTTGTTGTTCTTACCACCTTATTTCCAAGGTTATGAGAAATATTCGGATTATATGCTCCACGAATATCAACTTCGTTGAACATTCTTGTTTTTTCAATAGAAATCTGACCTGTTACAGACTCTGCTTCATCTGTTGCAGGCTCATCTTTAGTTTCTTCTGATATTAAATCAACAGTTTGTGTGTTAAAGCCAAGTTGACCATCTTCCTGAACTGATACAGAAACATCCTCAACCGTTTCTTCTTCCTTTGCTGGTGCTTCAAGATTAACTTCCGGCTCATCGTCATCATCAAAATCCTGAATTTTTGAGATATCAAATGAGAAAAAGCCTTTTTTTGCAGTTTCTTTTTCTGTTTCTTTAACATCAGGTTCTGCAAACACAATTTTACCAATATCATTTGCGGATTTTGTTCCCGAAATCTCTGCAAGAAGCAAATCGATATCTTCAATGGAATATTCCTGCTGAGGAAAATCCTCTCCGGTTCTTACTTTCACATCGTTGAGAATTTCTTCAATTAAGTTGTCTGAAATTTTATCTGTCATAATAAAATTTCCCCCCGAAAAATATTTGGACTTTAAACCCTATCTTTTATACGAAAATTCGTACATCAAAATTCCACCTGCAACCGAAGCATTAAGCGAATTTATCTGCCCTTTCATCTTAAGTGAAACAATGAAATCACATTTTTCACGGACAATCCTGCTCATCCCGTCACCCTCTGAACCGATAACAAGAACTGCAGCACCATCAAGATTTACTGAACGGATATCCTCACCATCCATATCTGCACCATAAACCCACATTCCTTTTTCTTTTAATTCCTGGAGTGTTGATGCAAGGTTCGGAACACGGGCAACCTTCATATATTCAAGAGCACCTGCACTTGTTTTCCCGACAGTATAGTTAAGTGATGCACTTCTGCGTTTTGGAATAATGATTCCATGAACCCCTGCTGCTTCTGCAGTACGGATGATAGCACCTAAATTGTGGGGGTCTTCAATTCCGTCACAAGCAACAATAAACGGTGGCTCTCCTCTTTCTTCTGCAACTTTGAGAATTTCCTCGACAGTTGCATAATCATGAGCTGCACAAACAGCAACAACACCCTGATGATTACTGTGTCCACACATAAAGTCAAGCTTTTTCTTATCGACTTCTTTTACCACAGCACCCTTGTCACGACATTGGCCGATTATCTTTCCGACAGAACCACTTTTTTCACCACGAAGCACAAAAAGTGTGTCAATCTCACGACCTGATTTTATAAGTTCCGTTACAGCGTTTCTGCCGATTATCAAATCTTTCTTTTTTTCTTCATTAAACAAATCCATTTTTGAACTCCTTTTTTGAGTACCACATAAAAAAGCATATAGTTACGGATAATAATTTTTAATAATTCATTATACCAAATAAACTGTAATAATACAAGTAGAAAATGCTTGAAAATCAACAAAAAAGAGGCATTTGTCCACATAAATGCCTCTCATCAAATCTTCAATTTAAATATCGGTAATATTTCCGTAAATCTGAACTATTTCAAGGTTTTCACTTTTAAGAAAATCCTTTGGCGTAATTATTCTTCCACTTTCAGGTGCTATGTCCACTCCATTTGCCATGTAAGCATACCACACAAGATGTGCACATTGTGTTGTAACAGGAATTTTATCGAAGTCTCTACCCGTAAAAACGCCACCAAATAACGAATAATACAAGCCTTTAAGATTATCCTCTGCAAATTGACCTGCTTGATTTCTCACAGACTCATCAACATTTTTTGGTCTTAAAACTGCAACCAAAGGATATTTTGTCCAAGACCATATCATCGAATTATTGGACTTTTCACCTACCATAACCGCCTGAACTCCAACACCTCTATCGGCATCAGTTATAATTGTTGCATGACCATGACGCCAACCAAGAGAATGGATACTCAGAGTAATGATAATATCACCATTCTGCAAGTCAGCAAAGTCAGGATTACGTAGTTCTTCACCTTCTGTATCAGTTATACGCTCATGACAAGCAAAAACACCTTTTCTGTAACAGTAATAATCCTTATCCATAAGGTAATAATCTCTGTATTCCTCTATTTTATAGAATCTTTCTTCAGACAAAAATTTATCAACAGCAGGTTTTCCCAATCCTGATTGAGAAAAAATCTCATCATAATCGTCCCCTGTAAGTTCTGCACCATTTTTTATTTTTTCTGCAATTTTATTCCATTCTGTATCGTTGCCTGTTGCATCCTCGTATGCCCACATATCAGTAATTTCACTTAAAATAAAATCTATACTGAAAAAAGCAATCAACACTGCAAGTATGACCATTATCACGCGACACAACTTATTGATTTTTTTATTCTTCACATATATTCTCCTGTGCCAACAAAAACTCTTTTACTTTATATGCATCTTCATAACCTTTATTATAAAGACTTTGTATTCCTTCTTTTGTGCGTTTCAATGTTGTTATCCCACAACAATCATCAGGTGACAGGATTAAAACCTTACCCTGCTTTTCAAGTTCCTTTATATATTCCAAATCCTCGTTGTATTTATCAATCATTTCGTACATTTTAACTGCTGTTCTGGGATATTTATGGACAATTACAGGATAAAGCCATTCAGGGAATTTATGACTTTTATGAAAATCTTTTGGTAAAGTAAGCGTTACAACCACCTTATCACAACCCAATTCAAAAGCTTTTCTGATGGGTATAGGGTCAGCAACACCGCCGTCAAAATATGAAACATCATTTCTGATTCTTGGTGGACAAAACAAAGGAATACTGCAAGATGCTTTTATGGCAAAGCAGTCATTTTTTGCAATAAAACTTCTGTCAAGATAACACGGTTTACCTGTAAACGAATCAGTTGCAACAGCGAAAAATTGTGCATTGTTTTTTTCAAAAACATCGTAATTCAAAGGGTCAAGACCATCTTCATCAGTTAATGTTGAATAAATGTAGTCCAAATTTAAATATGATTTGTTTTTTATCCAAAGATTAAAACCCATATATTCCTTATGATATGAATAATCACGGTAAAAACGCAGGGTTCTTTCTCTGTGTCCACCCAAATGAGAAATTATATTTGCCGAGCCTGCCGAAACACCAATATAGCAAGGGAAATTCACATTGTCATCAAGCAGACGGTCCAATACGCCTGCACCATAAACCGCACGCATTCCACCGCCAACATCGATATAACCAATCACAGAAATCCCTCCTTAATTAAACTTAAAAATTATATTAACATAAAAAGCATATTATTTCAATTTGCATATAGAAAATATAATAAAAAACATCTTTCTGGCAAAAATATTTTTGATTGGAAGTGATTTAATGTCAACTACAAATAATGAATATGGAAAAATGGCGGAAAAAGCTTCTCCGCCATCACCAAAACTTAAAAATTGCATAAAAGCCTTTGTCATTGGTGGTGCAATATGTACCTTCGGACAATTCCTCAATTGGGGATTTGAAAAACTGAATTTTTCAGAAGATGCCGTCAAAGCATTAACACCGGCAACACTTATTGTAATTGCTGCTATTCTCACGGGAGTAGGAGTCTTTGATAAAATAGCAAAGCACGCAGGTGCCGGAACTATTGTACCCATTACAGGCTTTGCCAATTCTGTTGTTTCACCTGCACTTGAATTCAAAGCAGAAGGCATCGTTATGGGAACAGGTGCAAATATTTTCAAAATAGCAGGTCCTGTAATCGCATACGGCACTTTTGCTGCAGTAATTTATGGAGTAATCTGCTATATTTTTCAGTTGTATTAAATTAAAAGGACAGGCTTTCTGCCTGTCCTGATTTTTAGTTTGCATCTGTTCCTGAAAATCTTATTAATTCAAGGTCTGGTGCATTTTCTGCATCAATTGCTTTTGCATAATCATCGCAGATATTACCCCATTGAACTGAAGATTTTTCAATAAGCACATTCTTCGCATTTCTTATAAAGAAACCGCTGTTTTTATACTTTTCAACACCATACTGTAAACAAGGTCTTAAGTCATAAAGTCCACAGTCCCATTTTGATGTCTTTGTCATTGTAACACTTACATTTTCAAATGTTACATCTTCAATCATATTTTCTTCTGTACCGTGAATAAGCACACCGTTTTCACCCTTACAAGTGATATTACGGAAACGGATATTCTTGATTTTACCTGATTTTGTGTTTTCGTCACGATTAAATGTTGTAATCACAATTGGCTCTGCTGTGCCCCACCAGTCAGGACAGAAACGACGAGTTTCAATAATGCAGTTTGAATATGTAACATTTTCCACATTACCACCGTCACGAATCTGAATTGAAAGACCACGGTTGCTTCGTGAAATGATACAATTATCAACAATCACATTACGGAAATCCCCGACACCCTCTGTGCCGATTTTAATTGCAGCAGAAGTTGAAATAAGAGTACAATTTGCAATAATAATATTTTCACAAGGACCATATTCTGCATTACCCTTTGATGTTTTAAGGCAGATACAGTCGTCAGCACACTCAATATGACAGCCTAAAATTCTTACATTTGTACAATGGTCAGGGTCGATACCGTCAGAGTTTGCAACATCCAAATCATTGAGAATTCTGATTTGTGAAATGAGAACATCATCACAGCCCGCAGGATGCAGTGTCCAGAATGGAGCATCAACAATTGTCACATCCTTAAATGTGATGTTATTACTTTTTTCAATATAAATTACAGTTGGTCGAGGATAGAAATTACCTGTTACATAATATTTATCTTTTCTCTCAACAAAAGCATGACCGTTAGCGTCAATAGTACCCTCACCTGAAATTGTACAACCGTCAGCCTCATAACCGTAAATAAACACAAATGAAGGTTTACCTGTTACAGGGTTGCCGATAAGAGCAGTTTTAGGGTCATTTATCATATTACAAGGACGGATATATCCGTCAATATTGTCAGTTGCCTTAAGACGAGAACCTTTTTGAAGATGCAATTCAACATTTTTCTTCATTCTGATTGAATCTGAAAAATATGTTTTTCCGCTTGTAAGCACAACTGTTCCGCCACCATTTTCCTCCGCCTTATCAATAGCAGACTGAATAGCCTGACAATCGTTATTCACACCATTACCAAGTGCACCAAAATCTTCGGGATAAAAATATAACATAATGTGGACCTCCACAAAAAATGGAGCTGGAAACGTGACTCGAACACGCGACCTGCTCATTACGAATGAGCTGCTCTACCAACTGAGCTATTCCAGCATATTTATTTTGTAAAGACAATTATATTCCAACAACAAAATTTTTTCAAGTATTTTAATGCAATTATCATTAAAGTGTGATACAATAATACGAAATCCGAAAGGAGCGTGTTTTATGAAAAAGGTTGCATTTGTCACGGGTGGAGCAAAAGGCATTGGCGAAGCTATTGTAAAAAGGCTTTTAAATGACGGATATAAGGTTGCATTCACCTATAATAATTCAGAAGAAAAAGCACAAAAGCTTTGTGCCGAATTGGGTGCGGATTGCAGGGCATATAAACTTGATATTACTGACAGTAATGCTGTGAAAACTGTTGTTGATGATATTGAAAAGAATTTTGGTGAAATCGCAGTGCTTGTAAACAATGCAGGTGTTGCCGAGCAGTCACTTTTTACTGATATTACCGACGAAATGTGGCACAGAATGATTGAAACAAACCTCTCAGGTGCTTTCTATTGCAGTCGTGCCGTGCTTAAATATATGATTAACCGAAAATCAGGAAAAATCATAAATATTTCATCCATCTGGGGTGAAACAGGTGGCTCTTGTGAGGTTCATTATTCTGCAGCAAAGTCAGGACTTATCGGTATGACAAAAGCTCTTGCAAAAGAAGTTGGTCTTTCAGGAATCACAGTAAATTCAGTTTCTCCAGGTGTTATCTTAACCGATATGACAAGTCACTTTGACGAGGAAACAATGAATTCACTTAAAGAAGAAACACCTCTTAATAAAATCGGCACTCCCGAGGATGTTGCAGGTGCAGTTTCGTTCCTTGCATCAAAGGATGCAAACTTCATCACAGGACAAAATATCTCCGTAAATGGTGGAATGAATATATAATTCATAATTAAATGTAAAAATGAAAAGGTCATTCTGAGGAATGAAATGACGAAGAATCTCTGTTGGTTAATGTGTACCTTTTGAGAGATTCTTCGCTTCGCTCAGAATGACTATAATTTTTATATCCCGAAATAATTTTTTGCGTTGTTGAATGAGATATCTTCAACTACCTTTGAAAGGAATTCTGTATCATTCGGATACTTACCTTCTTCTACTAAATCACCGATAATTTCACAAAGAATTCTTCTGAAATACTCGTGACGAGGATATGACAAGAAGCTACGGGAATCAGTAACCATACCCACAAATTTACCGAGGACACCGAGATTTGCAAGAGTTTTCATCTGTTCTCTCATTCCGTCATAGTTGTCATTGAACCACCATGCAGAACCGAACTGAATCTTTGACTGTGCTTCACTACTCTGGAAATTACCGAGCATTGTACCAAGCACATAATTGTCCTTTGGATTAAGTGTAAAGAGAATTGTCTTTGGCAATTTACCTTTCACATCAAGGGAATCAAGGTATCGTGAAAGTCCATAAGCCAACTGATGGTCGTGAACGGAGTCGAAACCTGTGTCAGCGCCTACTGACTTGAACATTCTTGCATTGTTATTTCTCATAGCACCAAAATGAAGTTCCATTGCCCAACCGAGTTCTGCATATTTTGCACCAAAGAACTGTAAAAGTGCTGTTCTGTACTGGTCAAGCTCTTTCTTTGTGAAATCACCGCCATTAAGTGCTTTTGTAAAAATTGCTTCCAATTCATCATCAGTTGCCGGTTCAAACGGACAGTATTCAAGTGCGTGGTCACTTGCTCTACATCCCATTTCATTAAAGAAAGCAATTCTCTTCTCAAGTGCTGTCAAAAGGTCAGCAAATGATTTGATTTCCATTTCAGCAGCCTTTTCCATAGCAACAATCCACTCTTTGAATGCAGGAGTGTCAATAAGGAATGACTTATCAGGACGGAATGCAGGAATAACCTTGCATTTAAACGATTTATCTTCTGCCAACAACTTGTGATATTCAAGTGTATCTGCAGCATCATCTGTTGTGCATACACAAGCAACATTTGACTTCTCAATTAGTGAACGAGGAGTAAATCCACCTGCACTAATCTGTTCGTTACACTTTTCCCAAATCATATCTGCAGTTTTAGGACTTAATGGCTCGTAAATGCCAAAATATCTCTGCAATTCAAGATGTGTCCAATGGTAAAGAGGGTTACCGATGCAATATGGCAGACTTTCAGCCCATTTCATAAACTTTTCGTAGTCAGAGGCATCACCTGTAATATATTTTTCGTCAACACCACAACCACGCATTGCACGCCATTTATAGTGGTCACCACCAAGCCAGACTTTTGTAATATTTTCAAATGGCTTGTCCTCATATATTTCCTTTGGTGAAAGATGACAATGCCAGTCGAAAATCGGTGTATCCTTTGCACCATTTTCAAAAATCACCTTTGCAGTTTCAGTTGAAAGTAAAAAATCTTTATCCATAAATGCTTTCATAAAATCACCTTTAATCTTAAGATTAGTTTCATTGTAACATAAAAGCAAAAAAATTAACAGTATTTTTTATTGTTTTAATCGGTGTATTATGATAAAATTGAAACATTAAATCAATTAAGAGGTAGCAAATTGAAAATAGGTAATGTTGAAATTAACGGAAAAGCTGTTTTAGCCCCTATGGCAGGTGTTGCTGACCGTGCTTTCCGTGAATTATGCGTAGGTTATGGTGCTGCATATGTTGTCAGCGAAATGATAAGTTCAAAAGGTGTTTCAATGGGTGACAGAAAATCAAAAGATTTGATGTTTTTGTCCGAAGCAGAACGCCCTGCTGCTGTGCAGATTTTCGGCAATGACCCAAAAATTATGGCCGAAAGCATTGAATCTGTCATGCAAGTAAACCCACAGATTATTGATATAAATATGGGTTGTCCTGCACCGAAAATCGCAGGTAACGGTGGTGGTGCATCACTTGCAAAGAACCCTGAACTGGCAGAACAGATAGTTAAAGAAGTTGTAAAGGCTTCACCTGTACCTGTAACAGTAAAAATCCGTGCAGGTTGGGATGAGAATTCAATTAATGCAGTTGAAATGGCACAAAGGGCAGAAAATGCAGGTGCATCTGCAATTACAATTCACGGAAGAACAAGAAAGCAGATGTATTCACCTCCCGTTGACAGAAATATTATTGCAGAAGTGAAAAAGGCAGTTTCAATTCCTGTAATCGGCAATGGTGATATTGTTGACGGACTCTCAGCTGCAAGTATGCTTGAAGACACAAACTGTGACCTTATTATGGTCGGTCGTGGTGCTTTAGGTTGTCCTTGGGTATTTTCTCAAATCAACGCATATCTCGACCACGAAAGAATAATACCCCATCCACCTGTTAGTGAGCGAATGAGGGTTATGATTAAGCATATTGAGAAAATCTGCGAGTACAAAGGTGACTATATCGGTATGCGAGAAGCACGAAAACACGCAGGCTGGTACACAAAAGGACTCCATGGTGCTGCAAAATATCGTGTGGAGCTGGGCACTATTGAAACAGTAGAACAATTACAAGAAATCGCATATAAAATCTGTGTGGAAAATCAATAAAAGAGGTCTTTTCTATGGAATATGTTGCAGACAAATTTCTTGAAGAAGTTGAAGAAATCCAAGCTAAATACAAAGAAGACAAAAATGCTGAGAAACTGGCTAATCGATTGTCAAACTGTGCTTCTAAATACAAAAAACATTTTGGTACAGGTGACTGTCTTATCAACCTAGCTGAAGAGGAGTACTATGCAAAGGGCGATTATCTTGCAGGACAATCTATCATAAAAGTTATTCATAAACACTTCAAATATATTGCTGACGAATTAACTGTCTATTTACGAATGGCAGAGTATTATATTGAAAGTGGCGAAACTGAAAAGGGCATAGAATATCTTATCAAACTTTGTACTGAAACAGTTGATAATTATGAAGAATCAATAGGATTCCGTGAATTAACTGCTGTATGGGAAAAATATAAGCATTTAGTTGATGGCAAAGTACCACCATCAAAAGTGTTTAATTCAGGTAATCCTATACCACCTGAAAAATGCACAATGCAGATTACGGATATTTTAAAACTTACTGACGATGAATTATTAAGTGAACTTTCAACACATCTCAATGAAATGTCTGCAAATGGTGAAATGTTAAGTTGTCTTAATAAATGGGAAAAAGGTGCTTTCTACATAAACGAACTTTGTGAAGAAATTAATTCAGGTGGATTTTCAAATTATTTATACTACTATGGTAATCATTTTGAAAAAGTAAAATCATCACTCGAATCAATCGGTGCTGAAAAATCTATTGAATTATTAAATGTTGTTGAGAGCAAATTTCCACGCAAAAAAGTGCCAAATAACATCAATAGTATTCAAAACAATCTTGATAAAATGGAAGAAAAAGGCATTAATTTTGAAAAAGAAGATGTAGAGTATTATGACTTCACAGAAAAAGAACTGTTGAAAAAATTGACAACATATATTCTTGAAAATAAAAAGCATTTTAGGTAATTCAAGCACTCTCAATATATCAAAAAACTCCCTACAAACAAAGTAGGGAGTTTCATTTTGCACTTTGCGTTTTGCATTTTGCACTTATTTTTGGAACGTTCCTTTCCAGTCACTTGGCTGTTCATTATAAAGTACACGAAGAAGGACATCAAGGATTTCTGCTATATTATCTGTACCTTTTTTAAGTTTTAAAACTTTCTTTACTCGTTTATTGAAAAGTGCCCACATAGCAAGATATTCAGGTGTGTATGGGTTATATGGCTCATCACCCTTATATATGTTTGTCACAGCCTCTAAAATAAAATCTTTTACATTTCTGTCTTTGATTGAGTGGTGGATATATTTGCTGATTCCGAACATCTTACCGATTGTCTGAAATGTTGCTTTTTGTAAGAATTTACCTAAAGGAATAAGAACACCTTTTGCCTTGTAAATAATTTCAGGTGTCATACTGAAGGATGTTGAAAGTTCGGCAAGTTTATCAATGTCATATGCCATTGAATCGAAAATAGCATTAAGGAACTGTAAAAAGTTCTCTTTTGTATATTCGTCAACAGTTTTGCTCTGTAAATCCCAGTCGAAATTATCAATTTTAACGCTGTCAACCTGAACCTCTGTGTCCGTCATAACAACTTTTCGCATAGCATTTGGGAAACCGACAGCAGAACAAGTATTGATGTCGTAAAAATCGTTACCCTTTTTAGTGGTCATTTTCGCAATATTCATCATATGAGTATGACCTGTAAAAATGAATTTTACACCATTATCTGCAAGGAATTCTGATGTTTTTTCATAGTCACCAAGCATATCTCTCATACTGAAAAGAGGATAAATAGGACTTGGTGGCAGAACAGGATGATGAGTAACAGCAAAAATGTAATCACCATTTTTATGTGCATCGTCAATCTGCTCTTTTATCCATTCAAGACAGTCATCATAGTAACCGCAGAAGAACTCGTCGCCATCGTCATTAAGACATAAAAGTCTATATCCCTCTTGTAACTTAACACAATAGGAATGGCTTGGTTTATGTAATGAAATTGCCTCTGAAAGACCAAAATCATGATAGATTTCTAAAAGCTCGTCACGTTCTGTACGAGTTGCTGTCTGAATCTCGTCACCGACACATTTTTCAGCCTTACCTGTACCGTTACCATTTTCCATATAGTAATCGTGAGTGCCTGTTGTAACATACACTTTTTTACCTGCATCTTTAAGTCGTTGCAGCTTTGGAATAAGGTCAAAATGACTTTCTTTAGCACCGTTACAGGTAACATCACCTGTAATCAATACAATATTTGTTTCCTTATCCTCAATGATTTTGTCGAAATATGCGTCGATTATAGCGCCTGTTTCCTTGAGGCATTTCTGGTCAGAAAGACAAATTTTCTCGAATGCCTTTCCCTCTGTACCAAGTTCAAGTGCATAGTGATGCAAATCAGTTATCTGATAGAATCTTAAATCAGCCATAATTATTCTCCTGTAGTAATCGCTGATTAAATCGGGTTACGATTATCAGCGAGATAGTTTTTTGTCAGAACCGTAACAAAACGCAGGCAATACTTTGTGTATTAACGAGTATTTGGGACGAGTTATGACGAAAAAGTAGCCACTGAGAATTGTGACCTCGATTAAATCAGTGGTTACTGTTAGCACGTTTTTCTATAATGTAATCGTGAACTTTGTCTGCAAGTTCGCCATAAACCTTAAACTTTTTACGGAACACAATAAGAGAAGCAATAAAGAACAACATTGGCACACCGAAACATATAAATCCGATACCTGTTTTTGTTGTTTCGTTTACAACCTTTGCTGTTGTAATTTGGTCGTTGTAATTCATAAGTCCAAGACCACCGAAAAGAACGATTGTCTGAATAGTATATGCCATTTTCTGCAAGAAACCTTTCATTGAGAAAGTAATGCTTTCGTTTCTTGAACCGTTTTTGTATTCACCATAGTCAACAATGTCTGCAAGAAAAATTGTCTGTGACACGAACATTGAAGAAACACCGACAGATGCAAGAATGTAGCAGACATCCATAATCACAACATTAAGCTTTAAGATTGGACCTGTTATGAGCATCAAAGCATAACCTGCAACTGCTGTACAAAGTGAAATTGTATATGTAGTTCTCTTTGAAAACCATTTTGAAAGCACAGGAACAACAAGAAGACCTAATACAGAGCCTACTGTACCGATAGTCTGGAAAAGTGACTGTAATTTTGAGTCACCCAGGGAGTCTGTAAAATAGTAAACTGCAGTTGAACTTGTCAGATACCAACCTGCATTTGAAAGCATTGCAAATACAATAAATACAACAAGCTGGTCATTACTCTTGATAACCTCAAAAATCTGTTTAAGGCTGAACTTTTTCTTCTCACCATAAACAACATTTGTTTCTTTTGTAATAAGAATGCAAACAAGTGCGAAGAACACAAGGGCTATACCACAGATACCTGCCCAACGGGAAAATCCTGTTGCACTGTATCCCTTTTCATCAGTCATACCACTTGAAAGCAACGGACAAAGAATAGGTGTTAAAATTGAAATAATACCCTGACCGATACCTGAGAATGTTCGTGCAACTGTTGCAACGAGATTTCTTTCTTTTTCTTCACTTGTAAAAGATGGCACCATTGACCAATATGGAATATCAGCCATTGTGTTTGTCATACCCCAGAGAATATACATAACTGCTATGTAGATATAAAGTGGAAGACCGCTCATACCGAATGAGGTGAACAAAAGGAAAAGCACCACAGCATTACACATAGCACCAATCAATATCCAAGGACGGTATTTACCCATTTTTGTTCGGGTGTTATCAACAATTGTACCCATCATAGGGTCGTTGATTCCGTCCCAGATACGAGCTAATGGTGTAATGAGAAGCAAAAAAGCCTCTTCAAGTCCCAACACACTTGAAAGGTAATATGACAGATATGAATAGAACATACCATAACTTAAGTCAAGACCAATAGCACCCACACCATAGCCTAATGCAGTTTTTAAAATCGAATTAGTTTTCTTTGCCATAACCCATTCTCACCTCATCAATTTTTGCTTTCAATTCATTTTCAACATCAGAAAACTCACGGGAATAATTCCCCTGTTTTTCTTCATATTTAGAAAGTGCAAGTGACAAAACACCAACTGTTGCCGTAACAAAAGGTGCAATCTTTGCAATTTTAATTGCCGTTTTTATTACCTTTTTAGTATCCATCAGTCACTTGTCACCACCGTTCCTTTGGTTTTTGCACCAATAAATTCTGAAATCACATTGTATCTTACTCTGCCGTTAAGAACAGCAACTTCTTTAACGCCATTTTCAATAAGATTTATAATATTGCGAAGTTTCGGAATCATTCCGCCTTTTGCAAGTCCGCTGTCAAGAAGCATTTTTGCTTTTTCAACTGTAATTCTTTCAAGTGCAGTTTTTTCATTCTGACTGTCAAGGAAAATACCATTCACATCTGTGATATAAACGAGATAATCAGCATTAATTGCAAGTGCCATCTGTCCTGCAGCATCGTCGGCATTGATGTTTACTGTTCCCAATGAACTGCATCTTCCGACAGGTGACATAACAACGGTATAACCCTTATCAAAAAGAGTATCAACAAGGCTTGTGTCAACCTTTGTTATGTCACCGACTCTGCCTAATGCTTTTCCGTTAATATATTTCGGAACTGCAGTTAAAATATTTCCGTCAGCACCGCTGATACCAACTACTGAAATATCACTAAGTGAAAAGCGTTCCACAATTTTCTTGTTTACACTTCCTGAAAGCACCATTTCGACAACATTCATTTCTTCGTCGCCTGTAATTCTGTATCCTTCATAGAATTCAGATTGAAGATTCATTTTGTCAAGTGTCTTGGTGATTTCTTTACCACCACCATGGACAACAAGGACTTTTGCACCAACCATTGTGAGAAGTGCAATATCCTCGAGGAGATTTTTCATAAGAGCTTCATCATCAAGGCAACTTCCACCAAGTTTGATTACAACTCTTTTATTATGAAGTTTATGGAGTTGAGGTAAAATATCCTGAACACTCTTTATTTTTTCGTCACTGTCAAGTCCGTGTGTCCTGTCATATTCCTTAAGTGCTTTTGTGGCATATTCCACATCAGTAGGACAATCGATATATTCAATTCCACGCTTTTGTCGTGTTTCGTTACCTTTACCTGTAATGAGAATAACGCTGTCAGCACCCATTTCGTTGATTGCGGTGCTTATAGCCTCACCACGGTCATCAATAATTTTATACTTTCCGTTTTGTGTTTCAACAAAATCAGCAATTTCACGGGAAATCTTCTGTAATGGTTCTTCACCGGGGTCTTCCTCTGTAATATATATCATATCGGCATACTGACCGCTGATTTCACCTAAATCCTTACGACGGATAAGCGCCTTATTACCGGGACAACCGAAAACGATTGCAACTTTTCTACCGGGATATTCCTGACGGACTGATTTGAAAAGATTTTCAAAACTCATTCTGTTATGAGCATAGTCAACTATTGCAGTAATTCTCTTGTCTGCATTTTCGTAAACTTCCATTCGACCACTTGAACGAGCCTTTAAAAGTCCTGTATATATAAAGTTTTCAGGAATTCCAAGCTTACAGCATACCGCAATAGCACAAAGTGCATTTTCCACATTGAAAAGTCCCGGAATTGTAAGTGTAAAGTCACGGTCAAAGTCCTTTGTTCTTACTGTGAAAATAGTATCAGAACCGTCTTTTCTGATATTATATCCGTAAACATCAGCATTTTCATTTTTTATACTGAATGTGATTACTTCAGGTGCATTCTTTGATGCTTTAAGCACATCTTCACTACGGTCTGTATCAAGATTTACAACAGCTGTCTGACACTGTGTAAAAATCTTCATTTTAGATTGGAAATAATCCTCAAAATCAGGATGTTCAATAGCACTGATATGGTCAATACCGATATTGAGATAACAACCGACAGTAAATGTCACACCATCAGTTCTTCCGTATTTCAATGCCTGAGAAGAAACTTCCATTGTAAAATGCTGAATGTCACTATTAACAGCATTATTAAAATGCTTGTGCAAATCAAATGGTTCAGGAGTTGTAAGATGACTTTCAATATTTATAACACCATCATAAGTGTCAATTGATGAAACAACAGCACTTTTCTTTTTGCCGATACTTGCAAGATATTCGTCTTCAATATACTTAATAAAGTATGCAGTTGTAGACTTGCCTTTTGTGCCTGTAATACCCACAAGATTCAGTTTATTCCACACATTATCATAAAAAAAGTTTGCTGAAAGATACATAGATTTTCTGATGTCAGACACAAGAATACAAGGAGCATCTGTGTCATATTTCTTTTCAGAAACATACGCTACTGCACCCTTATTCAAAGCATCGAGCAAAAACTGCTCTTTAAAGTGTGCACCTTTACAGAAAAACAATGTGTTCTCTGCAATTTCCATTGAGTTATATGAAATAGCCTCAATGACTGCAGATACATCGCAGTTGTGTTCTGTCAATATGGAGTTTTTTTCAAAAAGTTCAATAAAATCCTTGATTTGTTTCATCTTGTCCTCCAAAAAGCCAATATATTATATATGATACCACAAGAAAAATTTATATGCAATTACAAAATGCAAAATAGCATACACATAGCAACAAAGCTAATCAAACAAATCGGAGTTTGTCTGTGTGTTTGTCATTCTGAGAAGCGCAAGAATCTCTGTCCTCAACAACAAGACCCTTCACTGCGTTCAGGGTGACCGAAAATTGAGATTCTTCGTCACTGTGTTCCTCAGAATGACACAAAAAGTAGGGGCGGATGCCCATCATCCGCCCGCAATCAGTTTTATATGAACCAATGCGGGACGATGTGGGCATCGTCCCCTACATTATATAACTATTTAGTTTTCGTAAATCTTTGTTGAACCAAAGAGTGAACGGAAGAAACCACCGATTTTATCGAAGAATCCTGATTTTGAATAAAGTTCAATACTGTCTGTTGCTAAAACATTATCGTTAGCATCATAAAGTGTTGCAGTAAATGTTGTATAGCCCTTATCTCTTGCAATAACCGTCAAGTTGTTTCCGTCAGCATCTTCATCAAAGTTTCCGTTGTTTGATGTCCATACTACATATGAACCTGCAGGAGCAGTACCTTCAACACTCGCATGAAGAATAATACCGTCCTTGTTACGAATTTCGGTTCTTGATGGTTCTTGAATAATGAATATGAAGTTTGTATTAGGTTCATCAGGTGTAACAGGATTTTTCTCCCATACAGCATAAAGAATTATGTGTGATGTAAATGTGTATGTCTGTCCGTTGAAATATGTCGGGCTTGTTGCTGTTGAATCTTTTGACCAACCTAAAAAAGTATATCCATCTCTAACAGGCACATAATCTAATGTTTTTGTTATACTATTTTTGCCCCAGTATATTCTATCAGTATTACTATCATCGTTAGATTCTAATGTAATAGTTACCCACACATCATTTTCTTTCCACACTGCGTAAAGGGTTGTGTTTGCATTTGTTGTGAAACTGCTACCTGCTGAATATGTTGCACTTGTTGCTGTGCTGCTTGTTGACCAACCAAGGAAAGTGTATCCCGTTCTTGTTGGTATAGTATTACTTAATGTCAACGCAGTTCCGTGTGTTTTAGTTTGACTTGCAGGTGCACCCGTACCACCATTGGCATTATATGATACTGTATATGTTTTTGCAGAAACATTTACTGTTATATATGCAGTATCAATTGGTGTTCCACCTACGCAACCCGCTTCGTACAATTCAATCCCAACTATCGTTTTACCTTGTTCAACCGCTGTAATTAATATACTGGAGTTATTACTCCACGATGCAGTCGCCGATGTTCCTTCAATTGACAACCCTTTTCCGTTTCCAACACCATTAACTGTTGTTACATTATTAACAGTTACTTGTACTGTTTGAGTTTCTGTTCCACCAAGAGTTAAATTAACTACATTAGTTGATAATGATAAGGTTGGTTTTTGTGTTGTTTGTTTGGTAAGATAACTCATTGAAGCATATCCACTTACCCCATTATATGTAACGTGTGCCCAAGAGCCATTTGCTTTTGAAACATATACGGTTGCACCCTTAGGAATAGAACCAATCGTAGAATATGATGTGCCGTGTCCGCTTCTTATAAATAAAGATGAATTCGTTGTTGTACAGGTATAGTTGCCAGCATATGATGTTGAACAATTGCATATTTCTGGAGTCGGCGTAGATGAAGAAGCAAACGAATTTGTAGCACGTGAAATGGTAAAAGTACTACAATAACTGTACTTTACTGTATGAATCTGTATTTGACAATTATAAGTCACATTACCCCAATTGCAATCGAGAACTTTGATACCCGTTGAATCACAAGAAATAACTATACCCGAATGACTTGAACCAAATCGAATTAAATCTCCAACCTTTGCATTTGAAGAAGCGTTAGAATAGTTAGAATCAAATGTACCGACATATTTTGTAGTAACTTTATCTGTCGTGTTTGTCTTAAAAACATACCATTCAGCAAAAGAAGCAAAACCAAAACATGACCATCCATCCGGGCCTTTTGCTTCACCACTTGAATAATATGTCTTTGGAAATTGACTTACTGATAAAGTACCAAACTTATTTTTAAACCATGTTTGTGTAATGATTGTACTTAATTTACAATAAGAACATGAATGACCACTTGATTTTTCTCCACAGGAATTTGTATGAGTAGTAGTAAAAAATGACTTATCACCTAAAATTTCAAATAATTCATAAATTTTATTATATGCCTCACTTGAACTCACTGAAGATGGTGTTGTCGCTGCCTCTGCCTCAATACTTGCCATTGGGATGATTGAGATTATCATCATCAATGACAATAAGACTGATAAAAATTGTTTTGTTCTTTTCATAGCATTCGTCCTTTCTTGTTTTATAACATGATGTTATGCAAGCTGATTATATAACAATTTGTTATATGTGTCAATATATCATTTTGTTATGTGACATAATAATTTTGAGGTGTTTTTATGTTGCATAACAGATTGCGAGATTTGAGAGAAGATGCTGATTTACTGCAGAGAGATGTTGCAGATATATTAAATTGTTCTCAGGTCTGTTACTCTTATTACGAAAACGGTATGCGTGACATTCCCACGCAGGTTTTGATTACTTTATCTACATATTATAATGTATCTATTGATTTTATTCTTTGTCAGACGGATAATCCCAAACGATTAAAATAATGTGAAGAAAACAACAATGGCGAGGTTTTATTCCTCGCCAAAATTATTGTGATATTTACTTATTTATAAAAACTATAAAGTGCTGTTGTATCAACCGTTGTGTTGTCAACATACCAGAAATCCTTGATTTTAACAACTGTTATATTTGATTCTGCAACTGTCTCACCGTCTTCTGTTTTCACTTCAACTGTGAAATTCTTTGCGTCAATAATGTCATCAAGAGTTACTTCGTATGTTTCAAGTGCTTTTGCATCAATTTTTGATTTTGCATCATCAAGAGAAATTTCATTTTCACTCTTTACTGTTGTTGTGAATTTATAATTCTCACCGTAAGCTGTCTGATAAGCACCTGTACTCTTTTCGCTTAACTGTACACCTGAATTTTCGTCATAAACATCTTCAGTACCTGTAAGAGAATCAGCGTATGTTGCAACATTTGCCTCAAGAGCTGTGAACATCACTTCGTCAGACATATATTTGTCACCGAAAAGTGCTTCACGCTTTTCAACCAATGCTTTGAAATATTCTGTGTAAATCTTATCGTAATCATCCCAACCGTTTGCAACAAGGCTCACATATACGGGATACATTTCGTCAATAAGTTTACCATTAAGTGAACCATCATCATTAAGTGTCTTTTCACCCTTGAATGAATCGTCATTATAACCTTTGAGTCCGTCAAGGTCACCACCAACTGTATAACCTTTTGCATCACGATAAATTACGGGATACATGTAATAAACTCGGATATAGTCACCGTATTTATAGTTCTTACTTGGCAGAGCATTTTTATATGCGTTATATCCGTCACCTGCCTGAACTATTGTATCTACATAAGTTCTTGCAACTTCTTCAGGATGAAAACCTGTATATTTTGCCTTGAAGGTAAGTGTTGTAATAACAAGGAGTGCTGCTAAAATTGCTACAAAAACAATAATAGCATAAGCTTTAAAATTGAATGTTTTTTCTTTGTTTGCCATTATCCGTTACCTCCTTTAAGCATTTTCTGCATCAGGTACTGTTCTAGCCTGAGCACGACGTTCCGCCAGTGCCTTTGTAATCATCTCTTTCTTTTCGCCAACCATGTCATAGAAGAGAATCGGCACGCCCTGAAGAACAACAAATATTGCAGGAATGATTGTATAAATCATAAGCAACTTATTAAGCGTTCCGTCTGTCTGCTGTGCATAAGCCACATTAGGGTCAGTTGAAACCATGTATCCTGACCATGTGTAAAGAAGCCAAGGACCAAGACCCTTTGTAAATGCAGATGCAATCTTTGAGAAAAGACCATAACCTGCATAAGCAAGACCTTCTGAACGCTTACCTGTCTTATATTCAATTTCGTCAACGCAGTCAGCTATCATAATGTTTGGCGTAACGTTTGTATTACCATGCTGAAGACCACAGAAGAAGTTGAGAATAAGGAATGGAATGATAAGTCCATCGTTGAAACCGATTCCACGAGAAACAAGGAAAAGAATTGCAAGTGAGGATGCACCATAAACGCAGAAAAGAATAAATGTCTGCTTTGTGCTGAACTTTTTAAGAACAAAGTTAACAAGAAGTGTACCTACTGCAGTACCAATACCCATCGGAAGTAAAAGTGCAAGTTTCAAATCTTTTGAACCCAAAAGGAAAACTGCTATGTAAAGTGAAACTGTTCCATAAACGCCACGACCGAAACCTGTAAGTTTGGTAAGAGAAACCATAAGAAGGTTCTTGTTTGTGAAAACAACCTTAACTGCATCCTTAAGGCTTACTTTTTCCTGTGTGAATGGAACTCTTTCCTTATTGTTTGCAAAGAAAATCATTGTGAAAAGGATAAGACCTAATGCACAAACTGCAGTTGAAATAACAAGGTCAAGACCCTGCCCCTCTGCATTCTTGAACTGTTGCTGTCCCATAACAGCCTTCATAACAAGACCAACTACGAGAATAACAACCATACCACCTGACTGTCCTACAGAACGCAAAAAAGATGCGATTGAAATAGCGGTTGAACGCTCTGATGGATTTGGAGAGCAAAGTGAACCAAAACAGTTTGCAGGGCTCTCAACAGCACAACAGAATGCTGTATAAAGTGAATAAATCACAAACATCCAGATAACTGCAAGAACCTGATTGTCAGTATTTGGTGCAACGAAAACAAGCATTGAAATAAGTGCTAACGGAATAACACCAAAACCTACCCAGGGCTTAACCTTACCCATTTTTGTCTTTGTATTGTCAACAAGGTAACCAATAACAAGCTCACAGATAGCACCTACAAAACCTGCTACTAAGAATACTGTAGAAATCATATTCGCCATAAAGTCTGAATCAAAGCCTTTACCCTTAAAAGCAAAGTCCGCGAAGAATGTAGCTGTGTAGTCAGGCATCCAACCTGTAAGAAGAGCTACACCGAAAAGACCAATGCCGAAAGTTGCAATTTCTGATTTTTTCATGTACTTTTTATTTATTTTATCTGACACAAAAAATCCCTCCACTTTTATTTATTTATAATTTTTATTATACTATGAAAAAGAAATCGTTTCAAGAAGATATTTACCTAAGACATAGAAAACAGGTACCAGAAGTGCCGGAAGAAGATTTCCGACTCTAATTTTCTTACCGAATGTTATGTTTATACCTACACAGAATATGAGTGCAGAACCAACATAAGAAAGGTAACCTATTAATTCATCACTTATTACATTACCTGCAAAGTGACCTAAAAGTGTTATACTGCCCTGATAAACAAAAATAGCTATGGCCGAACAAATAGCACCCAGACCATAAGTAGATGTCATAATGGCAACTACAACCAAGTCAAGAACAGCTTTTGCCATAAGCATCGAGTAGTCCCCTGCAAGTCCGTCCTGAATTGACCCTACAATAGCCATAGCGCCAATACAGATAATCAAGGATGTGTTTACAAATCCGTCAACAAACTTATTGTCCTTTTCTGCATGAAGTAATTTCTTCAGCTTTTCACCAAGACTATCCATTCTCTTTTCAATATTTATAAGTTCGCCCACAAGACCACCAAGGACAAAAGAGAAAATCAGAAGCATTGTTCCCTGAGTTTCAATTTTTCCGTCAACAACGGTAAGCATACCCTGTAAAGTGCCGGTAACACCTATAAAAATAGTTGAAACACCACAAGCATCCATGAGAGTTTTTTCATATCTTTCTTTAATACCTTTTTTGAACAATAAACCTATCAAGCCACCAAGAATGACTAAAACTGTGTTTATTATTGTTCCTAATCCAAACATTTTTGTCACTTCCACAAGAATAATGTGATGATTATATCACTAGTACAATATTTTTTCAATTAAAATTTCTTTGTTTTATTGATTATTTCTATTGAAAAAAAGAAAAAATATGTTACAATACATTTATAATGGAGTAAATTGGGGTTTTATTAGTTTCGGTTTATTTCATGGAGATAAAAATGAAGGAGAAAGAAAAACTATGGCATTCCTTAACAGTTTCAAAGATTTGCTGTTCAGCGATATGATAAATAACTTCGATGTAAGAATGCTTATCATGTGGGCTATCGGCGGAATTCTCATTTACCTTGCAATTAAAAAGGAAATGGAACCAACACTTCTTTTACCAATGGGATTTGGTGCGATTCTCGTGAACCTTCCTATTTCAGGTGCAATCACTCAGTATTTTCAGTTTGTTGATGGTGTAAAAACATCAATTTCTGAAGCAACTTACACCAAGCTTTTAGCAGAAGGTGCAGAAGGACTTTCAATGGAAGAAGGAGCTTTATCAGTTCTTTTTGATGCTGGTATTGCAAACGAACTCTTCCCACTTATTCTTTTCATCGGTATCGGTGCAATGATTGACTTCGGTCCGTTGCTTTCAAATCCAAAGCTTATGATTTTCGGTGCTGCAGCACAGTTTGGTATTTTCTTCACACTTTGCTTAGCATCAATGTTCTTCCCAATCAACGACGCAGCTTCAATCGCTATTATCGGTGCAGCTGACGGTCCTACATCAATCGTCGTTGCTAACAAGCTTAATTCACAGTATCTTGGTGCAATCATGGTTGCTGCATACTCATATATGGCTCTTGTTCCGATTATCCAGCCACCATTCATCAAACTCTGCACAACTAAAAAAGAACGTCTTATCCGTATGCCTTACACTCAGACAGAGGTTAAGAAGATTACAAGAATTCTCTTCCCCATCATCATCACAATCGTTGCAGGTCTTGTAGCTCCTGCATCAGTTTCACTCGTTGGTTTCCTTATGTTCGGTAACCTTATCCGTGAATGTGGCGTGCTTAATTCTCTTTCAGAAACAGCACAGAAAGTTCTTGCAAACCTTATCACAATTTTCCTCGGTATCACTATTGCAACAAAGATGCACTATGCATCATTCCTTGCTCCTGATACAATTCTTATTCTCGGTCTTGGACTTGTTGCTTTCGTATTTGACACAATTGGTGGTGTTATGTTTGCAAAGCTTCTCAACATCTTCTTACCAAAAGGCAAAAAGATTAACCCTATGATTGGTGCAGCTGGTATTTCAGCATTCCCTATGTCAGGACGTATCGTTCACAAAATGGGACTTGCAGAAGACCCACAGAACTTCCTTCTTATGCATTCAATCGGTGTAAACGTTTCAGGTCAGATTGCATCTGTTATCGCAGGTGGTCTTATCCTTAATTTCTTTATGTAAGGAGAGTGTGTTAAATGTTACAGAATATTTTTATCTCAGCTATGGCTTCTAACATCGATATCAACCCAATGGCTTTTGTTGATAATCTTTATTACATGGGTATGGGTATGCTCGGTATCATTATCGTTATGGGTGTGCTTATCGGTATTACAACTCTTCTTAACAAAATCTTTTCAAAACCATCAAAAAAGAAAGATAAAGAAGATAAATAAAAGTTTTATTGACCATCGGGAAACCGATGGTCTTTTTTTATACAAAAATTAACAATTTGTTTATTGAATGAGAAAAACATCTTTGCTATAATTATTATGGAATAATTTTGGAGGTGTTTTTCATGAGAAATTTCATTGAGTATATAGAAGAGTCTTGTAAAAACATAAAGGATTCCCGGATATCTTATAAATACAAGAAAATTCTTCTTGACGAAATGACCGAAAGAGCAAATCAGGTGACTTCAGCAGGTCTTCGTGACGAAAAAGTTCTTGCAGACCTGATGGCAGACGAATATCCTGATATCGAAAAGAACTATTACACTTATGAAAAGGCAGAAAAGAAAAAAGCCAGAGCAAAACTTTTAAGAATTATTTTTGCCATAGGTGGTGTACTTTTCTTTATTTCTACTTTTGTTGCATACTTTGCTGTCAGCAAAGCAACAGGTGCATGGTCAAAAACATGGCTTATTATTATTGGTGGACTTTTCTCAATGATAATTTTCTATACAAGTTTTCTTATTAAAAGACTTTATCATTGGCACAGATTTTTACATCCTCTTGCAAGAGTTCTTATTGCAGGATGTATAATGCTTCTTACCGTCTTTGTTTTCCTTTTTGTTCTTATGATGGTGCAACCTGCTGCAAGTTGGCCGATAATTATTCTTGGAATTTTAGCAGGATTCATTGCTGACCTTATTTTCGCATTCGCAGCAAAGCAAAAATTTCGTACAATTTCATTGTTTGTTTATATGCCAGCCATGTTCACAATGCTCTATATTGTTCTGGCAGGGTTTAAAGTCATTACCTGGGGTGCCGGTTGGCCACTTATTTTCCTTGGCGTTGCAGTTGATTTTATTATTGCATTGTCAATTGCTGCAAGTAATGCAAAATATTTTATGTATAAACAGGAGGATGAGGAATAATGGAACGCAGGTTAAACGCTGAATTATGGGATAAAATGCATTATCTTTTCCGTGATTTTAACGACCGTATGGTTCATGTTGAACTCGATTATGACTTTATCCCCGATATTGATGCATTAAAAACAGTTATTATTTGTGCTTTTGAAAAAGTGCCTGTACTTCGTTCAAAGTTTGTCGATAAGAAAATCAGTACACATTGGGAAGTTATGCCTTATGATATTGATGATGTTTTAACTGTGGCATATCCTGAAAACCTTGAAGAAGCGGTTGAAGAATTTCTTACACAGTACATAGCTCCCGACAGCCATATCCAGATGAAAATTGCTCTTTTTATAAAAGATGGCAAAAGCACACTTTGTATGGTTGAAAATCATATGTGTATGGATGGTGGCGACCTTAAGTATTTCTTACAGGCATTCTGCGAGAACTACACAAATTATGTTGAAAATGGTATAAGCCCTATTGATTTCCGAACAGGTTCCCGTTCATATACCGATGTCTATTCAGGCTTTTCGCAGACAGAATCAGGTGTTGCAAAAAGACTTTTTAAGAACATCAATGCCCGTGATGACCATAAGTTTCCACTTACACCTGACAATATCCGTGATGAGTCTTTCATTGCAAGACGAAAATTCAGTGATGATATTCTTGCAAAGCTTAAGACAAAGGGTAAAGAGCTTGGTGCTACTATAAACGAGATGCTCCTTACA
This sequence comes from Candidatus Fimenecus sp., assembly GCA_045593555.1. GTDB lineage: Bacteria > Bacillota > Clostridia > Oscillospirales > Acutalibacteraceae > Fimenecus. The sequence continues at coordinate 4,697 of JAZNWU010000026.1, read as the reverse complement.
GCATATTTTTACAGTGTTTATGAGTTGGCTGGTTTCCCTGAAAGTGACCAGGTTATGATTTCAAGTGCAATTGACCTTCGTCGTCATATGGATAGTGTCGACGATAAAGGCTTCACAAACCATACTGCATGGATGCAATGTGCAATTCCGCGACGTGGCAGAGATATTTTTGAAACAGTCCAATATGTTGTGAGAAGTTCAAACCGATTTAAAAAGGACAAATTTATGGGACTTTACGGTCTTCCTCTCCTTAATTTCGGTTACAGTATTCTCCCACACGCTGCAAGTGAAGAAATAATTAAAATCGGTTATTCAAATCCATATATGGCAATGAGTAATATCGGTGTCCTTAATGGAAAGCATTTCTCACTATCAGGCCACGAACCAACGGATGCATTTATGTCAGGTGCTGTTAAATATAAGCCTTTTGTACTTCTTACTGCAACAACATACAAAAATACTATCACTCTTTCAATGTGTGTTCGTGGTAATGAAAAAGACAAAAAAATCGTTGACAAGTTCTTTGACCTCATGGAAAAGAATATTAAAACACTTATAGGTGAATAAAATTACTATAACGGATGAGTTTTGCCTCATCCGTTATTCTTTTGGAAAATCATAAAAACCCTATTGACAGTCATATGAACCTGTGATATAATCAAATCACCACATAAAAGGAGATGGAGTAGATTGGAATATATACCGGGAACAACATTAGCCTTTAATGATGTTGCAGCAGACAACTGTTTTTCACTGATTGCTCCGCTGTTAACTATCACAAAGGGTCTTACACTTGCACAAGTCAGAGAATTAACCGGTCTTGAAACTTCAACGATTCAAAATTGGATAAAACGAGGATGGGTAAAAAACCCTGAAGAAAAACGCTACGGCGAAGAACAAACAATGCGTATTATCCTTATAAATATGATGCGTGGCTCTATGCAAATGGAACAAATCACATTTTTAATGAGTTATATTAACGGCTCTGTTGAGGACCGCTCCGACGATATTTTGCCTGACAGAGAATTATTTAATATTCTGTGCAGTATTATTTATAAATGTGAACAAAATGCAGTTTATGACACAAAAGAACTTGATATCGCCATAGATTCACATCTGAAGGATGTTACAATTCGTGACGATGTTTCAAGAACTAAATTAAGAACTGCATTAAGAGCAATGGTACTTGCCATCCTTTCAACAAGAATGAGAGATTTGGCACAGAAAGCTTTTGTAGAACTTATTTAAGGAGAAAACCAAAATGACAAATTTATATTTATCAATTCCCCCACAGGAAGCTGCGAAGCTTATTAATGACACCATAAAAAACAATTCAATTACCGGTGAGCTTATTGATGAATATGTAATAACCTCAGATAATGGCACAATAACAATCGTTCAGGTCTATGAGAAGTTTTATTTACGAGCAGAAAACCGTCTCACACTTACCGTAATTATTGACAATGCTTCAGGAAGAACACATATTCACGCAATCAGTGGTGGCGGTGGTGAAATTTTCAAATGTGATGGTGGTGCTTCTGAAAGCTTTGAAGACAGCATTTACGATGCAATTTACAAATACATTACTGAATATAAATAAGGAGTAATATTATGAAAGAATATAAGATTATCGAAATCAAATTAAGTGAAGCAGAGGCAAAAATGAACGATATGGCAAAGCGTGGCTGGGAGGTAACAAGCACAGATGCTTATCTCGGTGGCGTTGGTCGCACAAAGGCAGGAACACCAATGCTTATCGTTTTTGAAAGAGAAATCGAAGAAAAATAAATTCATTAAAGGAGAGATGGTATGGATTATCTTATAGCCAATCCGTGGATAATGTGGCTTGCAGTTGGCGTGTTATTTCTGATTGTAGAATTGCTTACAACAGCACTTGTTTCAATCTGGTTTGTACCGTCAGCAATCATCACTTGTTTGTTATCCTTTGTTGTGGATAGCCTGTTAATACAAATTGCAGTATTTGTGGTTTTAAGTGCCGTATTTATGGTTGTCTGTCGCAAAATATATAACAAGCACATTAAAAAACCTGTTGATGATGTTGACCAGAACGAAAACCTCTTAGGTAAAACAGCAACAGTAACAGAGGATACAAACGGCATCATGGGAAGAATACTCGTAGGTGATGTTTATTGGAAAGCCATTTCAGAAGATGGTAACATTATCCAAAAAGGTGAAACTGTAAAAATCAAGAGTGTAAACGGAACAACTCTTGTAATAAATAAATTATAAAAAAGGAGAAACATTATGGAATTTTTAATTATCCCTGTTATTTTAATCACTATTGTTATAGCAATCATCGTTGCAAATGTTCGAATCGTACCACAGGCAAATGCATTCGTTATTGAAAGACTCGGTGCATATCACTCAACATGGGACACAGGTCTTCATGTGAAAATTCCGATTATTGACAGAGTAGCAAAAAGAGTAAGTCTTAAGGAAGCTGTTGTTGATTTCCCTCCACAGCCTGTTATTACAAAAGATAATGTTACAATGTCAATCGACACAGTTGTTTTCTATCGAATTATCGACCCAAAACTCTACACATATGGCGTTGAACGCCCTATGATGGCTATTGAAAACCTTACAGCAACAACACTTCGTAACATCATCGGTGACCTTGAACTTGACGCAACTCTCACATCAAGAGATACAATCAACTCAAAGATTACTGAAGTTCTTGACGAAGCGACAGATGCCTGGGGCATCAAAATCAACCGTGTTGAATTGAAAAACATTATGCCTCCAAGAGAAATTCAGGATTCAATGGAAAAGCAGATGAAGGCTGAGCGTGAACGTCGTGAAAAGATTCTTCAGGCTGAAGGTGAGAAGAAAGCCGCTATCCTCGTTGCAGAAGGTGAAAAGGAATCAGCAATCCTTCGTGCAGATGCGATTAAAGAATCAAAAATCCGTGAAGCAGAAGGTGAAGCTGCTGCAATCCTTAAGATTCAGGAAGCAACTGCTGCAGGTATCGAAATGATTAACAAGGTAAATCCAAGTCAGGAATTTATCAGCATAAAGGCTCTTGAATCATTTGAAAAAGCTGCTGACGGTAAGGCAACAAAAATTATTATCCCATCTGAAATTCAGGGACTTGCAGGACTTGCAACATCTTTAACAGAATTAGCAAAGAAAGATTAAAACTCGTTTTTTAAGCAAAGCACTTGATTAAAAGTCAAGTGCTTTTGCATATTATATCCCTATTCATCCATAATAATTGTGGTGATAATATGGATAAAGAAAATAAAAACTATATAAATCAGTTAGAGGAAAGTGTAACTTATATTCCCGATAATCCTGAAACACCATTTGAAATGGTGAATAAATATGGAACTTACGAAATTCAGCCAACTGGTGAAACCGATAATGAGTTCCCGACCATTGCACAAGAACTTCCAAAAAAGGCAAAAAAACCAACAGTAAAACCTGTAAAGCACTCAAAAGAAAGCTCAATTTAAAATATTTTAAAAATTTTTCAAAAAATGCTTGACACTGTCGATTTCCTTTGTTATAATGTCTCTTGCGTTCGAGAGAACGACTGATATGCGAGAGTGGCGGAATCGGCAGACGCGCACGTTTGAGGGGCGTGTGGTAATCCCGTACGGGTTCAAGTCCCGTCTCTCGCACCAAAAAAGAGTTTCGCAGTAGCGAGGCTCTTTTTTATTCAATCCGAAGGATTGGTATGTAATCACGCTTTAGCGTGTATGTAATTACCGAAGGCGTATGTAATCCCTCAAACCTTGTATTTTCTAAGCTTCCTTCGTATTGATTACATTCCACTTGTAGTGGATTACATACGCAACTAAAGTTGCGATTACATTCCGTCTTGCGATGGATTATATTTCATATACCATTAGGTTTCAGCGGTTTTTACTTTTTTCTGAAATCGTAATTTAACCGTTTTGACCACAAATTTGCCCACTTGTAGAAAAAATAATTGCAAAATAAGCAATCATTTTTTCAACTAAGTTTGCCTTACGGCAAGTGAAGTTACTTTGTAGTGAAGTTGTTTCACAATGATGTTGCACCTGTCGGTGCAGTAAATAGCAAACTTAACATCACTTTGAGCATAGCGAAAAACTTCACCTCTCCCTCATATTTTCTTTCTATTTTTCAGGGCGAATTTCGTGCTTAAAATCCTCTTCAAAAACCAATTAAGAAAGATGCTTAAACAAGCTCTGGAAAATGCCTTAAAATAAAACTCAGCAGGTGACTCGAATCTCTGATTCAAGTCACCTGTTTATATTTGTTTTAAAAATTATTCGGTTTTTTCACTAAGACATAGAACCGTCCCCCCGTCTTACCCGGTTTTCACCGACACCACAGAGCTATTTTATGATTAATCATTCGCTTTTGTTGCTGTTTTCTCTTCTATAGGCTCATACTTCTTAACCCCAAAACAGAAATAAAGAATATGGAACAGCCAAACACCGCCCAAAATTGCACAAGGAATATAAAGGTCTTTTCTGGACATCATAAAGAATCCGAATCCCATAAGAAGTGTTACGGTTATCATAATTCTGATTTTTGTTTTCCAGGTCATACCCTGACCTTTAACATAGGATTCAAGGTTGTTTTTATAGAGCTTTGTATTTATAAACCAGGTGTGAAGCTTTTCCGAGCTCTTGGCAAAGCTGTATGCTGCAAGAAGCAAAAACGGGAATGCAGGTATCATGGGT
>JAZNWU010000025.1:0-56039 GCA_045593555.1 Candidatus Fimenecus sp. | reverse complement strand
GGTGTCACCGTAGGTGACGGATGAGGTGGAAAGGTGAAATGTTATATTTATTAACGGTTGCTATCGCAATCTACACCTCATCAGTCTGCTTCGCAGACAGCTTCTCCTCAAGGAGAAGCCTCCCCGACAAATTATAATTTGTACAAAAACAAAACAGACAGGTTTACTCAACCTGCCTGTTACATAATTATTAAATTTTGTCACTAAAAACTTTTATTAAGTGCTTCCGGAGTATCGTTAGAAATTTTTGTGTATTCACCGGCAAAAACTGAAGTATCCATTTTTCCTTTTAATATGTCCCACGCAAAATCATATACGAGCATACCACCATTATCTAACTGAACTAATGTTTTTTCAAACTCCAGTTCACCGTTATAAGAAGTGTAATCAACAACTTTCAATAATACCGTATTTTCATCAACCTCATTCACATGCAAATCCTCGTTATAATATAAAGGTTCACCAAGCTTATATCCATCATTATTAAATTCAAAAGCAACCCTTCCATCTTTAATAAACATATAATAATTTAACAATCCTGAATAGCTCTTTCCAGAATACGTTCCGTTATATTTGCTTAATTTGTTGTCACATTCCTGAATATAGGCTTTAGCGCCTAATTTATCCTCCGGCTGCACTTCAAGATAGTCTTCAAATATCGTTTTTGCTTCACCAAAAACCTTTTTCTTATATGCTTCCATTGCTAATGAAAAAATTCTGTACGCCCGAACATCTTTATAGTTTTGAATTTCGTCATCCGAAAACAGGTGGGTGATATCATAAACATCATCCCAATCTTTCTCTTCAACGGCTTTAAGCAATTCTTCATACTTTGCTTCTCTTCTAATTTCATTTGTCACCTCATCACAAGGCATTGTAATATTAACAGTTGTTCCGGATTCTTCATTTTCTGAAGTTATTTTAATTCTTTTTTCATCCTTCTCAAAAATGATGTCCTCATCATCCAAATCAGATACCATTGTAAATTCTGACTCAAGAAGATATGTTTTATAATCATTAATTTTTTCCTCAACATCTTCAAAAGACACATAACAGAATGTAGTTTCATAAGTATTCTCTTCAATTGTTGAATTTAACACTATATCTGTAACCTCAGTAAATGTTTTGAGGTTATCAAAGACAACATTTTCATATACCGACCCTTTATCATTTCCACAACTTGCAAAAGAACAAAGACTACAAACAGCCAATATTATTGCTATAATTTTTCTTTTCATTTTCATATCCTCCCATTTTTGACATTTACTAAATGTCATTTTTGTATGAATTATAACATATAATTTCTTTATTGACAAGCACTAAATGTCAAAAAGTGAGGAGCTTTTATGTTTATAAACAAAACAAATGACGGTCTAAATAATGTTTGTGGCAAAAACATAGCAAGACTTCGTGGAAATATGAAAATATCTCAAAGAAAATTAGCTGAAAAAATGCAATTAGTCGGTATTGACATAGATAAAAACGCAATTCAGCGAATAGAATGCGGAAAAAGATTTGTTACCGACATAGAAATTATTGCTTTCAGTAAAGTTTTTGATGTGAGTTTTGAAGAATTATTGAAATGAAAAGGACCTCGGATGAGGTCCTTTCTTTATGCCATTTCTTCAGCCAATTTCTTAATCTGTTCAAGGTTTTCTTCTTTTACCGCTGAATGAATTGTTACAATATTTTCAGCAAATTCTATATTTTTGCTGTTTTCAAATGCTTTTGTGATTTTGTTCTTTACAACAGGTGCCCAAGAACCGTTTTCTACAATACCGATTTTACGATTTCTGTATCCTCTTTCTGTAAGCTCATTGATAAACTCTCTCATAAATGGGAACAAGTCACCATTATATGTGGTAGTTGCAAGAATGATTTTGCCGTAACGAAAAGCATCTTCAACAGCCTCTGCCATATCACAACGAGCAAGGTCGTTTACTGCAACTTTTTTGCAACCTGCATTTTTAAGCTCTTCAGCCAGAATCTCAACTGCTTTTTTAGTGTTACCGTAAACAGATGTATAGCAAATTAAAGTCCCTTCACTTTCAACACCATAAGATGACCAAGTGTTGTACAAATCAAGGTAATATCCGAGATTTTCGTTAAGAATTGGTCCGTGTAAAGGATAAATTGTCTGAATATCAAGTCCGGCTGCCTTTTTAAGAACTGCCTGAACCTGTACACCGTATTTACCAACGATACCGAAGTAATATCGTCTTGCTTCACAAGCCCAGTCCTCTTCCACATCAAGTGCACCGAATTTACCGAAGCCATCAGCAGAGAAAAGTGCTTTTTCTGTGCTATCGTAAGTCATCATAACTTCAGGCCAATGCACCATTGGTGCCATTACAAATGTGAGTGTATGTTCACCGAGATTTAAAGTGTCACCTTCGTTGACCACAAGTCTTCTGTCAACATAATCTGTACCGAAGAACTTGTTCATCATTACAAATGCTCTGTCTGTTGCAACGATTGTAGCATTTGGATATGCCTTTGCAAATTCATCAATATTTGCTGAATGGTCAGGCTCCATGTGCTGAACAATGAGATAATCAGGTGCTTTGTCACCAAGTTCTTTTTTAATATTATCAAACCATTCATCCTTAAATTTTGCATCAACAGTATCCATAATTGCGATTTTCTCGTCGCCAATTATGTATGAATTGTATGCCATACCGTTTGGAACAATATACTGTCCCTCGAACAAATCAATCTCATGGTCGTTTACACCAATGTACTTAATCATATTTATCTCTCCTATCCTAGTAAAACATCAAATATAAGCATTAAACAAAAACCTGCCAACAATGAATATGTTGCACCTCGTTCACTACCGTAAGCATGAGTTTCAGGTATCATTTCGTCACTTATTACATAAAGCATTGTACCACCTGCAAAAGCCAACGCAAAAGGAAGAATTGCCGTTGAAACGGTTACTGCAAAATAGCCCAACAATGTACCGATGACTTCAACAACGCCTGTAATAATTGCAATAATGAATGTTCTTCTGTGGCTTATTCCAGAGGCAAGCATTGGGGCTATGATTACCATACCCTCCGGAATATTCTGTAATGCAATACCACCTGCAATTACAATTGCATCTGCCATATTTCCCGTACCAAAGCCCACACCGGCAGCAACACCCTCGGGCAGATTATGTATTGCAATTGCAATTACAAAAAGCAGCACCTTGTCCAACTGTTTTTGTGTATCGGGATGCTTTTCAATGTCAACACCCGTTATTTTGTGCAAATGAGGTACAATTTTATCAATAAGATTCACACAAAATGCACCACAGAAAACACCTGCAATTGTTACAAGCAGAGGGAATTTTCCACCATACTCCAAAGACGGTAAAACAAGACCTATAACTGACGCTGCAAGCATAACACCTGCTGCAAACGACAGAATAATATCACTGAATTTATGGCTGATTTTCTTGAATGCAAAACCGAAAAGTGCACCTATAACAGATGCTCCACCGACACCAAGTGCTGTAAGTAAAACAATCTTCATACAATTCACATCCTTTAGCCTTGCAAGATTATATACATTCTACCACAAAGAACCGAAAAGTAAAAGAGGATAATTTATGAAAATATTTTTTAGATAATAAATAAAAGATAACAGATAATAACGAATAGATAAATTGCCGAAACCCATAAAAATCTATTATCTATTCAATATTATCTATTATCTTTGTGTAAGGCGGGGTCAGGACCCCGCCAGTGTTATTTATATGGAATTTTTTGCATGTGATTCTGCGGACAGACACAGAAAATCTGTACCTGCAATTCATCCTAACTAATAACATTTACCCATGAAAATTGAAACTATCTTTTTCAGAAAGCTATCGTAATACCCTTTTGTTATCAGATAAAAACAACCACTACAAACCGATTTCAGATATAAATTCATCGTACTCGCTAACCAAATCCATATCTGTATTCGAAACTTTCTTTATATATCTAAGCTTTTTCGGTATCTCTTTCAGATTCACGAAACCTCTTGCAACCCATGCCACAGGCAAAAGATATTTTCTGCCTTTAATGAATTTATAGCGTTGCTCTATTTTTTGTGTGCTTGGAAACAACGTGTCCTTTAAAACACTTACTTTTGAGCCCGATTCATCATTTCTTATGGAAATTATTGATTTATCTCTTGTTTTGCCGAATAAATCAGCAGAGAAAGTATATTTTTTCAAAAGCTCTATGCTACTTGATTTTACATCATTTATTTCAAAAGGTAATTCTATCTGAAACCACTCACTACAGGCAACAATAACCGTTTTAAAAAACTGCTCCAAATGTAGATTTTTGAAATCTTCATATATTTTTTCAAAGTTCAGGATGTCACTATTCGCCTTAATAAACAACGCAATATCCATATACATTCTTATTCCGGCACCACCCTTATACAAGTGCTTTGCCAAATGACAAAAAAGATATATAAGGTGAATATCCTTCTGTGGTGATAATCGTTCACCGACCTCCTTTTCGGCCGTTTCCAAAGCACCGGAAAAGAATGAAACCACTTGTTCACCTTTACCCAAATCGGAATCCATAAGCTCCGTGTGGACCTCACATCTGCTTAAGTCATTATAATAACTATAGGTAGGCTCCCAATTTTCTTTTACATTGTAACCGCTTTGGATAAATATTTCATCTGCTTTTTTTCTGTCCTGTTTGCTTATAAGAATATCTATATCACCAAAAGTGCGAAGCTCTGGAACGGGATAAAGGGTACGTAGATACCACCCCTTTACAGGCATATGGGGAATATTATTATCACTCAGTTTTTGCGACATAATTTCAAACATAGCAACTTTTTTAAAATTTTCCGCAACAGTCTGATAATAGCAATCCGTAAGTTTTCTTTTAATATTCTCATCTTTTATTATATCCCATTTTTTATCCATATAGGCTAAAACAGGCAATATGTTTTGAAAATAAAAGGTATAGAAAACCTTAATTTCTTGCACATCGGAGTTTAAACAAGGCTTTCTGTTGTGTATAAATGCAGAAAGAATTTCTAGTATTATATTTTCTGTCATTCATAGTCACCTCTTTTACTTTGCTGTTAAATTTAAAACACATATTTCGGGTAAATTAAAAACCCTTGGAATAAACTTATAACCGGATAATCCGGATGTAATAACCATCTGCATATTTTCCCCGAGCATATAAAATCCATAATCATATTCAGGGAACATGCCTTGCATAGGTGAATACACGCCACCCACAAAGGGAAGTCTTACAACTCCGCCATGAGTATGTCCACTCACCACAAGGTCAATATTACTCCAATACGTGTGTGCACCATTAAAGATAAATGTATCCGGCATATGGGCTAAAACAATTGTAGGTAAAGATGTTTTTTCCATGTCCTTTAAAAAGATATATTCACTCGAGCTTTCGAATTCTTCTTTTGTTCTTCCAAAAGGAAAGGCGTGGCCCATTGTTCCGCCTACACGAATTCTTTGGCCTCCTATTTCGCAATCCACAAAGGAATCATCTAAAACCACAACCCCATTTTCGGTAATCGTTTTTACAAATTCGTCAATTATATCACTATTGTATTCTTTTTCTTGATTACCATATGAAAAATACACAGGTGCAATATCCAAAAGTCCGCTGAACAGCTTTATAATTTCAGAAAAGTCGTTCTTCGCATGGCTATCATCAAGCATATCACCAACAGCAAAAATTGCATCGGGTTTTTGCTCGCTTATTTTAGCTAACAGCCGTCTGTTATCTCTGCCATATTCTTTGCCATGAAGGTCAGAAATAATAACAACTTTCGCACTACCCTTCAGTTCGTTAAGGGAGATGGTGTATTCTGAAATCTTAATACAGACATTGCTGAATATGGTAATTATAATCGTTATAACTACCACGAACACCAATATTGAAATCATGATTTTTTTCAATCTGTTTTTATTTAGCTTCATTTTATATCCGTTAAATCTTATTCCATATAAATTGCAGAGTTGCGTTTTCTTTATGTATTATGCGACAAGGGTTACCAACAACTACACTATGACTCGGTATGTCTTCGTTAACAAAGGTGTTAGGTGCGATTAAAACATCGTCACCTATTGTAATACCACCTATTACTGTAGCATTTATACCTATCTGCACACAATTACCGATAACAGGTGCACCCGAGGGGTTGCCTACATTGTTACCTATTGTAGAACCCTTATACATATTAACATTTTTACCCAAAACGGCAAAGGGCGACACGGTAATGTTATAAGGATGTATCATGCAAAAGCCTTCACCAATTTCGGTATTGGTTTTTATTTCAATCCCGTATTTTCGGCAAAGTCGGAATAATTTATATTCATAATACAATTTAAGTAGTTTGAATTTCGTTTTCTGCGCAAGGCGGAAATAAACCATATATCTGACTCTGTGATAGAGTATAAAATCTTTTATAAAATCTAAAAATGAAAAAGTTTTACTATCTCTCAGGCGCATATAATCCTGATACCATGGTTTGTTTTCTATTTTCATTATCATCACCTTTTGAAAAGTGGTTGTTTTTAAACTATGTATTTCTTTATCACAGGGATTTTATTTAAAATCAAGGAAATTAAATAAGACACAACTGTGGTAAAAATTGTTATTGCAGGTACAGATAAAACAGGGTGGAAGGTTGTGCTTTGAATACCTACAGCTTTTAAACACTGAAGTATAAATATATGAACAAGGAATGCACCGAAGCTATATTTTGAAAGATGGATAATTATTTTATTTAGCCTTTCGGACCCTTTGACATTGTATTTGAACCATACAAATACAGCTACCGACATTAAAAGCACATTCACAGTAGAACCACCATAGAATGTTTCTAAGGATTTACCTGCTTTTTTTGAAGCCAACAAATTTAAAAGTATTGTAAGAATGAGACCAGCCACACCAAGAATATATATAATTGTTCTGTGGTTTTTGTTGATTTCAGTCTTATTTAAGTAGAACCCTAGTACAAAATACGCAACAAAACCAGCAACAAGATTCATATTGAGCGTATTGAAAACTGAAGTAATGTTTTGAAATATTATTTGCATATTGCCACTTAAAAAAGTATTTGTAACTAATCCAATTTCTGTCTTAATAAAGCAGAAAACTATCGATAAGAGTAAAAAATACTTGATTAATTTATCATTCTGGGTCAATTGCTTTATGAGTGGGATACACATATAAAGCCCTATAATCATGGGCAAAAACCAAAGATGAACTGCACCTGAAATGAAACTGCCTATAATTTCAACGATAGTTGTACGATATTCTTCCAAAAAAAGAGTGCTTCCGATTGCATCAACAATAGCATAAAATGCTGACCATACAACGTATGCTATCGCCATACGTGATATGTATTTTTTATAAAGTGTTTTTGTAGAGATTTCTCTTGGTAAAAAAAGCGCACCACTCATCATAACAAAAACCGGAACACCCCATCTTGAAGCACTATTACATATATTATAAATATTCCATTCTGTACCCGCCAATTTACAATAGGGCATATTCTGCGAAGTTACGTGAAGTAAGATTATAAATATTGAGGCAAATACCCTCAGGTAATCAAGATGATATTGTCTTTGAATAAGTTTATTTTCTGTCATACTAATCCCCCCATAAAAACAGTTTTACTTTGTAGTTATTTTTTTAATGTTATTTTGTTAATAACTCGTGTTTTTAATTTGCTTATTTTTTCTTTAAACGCTAATTTTTCATAATACTCATTGGATTTTTTTAGTTCTTTCTCATCTGCACCTTGTAAACTAAGTTCAAGTGCAGTTATTTCCTTGCAGTAAGGAATTGACCTGGTAAAACGTGTGCCCCAATGAACAATATCTGTTTTTGTGTTAAGAGGAGTACAGCAAGCATAATGCTCTGTTATATTGAGTTTAAATAAATTTTCGTGCTCCCACCAACAGATAAGTGATGAAAAATCGTGGTGGATAGGCTTACATTTGTTTATAGCCATGCTCAAAGCTACGACAGGCTCATCACCCGGGGTTTCAAATTTGCCCTTAAATTTGTAATCCGCATAATTTATGGAAAAGGTTTTAGCATCATCTAAAACCTTTTTGCATTTTTCGGTTTTGCGCATATAGTAAATGCCCCCGTGAAGACCAATGACATAGTCAATCTGCTTTTGCAAATCTGCATTAAGGTTTTCGTATTCAAACCAACCTGTTTTATCATCAAGTGGCAAAACTCTGCCGTAGCAACAAAAGTCATCAGCATTTTCAAATATATCAAAAAGGCGATTAACATCTCTAAATGCAAGACAATCTGCATCAATGAAAATATTGATATCATATGGAAGCAGGTCAAACATATTAAGCTTGTCAAGATATGAGCACGTTGGATTCCCGAAAATGCGAACATCGTTAAATTCTTTTGTATACTCATTTTCTGTATCACATAAAATGGCAAAGGGAAGAGGATTTTTAGTTGTGAAACGATAGGAGCGCAAAAGATTTCGTGCAATTATGTAATATTGCTCCTTACCCGTTGCAATTGTGATAAAGCCTTTGGTGAGTGCCATAATTTAACCTCTTTTAAATATTGCTTTTAATTTTGCGTAGTTTTTGTCTCCAAGTATTTTCATTAGAATCATGTTGGGAAGATGAACGATATATCTTAATTTTTCTCTTCGCCAACGTTTTTTCTGACCCTCTTTCCAGGATTTTTCAAACCAGGAAGCATCAAAATGATGTATTGAATAGGTGTTTTTTGTTTTATTGGTAAGTCCTGAACGCTCGTTTTTAGGGCAAAGATATTCAGGTGGGTAAATATTCATTCCTGCTACTTTTTGGATGTTACCGTTATTCTCTTTTAAACCGTAGGGTGCAAGTAATTCAGTTGTGATTTTGGGACAGGAACGAAGCTGTGAAAAGACTGTAAGCTCTTCATAATAACGCATATTTTCACCGATGAATTTATGCCCTTTTTCTCCGGCAAATCCTAAACCTGTGGCAATGGCTTGTTCGTCCTCAAAGCCCATATAGGCACCTTTTTCCACTAAATCATCAAGATTTTTCAAAAGTTCAACATCTGTATCAAGATACACACCGCCATTATCATAAATAACCTTCAGACGTATATAATCTGTAAGAAAAGCCCATTTTTTATTTTCGTAACAGAATTTGCAATAAGCGTTACAGTTTACGTCAAAATTGGTTTCGTCCCAACGTTTGATTTCATAATCAGGACAATATTTCTGCCAACTTTTAATACATTTTTCTGCAGATTTCGGTAAAGGCTTACCACCAAACCAACAATAGTGAATAACTTTAGGAATACTCATTTTCATTTCCTCAATATTTTTAATTTAATTTTACTTGCGAGAGCATAAAGTTTCATTATAAACGGATATGCAGCTTCATAAGAATATGTCATATTATGAACATTGAATGTCTCCTTATTTTCTCGAAGATATTTTCTTAAAGTCTTTTTTATTCCTTTTAGTGTAGCCTTGTTTTTCTTTAAATCATTTTTGTTTTCTTTTATACGCACAATCTGATATGCATGGTGGTGTACAAAAAGCTCAAATTCTTTTGCATAAGCTTTTTTTAGTCCTTTTTCTTTATAAAAGAGTATTTGTTCCTGCATAGCATCAAAAATCACTAACTCTGAAGGTTTCCAGGAAGAATGTGAAATACCCTGTTCATTTTGGAAATAATAATACAATTGAAGCTCTGTGTAGGCAATTTCATCACATTTATGCAATACTTTGTAGGTTGTAAAGGTGTCTTCAAAAATTTTGCCCACGGGGTATCTTATGTCTTCAAACACGCTTTTATGGTAAAGCTTGCCCCAAGCATAATTGTACTGCCACGAGTGATTTACAAGAAAATCCTCGGGGGAAGTTATTTCACACTTAATATTATCGTAATTCTGGTGAGGAATTTCAGCATTCACTCGTTTGTAATTACAAACGGATATTTTTACATGGTTTTCAGTAATTCCGTTCATCAAAATTCTAAGATATTCGGGATGAAGCCAATCGTCGCTATCCACAAAAGTGATGTAATCACTTCTGTTTTGCTCATAAAACCAATTTATACCTGTGTTTCTTGCAGCAGAAAGTCCACCGTTATTTTGATGAATTACAAAAATACGACTGTCTTTTTCGGCATATTCATCACAAATTTTACCACAATTATCTGGTGAACCATCGTCAACAAGCAAAAGTTCAAAATCTATAAAAGTCTGGTTAAGGATGCTGTCAACGCAACGCTCAAGATATTCTTCAACCTTATAAACGGGTACTACAATAGTTATCATTTTAATAATCCTAATTTTTTCTTAAGCCTTGTTATGTAAAACATAAGCTTGTTTGTTCTTTCGTAATAGTAAAGTTTTTGTTTCGTGTCAAGTTTTATATAAGTAGAATAAAGGGATTTTATTTCTTTTTCTTTATCCTTTATATAGGGTATCATTTCTTTTGCATTCTCTGTTTTTGCATAATAGTGCATATTTGCTGAAATCTCAAAAAAGTAAGTTGCCAGATGTTTCGTCATTTTCTTGAAATTGAGAGAATAGAAAAAGTCAATCTGTTCTTTAAATGCCCATAAAATGTCAAGATGTTTTTTTGTGAACTCTTTTTTTGTAGTGCCTGAGAGGTTCACATAATAAAAATACAAGGGGGCGTCGGTTAAAGCAACCTTTTTTGCTTCATAAAGCCATTTACACACAATGGCATTGTCTTCGTAAATTCTACCTTCTGTAAGTGGGTATTTTTCGTAAATTGACTTATGAATGAGCTTTCCCCATACAACCCAGTAATAATATTTCTCATTTTTGCAAAGGTTCAAAATATTGTCCTCAGTAGTTTCAAGGACTTTGAAATTCACTTCCTTTGAAGCATTAAAGGGGGGTGGTGATTCCTCACCCTGAATAGCGGAGCACATACTGAGCTTAACATTGTTTTCTGTAACGGCGTTATAAAGTGCTTCAAGTATTCGGTGGTGAACAAAGTCATCACAATCTACAAAACAGAGCCATTCGCCACGGGCAATTTTGACCCCGTTATTACGAGCTGCTGCCTGACCTTGATTTTCCTGATGGAGTACAGTTATTTTATTGTATTTTTCGGCTAAAACATCGCAGATTTTACCACTGCTATCAGGTGAGCCATCGTTAACAAGTATAATTTCAAAATCAGAAAAAGTCTGATTTAAAATACTGTCAACGCAAGTCTCTAAATATTCCTCGCATTTATATACGGGAACAATAACGCTTATCAGAGGCATGTTAACTCCTTAAAATTTTAAGTTTTCTTAATATTGCAATAATAATGCAATATAGTTTAGTTATAGTTGGATATGCTTTTATATAAAAATTATATCCGTTGCCTACGGACAGATTCGCATCTGCTTTAAATTTCTTCAGATACGTTCTAAGATTCTTTTTTAATTTTGGTGTAAGGTAAGCATACTCATCAGATTTTTCAGTAATTTCAATTTGAGCAATAATATACCATAAAAGTTTTCGTTCAACTTTTACCAAAGCCTTTTTGTGTCCGCTCTTTCGAAAATAGGCAATTTGTTCTTCGTAGGCGGTAATTGCATCGAGTCTTTTTGGCGACCATTGGCTCCTTACAATGCTATCAGGATTAACGTAATAAAAATACAATGGAGCTTTCAAATATGAAATATGGCTTTTTTCAAATAATATTTTATATGTTGTGTATTCATCTTCGTGAAGTTTGCCTATGGGAAAACGAATGCTATTGAAACAGGTTTTTTTGTATAATTTACAACAGGCA
This sequence comes from Candidatus Fimenecus sp., assembly GCA_045593555.1. GTDB lineage: Bacteria > Bacillota > Clostridia > Oscillospirales > Acutalibacteraceae > Fimenecus. The sequence goes on along the minus strand of JAZNWU010000025.1, from coordinate 44,252 downwards.
ATGACCGATGTTACATGATGGTTTACAAAAAGCTCTTCGGGAGTTAGTTTTTGCGGATCAACATTATTGAGACATTCAAAATCAAAGAATTCCGCAGTTTCCGTATATTCACAAGCACATATATCTGTATTTGTAGATGTTGCACCAGATAATAGGAATTCAAGATATTTAGGATGAATCCAATCATCACTGTCAATGAAAGTAATCCAGTGAATATTGCTATTTGCAAATACCCAATCAATACCTGCATTTCTCGCAGAAGAAAGACCACCGTTTTCTTTGTGTATTACTCTTATTCGGTTATCTTTTTGAGCATATTCATCACAGATTTTTCCGCAGTTATCGGGTGAACCATCATCAACAAGAATAAGGTCAAAATCTGTAAAAGTTTGAGAAAGTATACTATCAATACATCTTGATAAATATGGTTCAACTTTATAAACAGGCACTACAACAGAGATTAACGGCATTTTTTCACCTCATCGCATTAATTTGCGTATATCTTCTTTTAGCGTCTCGTACAATGGTATCAATTTTGAATTATCATATACAAATTCTTTTTGGGGGATTGAGTTATATAAATCAGTGATATTAGATAAATTGTCTGCAAATTTGATATATTCAAAATCCTTTACCCACTCATAGCATCCCTTCACTTTTGGACTTTTGCTGTTAACAACAATACATGGTGTACCTGTTATAACACAAAAAATCATACAATGAAGCCTGTCAGTTACAACAAGTTTTGCATTTTTGAATTGTTCGAATTTTTTTGTTAATTCTTTATACCTGTTTTCAATAGGTATATTATGCGCAGCATACATATCTGTTTTTGTTATTTCATCTCCGAATAGTTGTTGTATTTGCTTATAAATGAAGAGTTCGTCTTCTTCACGCAGGGTTCTTTCCAAGTCTTTTCTTAAACATAATACAGCACCATTACGAGCAACATTTTTTTCGCATTTATTGAGATAGAAAACCATATCAGGAACAAGTTTTACATTTTTGTATGCATTTTTCATTATTTCGTAAGAAATGTTTTCGCGAGCATACAAGGTCAAATTTTTATGGTTGTTATATATTTTTTTTGAGTTTTCAAATTCTTTTCTGCCAAAATCTGTGTCTTCGTAATAAATGGTGCTTGGGAAAATTAAAATGTCAGCCTTTGGTGCGGCAATCATAATGCTACGAAATGCTTCTTCTACATCAAACCACAAAGTTCCAAGATTTCCACCACCATTTATGAAAACCTTTTTATTATTAAATAACCTAAGCAACCCGAATTCTTTTAATTTGTGAATTTCAGCTTGTGTGATTTCCGTATAACCTATTCCCAACTCATCTAATATTGTCATTTCGGCTATAGCGATTGCGTGGTCACCAAGATTTTCATGTATGGGAGTATAAATAAGAAAAACCATATTGGGATTTTTCTTGTGTTCTTTGAATATTGGTTTGTATTTTTTTAAAAGATGTCTACGATTTGTCAGTTTGTATAAAAAGTTTTTTATAAAACTGATTTTACATACCAATGTAATTATTTTTCTCTTCATTTCAAATCACTTTGTGTATTTATTTTTTAAAATCATTGTTTTTAATTGATGTAGCTTGTTGTAAAATTTGAATGATGATAAGTAGCGTCTTATTCTGAACATCAGTGGCATTTTTAAATTTTGGGTATCATTAAAATTTATTGGTTCAAGCCATTTTATGTATTTCCAATATGGTGTTGCAATAATAGTTTGTTTATTGTCAATTAAACGTTTTTGTATATGAGACCAACGTTTTTTAAATAAATCCAAACGAGCGTAGTAATCTATAATATATGCATGCATATATGGGATATTTGCAAGTGTTTCAGAAAAACCATAGTCTGTCGGGTTGGCGCCTTCAGCAATTATACCCGCCATTGTACGAAAGCATTTTTCACAATGGCAACAGTTATTACCGGTTTGGCTTTCCCAGCAAACATGAAGCGAAAACGGAGTATGAGTTTCGTTGTGATATCTAACCACATTTGTAATTTTATCTTGACGAGTATATTTATAGCCATCGTGAACAACTTGGCAACCACAAAACTTCACAAAATTATCAGTTGCTGGCATTGACGCACATCTTACGGGTTCATCTTCTGAAGAAAATGATGATGCTATGTAGAGAATGGATATTCCATTTAAGTATATGTATGGTGCAGCATGACCAAGTATGGTTAAACTATGCTTTACTCCGTGCCACCAACCATCTTTTAGTTGTGCAGAAAAATCAGCATCTAATGTTCTTTCGTAATCATCCACAGTTCTAAATGTGGAACGGATTACTGTAAGGGGTAAATCAAAAATTCCTGCGGATGACTTCAAACCATTATATACTATTTCCCAACCGGCAGTATTATCGTATCTTATATCGGCTCCCCAGATGGCAATTAAATGAGGTTTTTCATCAATATGCTCAACTAATGTGTTCACGGCATCTAAACCACCGGAAAAGAGAGCTGCACTTTTGGTTGACGTGTTATTACAAACATTTTTAATAGGCTTAGTAATAATTTTTCCTGCAAAGTTGCTTTCAGGAAACATCTGTATATAGCCTTTTTTAAACTCCGGAATTGCTTCAAAAAAATCCTTATCTAATTCGGGGATTTCTAACATCGCGTTGCTAAGCCAAATTATTGGAAGCATATTGCAAACAAAGGGTACGGACGCAATACTATCAGGAACATCCTCAATGTTTTCGGCATATTCAATTATAAATGGTTCTCCGGAAAAATATTTTTTTAGTCCGTCAGATACAGAAAAATCATATATAATTTTTGTACTTTGCTTCGCTATTTGGTTTAAAGTTATTTTTTCCATAAGGTTTAGTCCTTTTTTATTTTAAAATCAGGGAATTTTACTGAACCCCACCAAGCGTGTTCCCAATTCAAAAGTTTTTCATCGTCAGTAGAACTGATAACTTCAAAAGCACATGCCCTTGTAACATGGTCAAGGATTATACTGTTGCCCACATCGTCACTTTGGAAAAGTGCAATGCTGAAAAAGTATTTCCCGTCTGCAAGCATAGATGTATCAAAAGAAAATCGACTTTCGGTTTCTTCATTTGCTTTAAAGTTACCTAAATCATCGGATTGAACTAATCCCACAGCGGTATCATTTTTGTAACGCACTATACAACGGAATTTGACATTATCAACATCATATAAAGCTTTCCATTTCAATGTAATGTCAAGGTTTTCACCGCGAGTAATAACACATTGGTCGCTGTTTTCAAATTCTATTGATTGCATAAAAACTTTATTTGTAGAATTGGTAGGTCTGTCAAAAGTAGTCAGGTCTGTGAAAACATTGTGTTCCGGTGAAGCAATATTGAGATACAAAGTTATAGCTTCTTCTACATCACCATCAAATACAACTTTGCCATGGTCAAGAACAACGCATCTGTCACATAATTGACGAATTGTATTCATATTGTGGCTAACATAAAGAACTGTTCTGCCATCAAGCTTGGCGGCATCACGCATTTTGTCAAGACATTTTTTCTGGAATGCCATATCACCAACAGCTAAAACCTCGTCCATAATCATAATTTCAGAGTCAAGGTGAGCAGCGACAGAGAAAGCAAGTTTGACATACATACCGCTTGAGTAACGCTTAACAGGTGTATCTATGAACTTTTCCATTTCAGCAAAGGATACAATTTCATCAAATTTTTTGTCTATTTCAGCCTTGGTCATACCAAGGATAGCACCGTTCATGTAAACATTTTCACGACCTGTAAGCTCCGGGTGGAAGCCTGTGCCCACCTCAAGCATTGATGCGATTCTGCCGTTATAGGATATTTTACCGTCCGATGGTGCTGTAACACGACAAAGAAGCTTTAAAAGGGTGGATTTGCCTGCACCGTTGTGACCAATTATACCTACAGCTTCGCCCTTTTTAACCTCAAAGGAAACACCATTAAGGGCCATAAATCTATCACCCTTTTGTCCCTTTTCAGCGTCACCAATTATAGTGTTGGGGTCTTCCTTATGGCGGATTTTAGCCCAAAAGGTCTGTAGGTCTCCTCGAAGTGTACCGCCACCTATTGCGCCAAGACGATATTCCTTTGAAACATTTTCTATTTTAATTGCTGTGTTTTCCATTAGTCTTCTCCACCTGTATCAGACAGTATCCATAAATGTTTTTTCAACCTTGCTGAAAATAATAATGCCTATAAATAATACGATAAGTGTAATTATCCAGCTTATACCATAGAAAAGCCATTCAATTTCACCGATACCTAAATATGCATAACGGAAAAGGTTGACTATGGGTGTTACGGGGTTGAGCATATACAGTGCGTGATATTTACCGCCTGGGGCAAATACCGCCATGCTATTCATATCATAAGCGACAGGGGTAGCATACATCCAAAGCTGAGCACCGAAACCAACAAGCATTGCAAGGTCACGGTATTTTGTTGTAAGGGCAGAAATTATAATACCACATCCGAGACTAAGAAGTGCTAACTGTAAAATAACAAGAGGAGTCATTAAAATATATAAATTAGGATGACAGCCTTGGTCGGTTACGGTATAGAAAATAAGGAAAATAACCATAAACATAAACTGTATTGCCAAGGATATCAGGTTTGACATAACAGTTGATATGGGCATAATAAGACGGGGAAAGTAAACCTTACCCATAGTGTGGCTGTTAGCAACGAAGGTGTTTGCCGTCTGTGTAAGACATTGGCTAAAGTATGTCCAAAGGATTGTACCTGAAAGGTAGAATATAAATGATGGGACACCATCTGCTGCAAGCCCTGCAATATTACCGAAAACAAGGGTAAATACAACCGTTGTCAAAAGTGGTTGTATAATAGCCCACAACGGTCCCAATACAGTTTGCTTGTACTGTGCAACAAAGTTTCTTTTTACAAATAAAAAAATAAGGTCTCGATATTGTAGCAATTCTTTTAAGTGCAAATCAAACAAACCATTTTTCGGCTGAATAACTGTTGTAAATTTTTCGTTCATTTTTATCCTCTCGTTTTAAAATAATTCTTCGAGTTGTAAAATAATTCTTTGATTTATACTATTAAAATCACAATTCATCAAAGTGTTTTTACAGCACTTAAGTTTTTCTCTGTTTTTGTACAAATTCAAAATGCTTTCATAAACGGAATTTTCATTTGCATCGCACAAAAATCCATCAACACTATTTTCAATTTGATTTCCTGCCGCTGAGTAGGTTGTAAGAATTGGTGTACAAAGGATTTTAGCTTCCATAATAGAAAGGCTATAGCCTTCAAACAAACTTGGCTGAATAAACAAATCGCAATTTTTCATATATGGATAAGGATTATTTTTCATCCCCAACATAAAAATATGTTTTTCCATTTCAAGTGCCGATATTTGTTCTCTGAGTTTTTCTTCAAGGGGGCCTCCGCCAACCATATACCAATTAATGTCTGTATGGCCTTCCCTGACAAGTTTACTAATTGCCTCCACAGTATAGCCCAAGCCTTTAACCGGCGATAATCTTCCGCAGGAAACTATATTAAAGTTATTTTCCGAAAAAAGACCTTCTTCAATAGGCTCCTTGCTTTTTTCTACAATTGAATCTATATCTATAACATTATTTACTGTAACAATTTTTTTGGCATATTTTTTTCTATATACCTTCAGTTTTTCTGCAATATTATCTGATACCGCAATTATCTTTTCACTTTTTTTGTAGCCAAATCGGTCGTGATATTCCTTTCGCATTGCACCGTGGTGATAAAACATTAAAAATTTTTTTGCATTTATAGCTTTAACCGTAATTTCCGCCACCCTGTCACTATAAATAATAGCCGTATCAAAGCCTTCTCCCTTCATTTGTTCTTTTATGTAAATGGAATAAAGGTGATTTTCCAAGGCTTTAAACAAAAAATTCAGTATATACCACAGGAAACGGCGAAAACGAGTAGCCCCTTGTGGTTCTTCTAATATATCATATAGCTTTTTAAATTTATAAGGCTTTGTAAATGTAACAAGGCTATGTCTGTCTGCCACAATAAGTCTGCAATTTTTTGTTAACCTTTCCGCCATATCAAGGTAGTTTTCCGTAATAAGACAGGTCACTTCATATTTATTGTAATCAAGCTTATTAATAAGATTTACAAGTGCTGTTTCTATTCCACCAATCCACAAGGCTTGACTTACAAAAATAATTTTTTTCTTATTATTTTTCAAAGCTACTCTTCTCCGATAAAATAGTTTGGAATGCAGATTTCAATTCTTCCGAAAGATGCTGAAAACTCTTCTCATCTGCACCATCATTTATGCATATCATATCATTACTCTGATTCTTAATAGCACTACACACAGAATCCGATGTACTATCATTAACAGAGCAAATAAGGTTATCTGTGTTATAAGGACTAAAGTTTCCACTTGCTATTTGCCACCAAAGCATTACCCATTGGTTAACATCATCCGCAGAGCGGAACTTATGGGAGCTTGTTTTATCAAGCAAGTCTTCTTCCTTTTCCCACACCTCTTCAAATGTCTTTTTTAAATATGCTGCGGGAGCATGAAGGTTTTTAAAGCCTGAAAAGTTATCAGGGAAAAGCTTTTCCAGTGCAAAAGTTCTTACATTATCCTGCCATCTATAACTTGAACTAATATATTTCTTCTTGAAGCTTTTTACTTGTTCTTTTTTATCAAAATGGGTGTTTATAACACCCATATTATTAACTGCTGCATGTTGCCAGATTCCTGTATCCCCTTTAAATACCATAGGTTCCTCGCCACCATATGTACAAGGTAAGCCCTCGTTAAAAAAAGCCTTTTCATCCATATAACGAACAATAAACATATCATCATTAAAATAAACGAACTTGTCCGAGAGACCTGGTATGCGATGAATATTCATTTCAATAGCATGAGAGCTGAAGGTAGGCAAATATTCATTCGGAATAAAATCCTTGTGATTAACTATATTCAGTTTCGGATTCTCGGTATTAAGAAATTCCGGAATATGTCCCCATGTAACAAAATGTATTTTGTTAACCCACGGAGTAAATTTTTCAACGCTTCGAAACCAATATGGAAGAAGACCCCAATCACGATAACGATTTACAGAGTTACTGTCATCATTAATATTGGAATCGTATTTAGATTTTTCACTTTGCCATTTCGGGTCGTTACCATCAACCCAAAGAATAACAAAATCTATTCCCATAATTTACCTCTTATTCTATCAAACTTTTGTTTTGCAAACACATGTATCTTACCACAATAATAATCCACCTTAAAAAGCTTAAATACAGCTATTCTTATATAGTCCAATCCAATACATCCTACGAGGATTGCGAAAGAAATTGCCATTACCAACGCAAACGATATCAACACATTATATTCTGTTAACCATGTGAAGGAATCCTTTAAAATACTCCAGAAAACAATAGGATGAACATGAATTATGTAAACAGAGAAAATAGAAGGTGTAACAAAACTAACAAGTTTTATAAGCTTTTTATTATTTATCTTGAGGTTACTGAAACAAAGCAACAAACAAACCGCCTCACCTACTGCAACAGGTGATGTAAACGAGAGAAAAAGGTTTCCATGGGAAGGAATGCCAAAAAGCTTAGTTGTTACAAGTTCAACAAGATATTTAAATACAAAATTAAGTAAAGCAATGCAGAAAAATGCAATAATGCACTTATATGGTTTTCTAATTGTTACAGGGTATTTTGAAAAATATCCGCCAACCAAATACATAACCATAAGCCATGAAAATTCAGATCCGTTTTGTATTCGTAAAACATCGTTCCCTAAAGCTAAAAACGGAACAATGCAAAAAACAAACGCTGCTGCTAAAAGAAAATATTGAAATGTTTTTTTGGTTAATGTTCGTATAAGATGATTTAATAATGGGCTGAACATAAACATTACAAAATATGCATTAAAAAACCAATAACGTCCTCTTATTAAAGGAAGAAACATTGATACAACTTCCTTTACAGAGAAGAACTCCTTATTAAAAACAAACAGAATCAAGGAAACGCCTGCAGACCAAAAAATCACATTTAGCCACAGCTTAATGATTTTTTTCAGTTTGAAGGTGCTTTGCCAACTCACATAACCACTGACAAGAGCAAAACAGTTCACACCACAATAAGCAATAACATATATTGTATTCATAAAGTAATAACTACCTTGCAGACCCTTGTCAAAATAAGCAGACAAAGCTCCACCTTGCATCAATATGTGAACTATAATAATAAAATACATTGATACAATGCGAAGAATATCTATACCTACATTTCTCTCTTTCATCGCTACCCTCTTATCTTCTGATTATGCTTTTTATAAAAACCGCTATCTTATGCCTTACTTGAGTTTTTAAATTTAATAAGCGTATTTTTAAATATCGTTCTTCTTTAATATCATTAAAAAAGCCTATATACATGGCAGGAATTTCGCCCTGATTAATTATATTGAAAAGCTCATTGCTCTTTAAATTTTCTGCAATCTTTTTAATGTCCTTTTTATTTGCATAATACATCTTTTGTGAAAGGAGCATAAAAAAGAAACTATTAAATACACTGTCTCCGATTTCATCAACATCTAATTCATTAACAACTGTTTTAAATGGTAAAACATACTCACACAAATCATCTATTCTTTTTAATCTGTTAATTGCATTTTTCTCATCTTCAGATTGCTTGTAATGATACAAAGCTTTCGGTAAACAATATATATTTTCACATACCTTTAAGCATTCTAAGGAAAACAAAAAATCCTCCATTAAAAAGTAATTGGTATTAAATAAGATGTTGTTATTTATAATCAAAGTTCTTTTATAAATCTTATTCCATACCGGTGTTAGGGAGTTTGTATTATATAAGCCGTCTAATTCTGTCCTTATCTGGTTTTTATTAAGCATTCCGTTCTGCCCAGGAACCAATTTATCCTTTCTGTAAATTTTTCCGTTTTTATAGTAATCAAACCGCATGCCGAAAACAAGTATATCCGTCTTTTCTTTTTTTATAATGTCAACACACTCAGAAAATCCGTTTTCTTCAGCAGTATCATCTGCATCAAAAAACAAAATATATTCGCCTGTTGCAAGACTTATACCCTTGTTTCTCGCTGCTGAAACACCTCTGTTTTCCTGCTCTGAATATTTAATGAAGCTATATTGGGAGCGTAGGCTATTGCAAACAGATGCTGTATTATCAGTCGAGCCATCGTTAACTATTACTATTTCATAATCTGTTAAACCTGAAGAAATTATACTATCAACAGTGCGTTCAATGCTTTTTTCACAATTAAACGCAGGAATTATTACGCTAACTAACATCTACGCCCCACTCCTCCCAGAAAAATCTATAGTTTGTATAGTCATCAACGGGAATAATATCTATATCAATATAGCATTTATTATAAAACCAAATAAGAAACACAACCAGAAGAATAATAACTATATTCTTCAGTTTTGGCGGAATGTCTAAACTGATACCTTCATCAACTCCCGCAAGCCTTTCATCCTTATAATTTGCAAAAGAAAGGGGGATAAAAATAATAAGGAACTGTAAATAATAGTCCGTAAGCCTTGTAAAAACATTGTCGAAGCCCGAAAACATTTGTAAAATTGCAGCCACAACAATCAAATTGGCAACTTTTGAAAAGTATTTACCATTAAAGCCTCTTAAAACAAAACCGAATATTATAAACAGAAGTATTAAAAAGAAGCGTCCTCCTAAATCTGCAGTATCCCCTATAATATCCTCTTCATAATAAAACTCTTGCATTAGCTTTACTATTTGGTTTTTATTAACAAATATAACTGTCGCACCACAAATATATATTAAAAAAGTTGGTAAGGTAAATTTTCGCTTTGATAAATAATACGCCGGCAAAAATACAAGTGCAGGCTTATGAACAAAGGTAGCCAATACTGTAAACAGTACGAACTGCTTTGGTCTTTCCTCCATAATACCAACAAAAGCTATCATTATAAGCCCCATTGCTATCGATTGTTTAACTGTATTAAAACCGATAACATAAAAACCCATACAATTCCATACCAAAAAACTGAGCCAGGGAAGAGGGGAATATTTATAAATTAAATAAGCTACCACAACCTCAATAAAGATGGCAACTACAATAAGAAATACCTGAAATTCACCGTCAGACAATATGGAAAAAAACTTCATCAGCCAATTAAAACCAAAGTTTTTGCCTTCTTGAAAAACCTCTTCACTAAACCATCCATGGTCGGTTATACGCCAATAATTGTAGCAATAGGATTGCATATCACCCGTCAGATACGGGTGTCTAAATCCCGACAAAAGTGAATGGAGAACAGTCATTATTACAATATATTGCTTTCTGTCTTTTGAGCCCTGAGGCATCAAAAGACCAAAAGCCATTATTGCAACTAAAAGCAAATAGTATTCTAAACTTTCCATGCTGTCTCCTTTCAAGTTTTATTTTATAGAAATAACGAAATCTTCTGTTGCTTTAACTGAAGCTTCAATTGAAAAGCCTCTACCCCTTTCCGCGGCGTTACTTTCGTATTCTTCTTTTAAGCTATGGTCAACCAAAAGCTTTTTAATCTCTTCCGATAACGCTTTTGCATCACATTCAGTTATTATTCCGTATCGAGAGTTTCCTAAAAGCTCCTTCATTCCGTTACATTTAGTTGTAACAATAGCTTTTCCTAATATAAGCCCCTCTGCAACAAATGAAGAAAAACCTTCATAATCTGAGGATATCGCTAATAAATCTGCATTTTTAATATAAGGGTAGGGGTTGCTTTTAAAACCTAAAAGAGTAACCGTACTCTGAACACCTGAGGAAATGATAGTTTGCTCTAAGTTTTCCCTTTCATCACCTTCGCCGATTATTAAAAGATTATTTGAAATGCCGTCATCTAAAAGTAGTCTGTGAGCCTCAATCAGCCTGTCAAATCTTTTTTCTTTTGAAAGCCTGCCTACCGAAACAATTGTGGGAGTTTTTTCATCGAAAGAATAATCATCCACCGTTTTCTCTGCTTTTTCTTTAATGCTGTAATCGTCTATAACATTGTATATAACTTCAGTATCAAATTCATTCCCGTATATGCTTTTAAAGCTGTTTTCTACATCCCGGGAAACACACACAACCTTATCGAACTTTTTATACCAATTTACGCTTTTTCTCTTAAATTCATTTATATTACTCATTTTTTTTGCCAAATCGCAATGAACCCAAGCAAATTTTTTTGCTTTTTTGTTTGTTGATGTTGAAATAACCTTTGTAGCACCACATTCAAGGTAAGCGGCTTCTATATCATAATCATCTTTAATATGTAACGGGTAAATTGTTTTCAGCAAAACACCAAGTCTGTATTTGTAATTATTTAATTTTGAGTAACAAGGATATATGTATTTGTATTTGATATTTTTGTTTAAATACTTTTCAGGATTTTCCTTCCAAACAGTTTGAACTGTAATATCAAATTTTTCTTTGTCCATATTATTAACAAGGTTTTGGAGTACTTTTTCTGCTCCACCCGCTGATAAATTCTCTATAAAAAACAAAATCTTAATCATCGTGATTAATCCATTCTAATGTATTTACATAAATCTATGGTAATCTTTCTCATAAATCCTACATATTTTTTCGCAAAATGATTTACTGTCAAACCCGTGTTTTTTTATAGCATTCATAATGGCAGTATCATCTGCAGATTCACATTCAATTGCTTCGCCTATTTTCTCTGCCCATACTTTTGAACCGCAATCCAAGGATAACCATTTAATTAGCCCTATACCAAAATCTGCTTCACGAGAAAATGTATCAGCTACAACACAATTTAGAGCCGCTGTTTGTGCTTCAAGCAGCACAAGAGGCATTCCTTCATATAGTGAAGGTAACAGAAAAGCTTTACACTTAGACATAATATCCGCGATATCTTTACGTACGCCTAAAAGCTTTATATAATCCGAAACACCATACTCGTTGATTTTATTTTTCACTTCTTGTTCATAATCGTTCCCATTGTTCCCAACACATAATATTCTTACTTTCTTGTTCATTCTTTTGAATTCATTTGCTATTTCCACAGAGAATAACTGATTTTTGACTTTAGTAAATCGACCTACCTGCAATACATTAACCCAACCATCACAATTCGAATTTTCTTTTGGAATCATAAATTTTGATACATCAATTGAATTGAAAACCAAATTATAGTTTTCGTTTTTTGTTATTTCCTTCCCATATAAAAATTCACCTGCAGGGGAAGAACAAGCACAAAACTGTGTAGCATAACGTAGAATTAACTTCCTCATTACAAAATTGTAAACAATTCTGACAATGCTTGGATAAGAATCGTTTTCATCAGCATCAGAGATATTGTGGGCGTGTACAATTCTGCTTTTGACCCCTGCTAACTTTGCTGTTAACAGCACTAAACCGCTATGAAACAGCTCGTGCGAATGAACAATATCGTAATTGTCTTTTAATACATTATATAACTCTTTACAATACCTAAAAAAATGCTTTCCCTCTGTGTTACATATGCGAATACACTTTCCCCCAAGGGATATAATTTCTTCTTCATAAAACGGATGTTCCATATTGGTTGTAAAATCTATTTGAAATTTATCTTTATCTGCATTGCGTAAAAGATGCATAAGTTGATTCTCAATTCCACCTACATCCATATTGCCGGAAACTATTAAAACTCTAATTTTATTCAAATATAATCCAACCCCGTTATTTTTTTATTAATTGGAAGAATATATCTATTATACCAACAAGCTTAAGTCTTATTGGAATTGATATTATTTTGCATTTAAATCCTTTAGGAGTAACTTTTTGACTGTTAAACAAGCTGCACATAGCTTTCAGTTTTTTTCTTCGTTCAAGAAAATCCAAATCGCTTTTTGAAAGGTCATTCGCCACAGAATAAGCGTTTCTGTAATGAAGCCATGTTAAAGAACGATTTACAGACTCACTTTCTATCTCGCTTTTTTCCAAAGCTTTGCTCATACTTTCATAAACACAAATCAACTGCTCAGAAAGATTTTCTCTGTATCTTCTTGAAAGTGATTCCTCATTACTCACATCTACAAAATAGATATTGCTGTCTATTCTGTCGATTTTATCGGCTGAAAGCAAAAATGTAAAGACAAAGGTTAAATCTTCACCTACACTCAGTTTCTCACAAAAGCTCAAGCCTTTTTCTTCTATAATTTTTCGCTTATAAAGCCTTGCCCAACACGAATTAATTGACCTTGTAACTACGCTCTCACTGATAAAAGCTTCTTTCTCGCTTAAGGTATTTACACTGCGTTCGGGCCATGCTCGCATTTCTTTAACAATCCCATTTGCCACAATTGTGAAAACAAATTGATAATAATCCGCATCACTTTTAGTATAGTTATCAAGCACATCAAAGCATGCACTGTCAACATAATCATCGCTGTCAACAAACATAACATATTTTCCTTTTGCAACCGAAAGCCCTGAATTTCTGGCAGAGGAAACACCGCCATTCTCTTTATACATATAAATAATGTTATTATGCTCCCTTTGCAAAGCTTTGCAAAGGCTCTCACTCTCGTCCGTTGAGCCATCATTTATAATGATAATTTCCACATCGGTTCGGTTTTGTGATGTGATTGAATCTATACACTTTTTTATGGTTTTTTCTGAATTATAGACAGGAATAATTACTGAGTATTTCATTTCAATATTAACCCTCAATGATACTTAATAATAATGGTTTTACTGCCTCTACATCAAACTGCTTGCAATGTTCAAGATTGTTTTTAGAAACAACCTCACATTTTTCAGGTGATTTATAAAAGTTCAGGATAGCCTCAGCAAACCCATCAAAGGAATTTGTTTGTACCAGAATTCCGCTATCTTCGGTTACAATATCCCTATGACCTCTGTTTTCAGAAGCAACAATCGGTAACCCCGCTGCCATCTCTTCTATTATGTTCACTCCCAAGCCTTCTCTGACGCTTGCAGAAGCACCTAGATTGCAAACAGATAAAACTCTGTTTACATCACTTCTGTATCCTAAAAACTGGATTCTATCCTCAATATTTAATTCGTTGCATAAATCCTCAAGGTATTCTGCTTTTTCGCCTTTTCCCATGAATAAAGCCTTTAATCCGGGACACTTTTCCTTAATCGAGGCAATTGCTCTGATAATAACTTCCTGATTTTTGTTATCGTTCAATTCACCGATAACCGCAACTGCAAAATCATCCTCGGATAACCCAAGCTCTTTACGGATTTCCATGCAATCCTCTTTTGATAATTTATAAAATTTTGAAGTGTTTACCCCTATACCAGGTATTTGGTGAACAGTTCCGTTTTTCCTTAATCTAAACTCTTTTGCTGCTTCAAAATCTTCTTTATTTATTGTTACAAGTGAGTCAGTAAAATGTGCTGCAAAGCTTTCAATTGTTTTGTATATTAAATTGTTGAGCTTTGAAGCACCTTTATAAAAATGAAAGCCATGAGCAATATAGGTAACTTTTGTACCCTTTTTGTTAGCAAACGCCAATCTTGTTAAAAGTCCCATTACAGGCTCATTGGTAACAATGTATTCATAATGCTCTTTTTTTGCAATTTTTATTAATTGAAGAAAACCCTTCAGATTAGATATCTTAAACGGGCTTCGGTTTAAAGCTACTGTTTTAATTGAACCATTTCTGATATCGCCAAAGAACTCAACCATGTCATCAACTCTTCCGCCAACCGGGGAACAAGCCAAATCAACACAATAACCATTTTCGTGCCAAAACTTAATGTGCTCAGTAAAAAACTGAACTGCCATTAAATCTGTACAAGTCAACAATATCTTCTTCATTTACCTTAATACCTCAATTGTTTTTCTCAATTTTCTTCCCACTCAATATATGAACATCGCGAAGATATGCCTGATAACCTTGATATATCTTAAAACTATTGTTTTTCTAATGTACCGTCTTCCATAATTTTATAAACAGCTTTGCAGTATTTAAGCATACTCTCTCTGTGAGTTGTAATAATTCTCACCTGATTTGGCTCAGATACCATAATATTTTCAAGCACCTGTGACTCTGTCTGCGAATCGAGTGCAGATGTAGCCTCATCCATAAGCAATACAAGTGATTTTCTGAGAAGAGACCTAGCAATTGCTAATCGTTGAAGCTGACCTTGTGAAAAATTTGCTCCGTGCTCGTTAAGCTCTGTTTGCATTCCTTCCGGAAGAGAATTTATTAAAGAAGTTAGCTCTGCTTGATACAATACGTTTTGTAATTCCTCATCTGTAGCATCATTTTTTACTATTCGCAAGTTATCCCCAATGGTACCGGAAAATACACCTATATCCTGTGGAACATAAGAACAAAAGCGCCTTGTACTGTCAGATGCATTTATAGACTCACCCTGCGAAGCAGTAAAAACTATTTCACCCTCCGTAGGCTCAAGCAAACCTAAAATCAGCTTAAATATTGTAGTTTTTCCCTCACCGGATGCACCGATAAGTGCAATAGTTTCACCCGGCGATATTTTTAAGTTTATGTTTTTAAGAACAGGTGTTTCTCCATCGTCATATTTAAAAGAAACATTTTTAAATTCAATTCTCACACCTGTATTTTTAGCCTTATCAGCAATTTCAAGAGCTTTTTCTCTTTGGGCATCCTTTTCTGTTTTAAAACTTGTTATTTCCATAATTCTGCCGGCAGAGGTTGCCACAGATATAGCGCTTGGTGCCAACGAAGCTAACGAATTAAAGGATGATGAAAGCGTACCTGAAATCTGTAAAAAGAGAGTCATTGTGCCATATGTGATAGCACCCTGCCATAATCGGTAAACACCCCAACCATAGCAAAAATACGAAACAACCATACCGATAACAGAAAAGCAAAGGGTCATTAATATGTTGAACTTTTCATATTCCAGACGGGTTTGCCTGTATGTATTAAGTAATTTTGAAAAATTATTTATGTAATCCTTAGTAAGATCAAATGCCTTGATAATTTGAATATTCTGAACAGACTCCTCCGAGTATGACAAAACATCACCGTTAATTTTTCTCGTTTCTTTGCTGTATTTTCTTATGGTTTTAACCAACATTCTTGATGATAAAAATAAGAATGGTGCACTGAGGAGTGCCAGCACAGCCATAGTTTTATCATAGTAAAGTACTATGGCTAAAGAGCCGAAAAACTGAACAAATCGGGTAATGGCACTTGGTATAAACCCTATAACACCCGATGAAACAGTTGAAACATCTCTTTCGAGCCTGTTTATTAAATCACCGGAATGGTATTTGCCGATTTCCTGCCAATCCGCAGTAACGATATGAGAATAAATATCCTCCCTTATTTCGTTATCAACTTTTGAGTTCACCTTGGCAGTTATCCATGAGGATACCGATGTGAAAAAGAACTGAAAAACAGTAAGTGCAATAACAATTGCAGCGGAAGTTATCAACTGTTCCTTAGTATGCGAAACAACCGAATCAATAAGATATTTTGATGCAACAGAAACGCACAACGACATCGCAGTTGATATAAAGCCAAATAGAATATAGATAAAACACATAAGTCTATATTTTTTTGCATATCTTATTATCCACTTCCACTCATTTATCATATTCACAATAAGAGTGGTGAATTTTTCAGATTTACTCATCATTCTCTGCCCTTCACACATCTAAATCATCATCAAAACGGAAACCATAACCATATTCCTCGGAACTTCCGTATTTACCATACTTACCGTACTTGCCACCGTATTTGCTATATTTTCCATATTTACCGTAACTCTTATAATAACCGTATTTATTGTAGGCCTTGTAATATCCATAACCCATAATACTTGTTTGAGCACCATTTAAAATGCAACCTAAAATTTCAGAATCGGTAGAAATTAACGAATCTAAGCCATCCTGAATTTTAGAAATTCTTACAGTATCCTGTAAAATCACATATAGAACTCCATCCACAGCCTGAGCCACAAACATAGCATCCGAAGCAGTGCCACACGGTGCTGTATCAACAAAAACCAAGTCATAATCAGCCTTAACGGAAGAGAAAACATCCGTCAGATTATCATTGTTAACAATCTCTTTCGCATCTCCAGTGGCAACAAGTGTCATCACATAAATCTTATATTTTTCAAGATATGCAATTTTATACTTGTCTGTAACAATTGAGTATTCTAAATCAGCCTCATTAACCCTGAGTGTTTTTAACACCCCGGGATTATTCATATCACAATCTACGATAAGTACCTTTTTACCTACTAACGCAAATGACATTGCCATATTTACGCAAACAGTTGTTTTGCCTTCATCTGCAATGGTACTTGTAACCGCAATAACCTTTTTATTGTCCTTCAGCATTTTTTTGAGAATAGTTCTTAACGACCTTATACTATCAGGAAATCTGTCGTCGGTTAAATTGCTGTTAATAAGTAGGGGTTCTTTACCTTCTCTTGAGTTTTTCTTAAGAATAATGTATGGAATAATACCCAAACACTTAATATTGAGATTATTTCTTATATCCTTTTTAGTACGAACCGTAGTTCTTAAAACTGTATAGCAAAGCAAAAGAATCAAGCCTAAAATCAAGCCATAGGTAACGCTCTTGAATATCTCGTCGAAATAGGCAGGCTTGTTATAAGGCTCTGTCGGCAAAATAGGACTTCTGATAACATTAAACTTAATATTACCAACAACATATCTTGCAATTTCAGGATAATTTTCCATAGTGCTTATAAGTACATCATAAGTCAACTGTGGTTCATAGCCCTCTGCCCTTAATGTAAACATATTTGAACCTGAAATAGATGAAGCCGCCAGGCTGACAGGCATCGAGGATAAATGCAAATCAGCAGCCACCGCATCCTGCAACAATTTACTGCTTAAAATACCTGGAAATGTTGAAGAAAGGTGTGATGCAGTTGAAGCATCATAATAGAAATTATACGCAGAAATTCCGTTTATAGAGGAAGCTCTGTCTTGTGTGCTTACCGTAAAAGTAACTTCAGCCCTATACTTTGGTATATAGCTTCTGTGACACTTAAATACTGAAAAAACGCAAAACACCACGCAAATAATCGCGATGACCCACCAATATTTTTTAAAACCGCGACAAAAATCACTGAAGTAAAAGGACGCGTTATCTTCCTCGTTAAATTGTAATCCACTTTCGTTCATAGTCATTATTGTAATCTTCCTTTTTCAGATTAGAAATAATAGTTAACCTTTTAACTGCCATCTACTACGGGAGTATTTGATTGTATCACCAGCACCTGTAAATGATGCCACAGGCATATCCGGATGAGTATCGTTCAAAATACATCCTGCTAAATTACCGCCGACGTCTGTAATGGTTAAAATGGCATCGTTTATTGTGGTAGTTTCAACAACATCTGTTTTTACTACAAGAATAGTCTTATCTGCCATTTTAATAATTTCACTTACAGAGGAGTCAACAGAAATAGGTGCTGTGTCAATCACAACATAGTCCACCATATCTTTAAGAACCTTAATAGTATCTTTAGTCGCACCACTTTCAATCCACTTATAGCTGTCAGCGTATGGACGGGTGTTTATCGCTAAAAACAGATTGGTTTTTTTGTATCGTCTTAATTTATAATTTTTCTTTGAGTTTTCGCCATTAAAAAACAAGCCTAATTCGGAATTCTCTTCATATGTGCAACCAAAAAGCTTATATATGGCAGGTTTTTTTCCATCCATATCCATTAAAGCAACCTTTTTACCCTTGCGAGCAAGAGAAAGTGCCAGGTTTGAAGCAATGGTTGATTTACCCTCGTTTTCTGCAAAACTTGTAACAACAAAAACCTTTGAACCATCTCTCATTTTTTGGTGTTCAATTTTTGCCACAATTCTATTAAAGGACTCGATGTACCTCGTACTTATAAAAGCATTTCCTTCAATAAGCAAGCCTTTTTTCTTCTTTGAAATCAGGTCTTTTATTGTTCTGCGTTTGTTTTCGTGAGGAATACATCCCCAAAGTTTTCCGCTAACCCTGTTCTTGAAATCCTTCTCACTTTTTACCGTATCTCTGAACACAGAAAAAACAACGATTATACCGATGCTGATAAAAGCAATTATAAACAACGTTTGAGTTTTACTATGCTGTAAACCGACACTTGATGGTACAGAGGACATTGAAGGATACTTCAAAATAGTAATTACTGAATTTTCAAAAACTTCTTCAGAAATATTAGGGTAAACCTGCAAAATAGCATTAAGAAGCTCATAGGATTTTTGAGGACTGTCAGAAACAACACTTATATTTATAAAGTTTGTGTCCGGTAATACAGTTGCAGTGATTTTACCATCAAACTTATCAAGACCAAGGTATTCAGCAGCCTCTTTTTCCATAGTTGGCTCAGAAAAAACATTTGAAAAAACCTCTGCCATTTCAGAAGAAACACTATACATAGACATTGTGTTTGATGAGGAACCTTTTACATTAACAACAACTGTTGCCGTTGAGGTGTATTCCGGCTTGTAAATGCTGTACTCAGCAATGTATATACCCATAACTCCTATAAGAAGGCATAACAAAACTACCCAGATATTTCTTATCAAATCTCTGAGTACGCTATAATATTCAATTGAAATTTTGCCTTTTCTCATAGAAAATACTCTCCTGTAATAAGTTTTATCACTCTACAATGACATTCAGAACAGAATGTCCCTCTGCGCCGTTCCTGTCTGCAACGAAATAATTGACAATATAAGTTCCGCTTTTTTGGAAATTCACATTATCATCTATCCTGACCTGAGAGGTTAATTCGTCGCCGTTTTTACTTTCTGCGCTAACTATATAATCTCTAAAATCAACATTCTGATTTTTATCAACATATATCAAGTATTCTTTAAGCTCAATTTTAGGAGCAGAAAGGTTTCTTTCTTCCATAATCAAAGGAAGAGAAAGTGTTGATGTATCCCCTTTTTTATTAGTAACGGTGAGTTCCAAAGTAAACACACCAGTTACAGATGAGGTGAAATCAGGACTTGTTATAACAACATTTCCGGAAATATCGCCTTCAATACAATCTACAGCACCGATACATGAAGCGATATTAACATTTTCATAAAGAGAAAAGCACAGGCTATCCGTCAATTTAAATCTCGGTGCTGTATAGTCTGTATAGCTAACTTTTCTTGTAGCGTGAGCAACGTGGTTATTGCTGTCGCATACTGCATATTTAACCTCACAAACACCAGGCTCAATAAACCTTGAAATAGATTCAACAATAACCTTATTTGTCAAGTCGCCATCCTTTTCATCCGTAGCTCTGACTCCTTTAAGGAGCTCCTCATCGGAAGCGTTGCACTTAACTTCAATAAATTCATTTTCTATTGTGATTTCAGGTATGGTATTATCCTCATTTTTCTTCTGAATGAGGAAAATAACACAAAAAGATATCAGAGTAACAATAAAAAGTATTACTACAGAATTTCGCATTATTCGCATAAAATCTCTCCCAAATTACGCAATACGACATTTTATTTTATAGTTATATTAATTTTACCACATATAATATTCGAACGCAAGGGAATTCCCCGATTAAATGCATATTTTTATGTTAAATGCACAAAAAAACTTCGTGGCAAAAAATACCACGAAGTTTCTAAAAATTTAATTTTTTTATGAAAGGAATCCTTGCTCACTGCCTAATTCAACAGAAGTGAATTTGCAGTAATAATCAATTGGAACTTTTGTTTCACAAGCTTCCTGCATACCAAAGATTTTATCAGCATCGTATCCTTCACCGAGAATATCGGAAATAAGGTCCAAGTCAACCTGTACAAGGCAAGTGCTTGGGCTACCCACAGCAGCTGAGGCGAATACGAGTGTAGGTTTTAAATAATTTTTCATATCACCAATACCTCCTTAAAAAATGTTAAAAATAGGTGCGAAAAGCTTTTTCAAGAATGCGAAGATTTTTGCTAAAATGCCTTCCACAACAGGAACTTCAACATCGATACTATCATCAATAGGGTCATCAGCAGGCTCATCAACATCAGGCTGCTGTACATCATCTGTACCCACAGCATTGTAATCATATGAGTTAGGCTCAACTGTTATTGGAGCTATAGAATATGACATTTCCATAACAGCCAAGTCTTCACTTGTAGGAACAGCGGCTGCTGCACCTGTAAGCTTAAGATTATTGACACTGAGAAGTCCATCGCCAGTATTTGTAATAATAACATTAGCTTTACCTGTTGTTGTATCAATATCGAGATAAGGAGTAATGTCAAAATACTGCTCTGTTGCTGTATTTATGTCAAATGTAATAGCATTTTCACCTGAAGCAACCTTTGCTGTAGTTTTACCATCAACTGCACGAAGGCTAATCATAACTCTTGAATCTGCATTAGCAAGCTGAACATTAAATGCAACTGAATGTGAACCATCGCCACCTGTTGCCTTCTGCAAGTAAAGTTCGTGCTGAGGACCTACTGACTGGTAGTTTTCGAATGCAAGTGCAACATCAGTACCATCATCACCCTTAGGTGTGCCTACAACATAAGCAAACAAATCACCATTACTTGTAATAACATCATCATTTTCAACAGTTGCTAACTCACCAATAACATTATGATATGTAGCGCCCTTTTCAGAGTTAATGTAAAGTGAAGTATCGTCACCAAGAGGATTATAAACACGGATACCATCAATATAGCAATCCAAAGCTACATCTGTACCTGTTGTTGCACGAGTACCTGAACCTGTAGCAACAGGACCTCTGCCACCGTTAAGAATTGAATTATC
This sequence comes from Candidatus Fimenecus sp., assembly GCA_045593555.1. Classification (GTDB taxonomy): domain Bacteria; phylum Bacillota; class Clostridia; order Oscillospirales; family Acutalibacteraceae; genus Fimenecus. Next base: position 22,463 of record JAZNWU010000025.1, on the reverse strand, counting down.
ATTAAACCAGATATATTCAACCTCGTCTGCAGGTACATCAATCTTCATAGCCTTGAGGAGACTTTCAACAGTATATCCGTCACTGTTGAACATACCTGCGATTGAAGAACGAGTACCTGAAAGAGCATTAGCAGTTGAAAGGTAAGCTGCTGTAACTTCAACAGTATAAGAACCATATCCGCCTTCATTTGTATAGTTTACAATAGGAACCTGCTTGAGGAGTGCACCATTATAGTTTTCTGTATCCACATAATAAGTATCAACCATAAATACCTTTTCAACTATTGTCTTAGTTTCCTTAGCTTCTTCATCATAAGTATCATACTTGACAGTAACAAGCTGAATACCTGTATTCTTACCACAAGCAGCCATAAGGTCGAAGCCTGTACCTGTGTAGCTGAATGCCATTGTTTTGCTACGCTTTGTGGATGAATCAACAGTTGCCTTATATGCAGTACCATTAGAATAACCTGCACCGTTATCAGCGTAAACAGCATCCCAACCGTAACGGTCGTTGTCACCTGAAAGTGTCTGATAAGGAGTAGTATCAGGAGCAGTACCGTCTAATGTCCAGTCTGATTTAGTTAAAGAACCGTTTGAAGTAGCAGTAAATCTCTTTTCCTCGAAAAGAACGTTAGAAGCAGGAACAATATTGATTCTGAACCAGTCGTATGTTCCGTCATCACGCTTGATAAGACAATATGTACGATTATCTTCTTCAGTATATCCACCTGATACAAGCTCATAAGTCATATTCAGACCGTTGTCTTTAAGCTTAAGAGCAACATTATTTGATTCGCGAGTTAAATTATAATTATTTATATCCTGTTTCTGAAGTTCACCGTCAACAGATACGACCGTACCGTTAATATCTGTATCAAGCATTGGCATATCGTAATCGAGAACGTATGTGTACTCAGGAATTTCAAATGCTGCATTCGGATATCCCTTGAACTTTCTGTTATTGGACATATTTGTTTCATTTTCATAAATAGCAGTATATGTCTGGTTGCTGATATCCATTGAAATCTCATCAGTATCAACAGGAAGAACATTATCAATCACAATGTTGAGACGCTTTCCTTCTTTAGTATTCTTTACGTAGTAGTTTGAAGAATAGTCAAAGCCTGTAACCTTAACTGTATTGCCTGTTGTGTCAATAGTAGAAGTTACACCACTTACTGCTGTATCACTACCAAACAATATGTTACCAAGAACGTCTTCGCTGATTGAAGATGTAGAAAGAGAAACTGTAGAACTTTCTGTCAATTTAAAGTTTTCACCAAGAGCGTGACGAACGATAGAATCAGTACCGAGTGTAATTGAAGTACCAATGTCGATGTAATTGTCTTGAATGTGCTGCATTACACCATCAAGAACAGTATCAACGTCAACCGTACCGTCAGTAGCAGCCATAACATAATAATCTGAAGATGCCTGAGTGCCTAAATCTGTCAGACTTGCTGCAGAAGGATAGTTTGAAGATACACCATTCATATAAGCTGACATATCAAAGCCATCCATTGTTGCATTGCTGATCTGAACTGAGTAAACAACACCACCGGCTCCTTTAATTGCCTGAGCAGAAGGGATTGCTGCATTAGCAACTGTTGTTGCGGTTGCTGTGTCTGTACCACCATAACCCGGACAACCATCTGTCAGGAAAATAACAACAGCGTTGGCATTCTTTTCATGGAAAATACCTTCTGAATCGGTAAAGTCGCTGTAATATCTGTCGCCTGAACCGCCATAAGCCGGAGACTGGAAAGCAAATGCGTTAACAGCCATTTCCATACCAATGTTAGCAAATGTGTCAGGGTCACCGGTTGTTGTATCTATGCCATTTACAATCGTTGCAAGGTTGCTGTGGTTTGATGGATAGAAAGCTGCTGCATAGTGGTCTGAAAGGTCAGCACCGTAAGTGTTCAATGCTGTACCACTTAATGTTGAATAGATACCTGTATTAAGGTAAGATTCATTAGAATCGGAACCAAAGGTTGTAATACCAACACGATGCTCAATATTATATGTTTGCGCATTAGCGTCAATTTTAGATATGAAGCTGTTAACAGTATCCTTCATACCCTGAAGACGTGTAGTGGTCACCTTTCTGTAAACAGGAAGTGATTGAGTGATGGTTGTGTCAGCTCCGTTCACTTTCGTGATTTGGCTTTCGGACCAATAGAATTTACCATCGGTGCTGAGCAAATATTCTAAGTCACTATTGGTCTGAGATTCGGCACCAACCCAATATTTCGTAGGAAGACCCAACTTATAGTGACCATTAAGTTTACAAAATTCGTTAACCTCTACAACGGTACCATCTGCCTTTGTAACATAGTCAACATAAACATAATAACCTGTACTGTCGTTAGCCATACCACGGCTGATTGCAAGATTACCTTGATTTGAGTATGTTACATAGTCACTGTTGTTTGTCATTGAACCTGAAGCATCAAGAACAAACATAAAGTCTGTCGGATAACCTGATTCACCAAGATACTTGTGAGCTTCACTTGTTGCGTAAGTACCCAAATTGATTGTATAAGTACCATCTGCCTGAAGTTCTGCCTTAAGGTCAGTTTCAAGACCTGTACCACCCATTGCATTAGGGTCAATAGTTATACGCTTGTATATATTAAATGTACCTAATTTATATGGAGGAAGAAGTGCAGATGCCTGGTTACCTGTTGCATCGCCTGAAGCATATTTAAGAGCATCGGCATGGAATGTACCCGCTACCTCTGTCTGTTGATAATACTTATGTGTTGTATCACCAATCTGATAATAATCATTGTATGCTGTCATAATGGATTCATCAGAACCATCATTACACCACAAATATGATGAGTTAGCTGTGTTGCAAATAAAGAATTCACCCGGATAAGTTTTTCCGTCAATAGCTTTGTTCATAAGAACAATGTTATTGAGATTTGTATTTGCCTCTGTTGACATATACATAAGTCTCTGGTCAAAATACAAATAGCTATATTCTGCGTTATATAAGTCAACGCTGTGGAAACGCATTGCTCCCGTACCTGCACCGATAAGATTCCAACGAATGTTTGGAACATCATCTTTAGCAGCATCACCCAATATAAGGAACTCGTCGCCATTAGTGTTCATATATGTATGATAGTCGGTAATTTCATGACCTATCATACCCATGGAGTCCATTGTGTTTGCAACAGTACCTGAATCTGTTTTAGGAAGACGATCTCCCTGATATCCGCCGTAAGAATCAAGAGCATATAAAATATTGTTCTGGTTACCTTCTGCCTGCATTTCAGATTCATATACAACAATGTATTCTTCTGTTGAACTGATTTCTGAAACATCATTTACCTTCTGATATGCAGTAACAGCTTTTGCATCAGGACGCTCATGACCTAAAAGACCGTACTGGTCAATCTTCCAAACAACGTCAACAGGCATATCGCAGTTACCCATAACACCTGCGTCCTCGTAATATTTATATGTAGCACTTTCAAATGTCATATAAATATAGTCATCAATAACGCAAAGACCTTCTGACATAGGCATAAAGTCAAATGTCTGCATTGAAGGAACTATATAAGCATCGGTTACTGTTCTTGTGTTACCGTTTGCATCTATTGTAAAGGTAATTGTTCCTGAACCGCCAACTGAAAGGTCGATATCAGCAATTGAAAGCTGACTGTATGCTGACATACCTGCGTTCTGAGAAGTTTCTGTACCTGTACCATAAGAACGACTAAGGTAAAGACGACCGTCGTCAACAGTAGCGTACTGAACATCTCTAATATCGGAAGGAAGTGCAACAACATAACTTGGATTGCCCTGTGAACCCAAATTACCTGAAGTAAGGTTTGCCCATTCTTCTTCAGGAGTTGCACCGGAAAGCTCATAGCCCCATACCATTGATGGGTAGTCAGCATGTGCCTTAACATCATAATCAGCTGCAATAAGACCAAGAAGAACACCATCATCATAGAAGTTACCTGTCCAAAGAACACCCTGGTCATAACAACAGTATGCTGTATATGCTGTTTTACTACCGTCTGCTACAGAACCTACTTCATAGAATGTCTGTTCTGCAACAAGCTGAACTTCTCTGTATTTTGTAATATCGTTTTCAATGCCTTCAATTGCAGATAACGGAGCATAAGCAATACTTCTGTCCAAATCACCGCAAGAATAGTAAATGTTGTTTTCAGAAATAGCAATACCGCCACCGTGGTCAGTATTAGCGTTACCATCAACATTAAGGAATGAGAACATCGCAACGAAGTCACCTGTTGCAACATCAATGCAATACACCATACTTGGCTGAGGTGAGTCACTGTTGTGATAAGCTGTAATAAGCACCCAATTCTTTTCAGGATAGTATGTAATACCCTGAACTACATAGTTGTCATCCTTAGTTAAGCCGGGGATAACAAGCTCTGTAGGCTCACTATAGCCGTTCAGATATGCAGCTGCATAGCTGGCGTATACAGACTGATATGTGCCGTCCGGCACTATTCTTGTCTGTGTAATGCCATTGATTGTTTCACCCTGTGCTTTTGCAATAGGGATTGCCACAGAAAAGCATGTCACTAACATTACTAATGAAAGTAACAATGACAACACTTTCTTCATCGTTTTCTTCTTTTTCATATTCATTACCTCCATTTTTTGCAATAATGAAATATTATACAAACCCGAAATCCGAATTTGCTTAATTCCTTAGTTTATGTATTTCGCTTTGCCACAAAACTCTGTATTTCCTTGCAATATGCTTTCGCCTTTTCGCACACATATTCGGGCACTTGGGAGAAGCTCCCTGTTTCCGCAAAGGAAACTGCTGCACAAATATCACAATGCTTTCGGTATTCGCAAGTTTTACATTCTCCCGGCAATTTTATATCTTCACGCGCCTGATTGATATTTTCCCAGGCAGTATTGAAATCTTTAATTTCGACAGAAGGCTCTGTCATCATTCCACAAGGTGTCATTTTACCGTCGTAGGTAACCCAGAATGAACTTAACCCTGCTCTGCAGGATATACCCTCACATTCATCTGTAAGGAACTCATTTCTCTGCCTCTGCTCACCTTTTTTTCCTGATTTGACTATTTCAGCAAGTCTTTCTTCAGTAAGGCTTTGCAGTTTGTTTTCAAAATCAAGCCTTGCAGCCTCTTCCGCACTCAGCCTGAAGGCTTCGCCGGTTGCTCGTACCGGAGCGAAAACATAGCTGACAACTTTCATTCCTATGCCTAAAGCCTGGGCATAAGCTCTTGCTTTACTCAAATCATCTTTATTAAGAGGTGTTATAGTGTAATTAAAGCGAACATTAACACCATTCTTTTTCAAACCCTCAACAGCATATTTAACCTTTTCGTAAGCATTTCCGTCACCACAAAGGTCATTATATGTTTTTTCAGAACAACCATAGAGGGTTATATTCATCTTCTGTGGGGGATAAGTTTTAAAAAACTCTATATACTCATCGTCAATTAATGTGGCGTTGGTATTTATATTTATAAGAAAGCCCATTTCACGAAGCTTAAGATAAAGCTCTTTAAAATCACTCCTGACGAGTGGCTCACCACCCGTTAACAGCAAATTCAATGTGCCTCTTTTTTTACATTCTTCCGCAAGGTTCAGCCACCACTCGGTAGGCTTTTCCCGGCTTTGTGCCTCCTTATTGCAAATGCCTTTATGTATGTAGCACATTTTACAATCCAGGGTGCATCTGGGGGTCAGTTCAAAGGTACCTGCAATAGGTATTCTTCCCAAATCGGCTTTCATAAAAAGCTTATTTATAAATAAATTGTATACATTTTCCATAACCAATCACTGTTATTCGTTTTCCAATGCCGATTTTAAAGCCTCTACTGCCCTCTCATCCGGTGTGCATTCCAAATGATAAACATTGACCGTACGGAGAATTTTGTTTATCAATTCAACACATTTCACAGGCACCCCGGGAGTCTGCATATCTATATATGTATTACCCAGCACCGCTTGCAAACCGCTAACCGTGGTCAGCTTTTTAACGGTATTCTGTGTGCTTTGTCCAAGTTCAACTATTGCTTTAAGTGGCAGATTTTTGTTTTCACAAATTCCACTCGTACCGCAAAACGGTACTCCACAGGCATAAACCTTGCCATCGACACAACACAGTCCTGCTTTATCACCATTGATTACTTTTGCTCCGCCAAACCTACGCCAAAGCTCCGCCTGGGTACTTTTACCCGTTCCGCTTGGTGCAGTGAACAATATTGCCTCACCGTCCACCTCTATAAAAGAGGCGTGCATCAACAGTGAATCAAGATACAAAAGAGACTCTGCCAGACCGATTGTACTCCACATATAACGCTCATCCATAAGGGTTTTAAAGCTACCCTCGGCAAAGGTTATTTCCTTTTGCGATAAATCATTCAACGTAGTTTTTATAACTGCACCATCGGCCGAACCCATATATATGCGCTTATAAACCACATTATCCACGGTACAATAGTCACACTCGCCTCTTTTTGACCATTCGCCGTTTATTTCAGGCAAATTTTCGGCAACCTTGCACTCTACGATTATATCTGATTTTGCGGACTTCACAAGAAACTTTTTCCAGTTTTCCGAATTTGCCGGAAAGAAAGGGGAACTGAGCTTCAATCCCCTTCCGCATATAGAATAATCTCTCAGCATCCGCTACTCTCCCACTGTCTTACGATAGATATATAGGTTATATTATCACACTTTCATATATTTGTCAATTGTAAAAAGAAATATAATTTCTATTCCTCTAACTTTATAAATTAATTTGCTATTTTGTCGAAAATGTGATAATATTAGCAATGATATCTTAATGAAAGGTGATTTTTATGGCTAACGAAACCTTTAAAATCAAATCCGGATATGTTTTAAGAGAAATCGAAGGTGAATTTTTGGCAATTCCCTTTGCACCGGAGCTTAATTCATCAAACATTATAATTCTCAACCCTGTAAGTGGACTCCTTTGGGAAAATCTCCAGACTAGATGTACTCTCTCTCAGCTTGTTAAGGCTGTTACCGAGAATTTTGCAATTGACGAGGCAACTGCACAAAGCGATATTGAAGAATTTTTGCAATTACTTAAAGAAAATGATATGCTCGAATAACCCGTTGTCTTATCGACAACATAAGGTATTCTGTTTTTATTCTATTACATTATATAATAGAGCAATTATATGCTGATTATTACCCAACAAAACTAAAAATGGAAAATCCTGATGTGCAGAATTTGCAAATCAGGACAGAATAAGCCAAAACATTGATTCGTCAGTGTTTTGGCTTGTTTTTTGGCACCCCCTGCGGGAATCGAACCCACATCTAATCCTTAGGAGGGATTTATTCTATCCATTGAACTAAGGAGGCATATACATTCAGTGTCATTCTGAGCGAAGCGAAGAATCTCAACTATCACTGAGAGATTCTTCGTCGTTTTACTCCTCAGAATGACAATTGTTTTTATTTTAATTTATAACTTTGTGACCATTGGTCAACCATTTTTTCAAAGGCATCGCCTTTAAGTTCTCTCAAGCATTGGGTTCTATATGTATCGTAATAACCATATGTTTCGTCAAAAACATCTATTCTTTGAACGAGAAATGCATAGTCATCAAGCACAACTGTTGATGCTGAACCTACTTTTATATTTGCTACTTCCTTGTAAAATCCACTTGGAAAACTTCCGTCATAAGACGAATTGATAAGAGCATTATGTACTTCTTTTTCAGTTGCTCCCTCGATAGGTGTGCTTGTATTCACAAGAGTTTCTGCTTTTACAAATCCATTGATAATTGTTGCTTTTTCATTATCCGTCATCGGTACCGTTGCACCTGTTTCGTCAATGTTGAAAAGGTATTCTGTTGCATAAGAAATAGCAATATAATTTGACTTAAAATGTTTTTTTATAATTTCCTCACTTACGGGCTCAACACCGCCCTGACCATAGTAATAGTCAAGCAAAACATCCTCATAAAACTTTGATGTTTCAATTTTATATAATGTCTGTTTTGAAATTCCTTCTTTTTGATAGTAAATCCCATACAAGTGCCACAAATCATCAACTTTTAATGATAAATCTGATTTTTGTGCAGGAGTTAATGATAAATTTCTATTGTAAAACTCTGAATTGATTGTCACATATCTTGAAATAGCTTTTTTAATTTCAGCTTCATTTTCATCGCACAAATCCTCAAAATAAGCATACACTTCATTATCTATTTTTGTTCCGTTGACTCTTACTTTTGCAGGACCCGAACAAGAAGAAAATGACAACACACAGATAATTGTCACAAGAAACAATGAAATGACTTTTTTCATTCTGTTTCCTCCTTTGATTCGAGGTATTCCTTATAAAGCTTGTCCTTTAAAATTCGCTTTTCATTTTCTAATCTGCGTGCTTCACGAACTGTCTCTTTATCCTTGCCAATAATTCCGTTTCGCAGAAATGCAACTAAAAGCATTGTAATTACAGCACCGATTGAACAACTGATGAAATCCATCATTGTATCTGTATTACCTTTTTGGAGTGTCATTCCGTAAAGACTGTCCATTATAAACTCATAAACTTCCCAACCAACAGAAATTCCGAGAGCAAAGGTCAACGAAAACAACGAAGACATAGCAGGACCTAAATCTCCACGTTTACGATAAATGATATTTGCAAAATCATACCCGAACCAAGCAGAAATTACACCTGATGCGAAATGAGTAACAACATCAAAATGCTCAAAAGTTGTTCTATTGTTAATTGTCGAACCAACGCAAACACCGATAAAGATAAAGAGTGAAAGCATTGTCTGAGTTGATGCTTCAACCTCAATTATAAATGACTTTGTTCCAAAAATCTGAAAAAAGTCCCAAAGGTGAGTAAAAATAATTGCAAAGATTGCCTCTAAAAATTCAACAACAGAACCATGAAAAAGGCCATAGATACCCCAGCATAAAATAATTACACGGAGACAAATCCACAGTATTCTTTGATTTTTAGACAAGTAACCAAACGCTTTAGTCATTTTTTAACCACCAAATATTTTTTCAACTAAATAATATCATATCCTTGATATTTTTACAAGGAAAGTATAACAAAAGAGCATCCGTCAATATATACTTCTCCATTTTTTACTGCATCACCATAAAGTGTTTTTGCATTTCCATAAAAATCAGGCAAACGATATGTTATTGAGTGCTCATTACGATTTACAATCACCATGATATCGCCAGATTCATTATGACGACGGAAGGCTACACAACCAAGCATTGATGACACAGGAGAAAAACATCCTTCACTAAAAACTTTATTATTTTTTCTGATTTCTCCTAATATTCTATAAAAAGAAACAAGTTCCTGATTCTCATTTCCCCAAGGATAACACCCACGGTTAAATGGGTCTTTATACCCTTGCAGACCTGCTTCATCACCATAATATACAGAGGGCACACCGGGTAAAGTATATTGTAAAGCAACTGCACATTTTAAAAGCTTAACGCCTTTTGCATATTTATTTGCATCAAGGAAATGTGATGATTGCCAATTACGGTCACGATATTCACAGGACTCACCCGTAATTTTTGTAATTGCTCTTTCAGTATCGTGAGTACCGATGTGATTCATCATAACATCAAGACATTGTTTAGGATAATTTTCCACAATCTGCATTACTGTTTCCATAAAACTTTCTGCCTTACCATTACGACAGAAATCAAGAATAGCATTTGCAAAAGGGTAATTCATTACGGAATCAAACTGACTACCTAAAAGGTATCGACGACGACTGCCATAACTATGTTTTGTTGTGGCATCCTCCCATACTTCACCCATAAGCAGTGCATCAGGCTTTGTTGTTTTAAGTCTTTCACGAAGCTCATCAATGAAAATATCGGGCAATTCGTCAGCAACATCAAGACGAAATCCATCTGCTCCTGCCTTAAGCCATTTTTCTATAATTCCGCCTTTACCGTTGATAAACTCACGGTATTCTTCTCCCTCTTCAATAACTTCTGGCAGAGTTTCAAATCCCCACCAACTTTGGTATTTATCGGGATAATTTGTGAATTTATACCATTTATAGTATGGACTTTCAGGCGAATTATAAGCACCTGAAGTTTCATATCTGCCTTTTTTATTGAAATAGACGCTATCGTCACCTGTATGAGAGAAAACTCCGTCAAGGATTATATGAATCCCCTGCTTTTTCGCAGATTCACAAAGATTTTTAAAATCTTTTTCTGTTCCTAAAACAGGGTCAATTTTTCCATAATCTGCTGTATCATAACGATGATTTGAATGTGCTTCAAAAATCGGATTTAAATAAATACAATTTACACCCAAAGACTTAAGGTAAGGCAGTTTTTCCTGAATACCCTTTAAATCACCACCAAAAAAATCATTATTAAGAACTTTTCCTTCTGGTGTTGGTCTCCATTCAGGCTCATTTCCCCAATCGGCACGCATTACTCTGTCATCAGGAACATTTTTCTTTTTTTCACCTGAGTTATAAAATCTGTCTGGAAAAATCTGATAGATTATTCCACCTTTAAGCCAATCAGGAGTAGTAAAATCTTTTTCAGTTACAGTTAACTGCCAATCTTTTCGTGCAAAATGTGACCCTGCGAAACCACCGATTCCGTTCTCAGTCTGAAGAACAGAGCTTCTGCCGTAGGATGAACAATAATCGAAATGATACCAATAAAGACCTTCTTTTTCTATTTCGGTATTAATGTCCCAGATTTCTGCATCATCACCACACATACCTGCCCAAAGCATATTTCTTTCCTCGTAATGTCCATCATCACGACGAATAAGTAAAATTGCTTTGTTACAACAAAATGAACGTGGTAAACAAAGGCGAAAATGAATTTTTTCACCTGCTGATACACTACCAAATTTATCTTTAAAAAATAAATCTCTTGAATTGAAGGGCACAAATCCCATTATGACACCGCCAAAAATGAATATTAATTTATTTTACCAAAACAAGAACCATATTGCAATAGAAAAGGACAGTGTTATTTTTCACTGTCCTTAATATTTTAAACTTCGCTTAATCCTCTTTTTTCCTTAATACAACTGCAGATGTTGTCAATGCAACTCCACAAACAGCAAGAGCAATCACAACTGAATTTGGCTGTGCACTGTCTGTATCAGGAATTTCCACATCAGTTATTATTTCTTTATTATCTTCTGTTGTGGTTTCATCAATAACAGGCTTTTCTGCTTCCGGTTTTGTTTCTTGTTCAGTACCTTGAGTAGGTTCTTCAGGCTTTACTGTTTCTTCAGGAACAGGTTCGGCATCCTCATCAACAGTATTCTTTGCAAGATGTGAATAGATTTCCATATTCTCATCACTCATAGCAATAAAACTGAATTCTTTCTTTGCAATAGTATGCTGAGTATTATCAATTATATATGTTACTGCAACGGTAAATGGTTTATCTGCAGTTTCAGGTGAAACATTGCTTATATCAATCACATATTTTTCATCAACCTGAAGTACGGTATTAATTTCATATGCATATTCCATGTCTGCACCATTAACATCAACACAAAGAATGTGAATCGGTGATGTGTTTGAAAGATTTTCGACAATTAATTCCGTGTCAGCAGAAGAATGATACCCTATATCTGTGTTATTGAAATGAACATAAATATTATCAGCATGTTTCTGTGTATAGTTAAACTGTGGAAATCTTTCATCATCAAACACAGTTTCAAGGTCACCCCAAAGGAATTCGCAAACAATCTGTCTTGTGTATGGGTCATTGAAATACTGACCGTGAGCCTGACCTATTGCATACCATGTATGGTCAGGTGAAAATCCTGTCGATGCGTCAAGGTTATATTCAGGAGAAATGTGATAATGGTCCGGATTATCACAATTTGTGTTCTGTTGAACATAATCAGCAGGCAGTTTTTCGCCTAAAGGAGTGCAGTACGAACCCGATGAAAGGTGAGCATCAATAACAAGGTCACCATTATAATTCTGTCCGCTGACAGATTCATATCCCACACCTACAATATGACCTATTTTCATTCCTTCTTCACGAAGTTGTGCAAGTTTCTTTGAAAGATTGTTACCTGCTGCAAGATTTGTATGGAATTCAACTGTATCATAATATGCTTTTCCGTTTTCTTCAGCAGAAAGTCCTGTATATTCAACTGCTTCTTCAAAATAATCATTAGGAACAAAATCGAGAAGTGATGGCATATGTGATGCTTTCATTACAAGTTCTTCATCACTCAAAACTCTATTCAGAAGTGCAATAAGGTCTTCAAGAGTAAGATATTTAAAAATAAGATCAAAATCTTCTTCCATGTCAAATGCATACTGAATCCATTTCATAAGATTCTGCATATCAAGGTCAAGTGTTTTTCCTGTAAACAATTGTCCAACAACAGTTGTACCGAAAGTTGCAGGATTTGCAAGAATCGCATTTCTGACATCATGCTTATGACCATAATAGTAAAGGTATGATGTACCGTATTGACCACCATGGCTAAGTCCCATAAGGTCAACTTTATCACTACCTGTAATTCTTTTTACTTCCTGAATGTATTCGTCAATGGCTTTTGCATAATCAACCTGACTTTTTCGCCAGTCATAAGTAAAGCCAAAAACATTTTCTGCACCAACCATTTCAATGGCTTTTTCACAAAATACACTTTCGGGAATATATTCTTCCATATCATTTTCAATAAGTGCCGAAACCTGTGTTGCAGCAGCACCTTTTGGATAATATGTAATGTTTTCTCTTGAGGAGCCATCAGGATTAACACCGATTGGAGCAAGAGCATCTTTGAGAATTGCTGACCAAGCCTCTGCAATAGCATCATATCCCATTGCAGTACCTACAACACCTGCCGGCAAAGCTGCAACTAACTTTAAAATAAGTTCTCCAAGGTCAATATGCCAAGCCTTTACAACATCACCTGTTTCAGGGTCAATTATTGGTTCACCGTTTTCATCGGTGTAAACAAGTGTTGGTCCTGAGTATCCCTGTAATACAACAACAGGCACAATCTCTTCTTCCTTTGCAAGTGCAAATAATGAGAAAGTTGAGAGCACCATAATCACTGCAAGAAATACTGATAAAGTTTTTTTCATTTTATTCCCTCATTTCATAATAAGTATAACCATAAGTTTATTGTATTCCTAATATTTCTGCTTGTCAATAAAAAATGCGGTGCTCAATTAAGAACACCGCTGAATGAATTAATACTTTATTTTATTCTTCTACCTGCCAACCGAAATTGTATGTAAGAGAAGATGTGCAAGGGAATTCAACAACAACTGTGCCATAGTCAGCTAAAGCACCTGTGAATGTGATATTTGCTGTAATTATCATATTCTTCTCATATGTTGCATATGCCATTTCGTCGGTTACTGCATTGATACCTGCTGTGATTTTACAAGGAGTGAATGCAATTTCAAATGAGTTGAGCTTCATATATGTTTCCGCAACCTTGAACTGCTCCATAATTCCATCTTTTTCACGAATTGTAAATGCCTTTTTAACACTTGCTTCTTCAGGTTTTACAACCATATTGATTGTTCTGTAAAGCTCTGATGGAACAAAGATATATTCGCCTTCTTCATCTTCTGCGTTGTTTCCTTTTTCATCAAGGTCATGAACGAGTGTTGGAACAACTGAAGTATAAATTGGGAATGTATTTGTTTCCTTATCTGTATAAAGGTCTGCAAGTGTCAATGTACTTGCATTTTTCTCACCAAGTGGATAGATTACATCAGTTAAATCTGCCTTGAACTCTGTTGCATCTTCCTGTGAGAGATTCATAAGAAATGAACCGATATCCTTAAGTGCCATATCAGCGTAAAGACGGAATGCTGCACGGAATTTATCCTGATTTTCAAGTTCTTTGCCGTCCTCTGACTTAAATACAACACCATCTCCGTGATTAATCCAGAAGCCTTCGCTGTATGAAACTCTTGCAGTACCATTCATTTTGATATCGTTAATCATATTATTGAAATAGTCAAGAATTTCCTGCTGATTTCCTGTAAACTGTGCCCATTCTTCATCAGAAATAAGAGCTAAAATGTCGTTAAAGTATTCTTCTGAACCATATTTTGAAACAAGTTCATAATATGAAAGCTCAACTGTTCTGTCGTCTGTCTTCTTATTGAAGTTCTCATAAAGCGTTGCAAGCTTGTCACCGGGAAGAATTTCTTTTAATTCTCCGTAAGTAAATTTGAATGAAACATCATTAAGGTCTGTTTTTTCTTCAACTGCAACAGGTCTGTTTACTTCTGATGTAGCGCCACAACCTGCAAAAGATACTGCAAGCATTGTGATAGCCAACACCACAGCAACAATTCTTATAAAATTCTTTTTCATATCTCTTTTCCCCTCTCGGTGAAATTAATAACTGTCTTTAAGTCCCTGTTCGTCAAACAGGAATATTGTTTCAAGCACAACCTTAAGTGAATCCTCAAGAGTCTTCATTTCGAGAACACTGACATTATCATCACGAGTATGATAATATCTTGCGGGAGCAGGGTCCATACTTGTAAATGCTACTGATTTGATTCCACCCTGTTGCATTGCTGCTGCATCAGTTGAGCCTAAAGGAGTTGTTGTGAAATTAACAGGAACATCAGCATTTTCAGCAGCTTTTTTCATAAGAGCACAAGCTTGCTTATCAAGACCTACTGTTGCAGTCATATCCTTTGTAACAATTCCCATAAAGTCATAGTCACGAAGTGTATCAAGAGCAATAAAAATTGTTTCAACACCGTCGTTTTTATATTCATCACTATGAGCTTTTGCAAATGCTTTTGAGCCACGAAGACCTTCTTCTTCAGCACCTACTGACATTGCAACGATTTCAGTATTTTCAAGACGGATGTCATTGTGCTTGAAATAAAGAAGTGCTGCCATTGATGTAAACACACCTGTAAGGTCATCAGCTGCACCATCAACAGGCATTTTCCAGTTCACAAAGAACATTACAGCAATTAGAGCAGGAATTGCAATAGCCTGAACAACAATCATCACGATTTCTGCTGTACGATTATCAACAAAGAAACCTGCCACAGAAAGTCCCAATGTGATTAAAAGGCTGAGAATTGCTGTAACAACAATCATCGTTACCATTTTTGCTCCGCCGAGATATGTATATCTCCATTCATAAGCAGTATCCATATGACCACCTATGATAATTCTTCTTTTTGTTTCGCCTGATGCTTTTCTTATGCAGATAACATTACTTGATTCTTCTTTTTTGAAGAATGGGTCAAGAACCTGCTTGTATAAAAGAAATTCACCAAGAAGGAAGAAAACTGCAAGAACAACGAGAGCTACTGAAATAATTCTCAATACTGTTTCAACTACAGGTGGCATATTGAATGCAAAACAAAGTATTCCGAGAACAGCTGCAACAAGAGCCAAAGCACCGTCAATCATAACCCAGCTCATAAAAGCTTTAGGACTTAATGTAAAATTTTCTCTTTTAACTTCGTCGGCAATAGGAGTCATAAGTTTTTCAACATAATCCTGACCTTTTTTCTCACCTTCATAACCTGCAGGACGAGGACCGACCTCTTTACATACTCTTTTTATTTCTCTGATAGCAAAATTCGAACACTCACGAACTTTTGAAGGATAGTGAGCGTGACTTTCATAAGCTTTCAATCCGGAAACCTCCCATGATACAAGTATATTCTAAAATATTGTATCACACTTTTTTTCTTAAGTCACTATTATTTTTAAAAAAATTGCAAATATTGACATTAGACAGAAAAAAGACTAAACTATATTTCAGAAAAAATAAATATGTTTAGGAATGTATATATGAAAAAAAGACAGTTAAAAATTCAAGGAATCCTTTTAATTTCTCTCGTAATTATTTTAGGGTCACTTTTGATACTTTATTTTGCATTTTGCCGTGGTGGTGAATATAATTCTGCACCTATCACAATTACAAAACCTGAAACTACAACAGAACAACCCACAGAGCCTGTTGAAGAAGAAAGTACAGAAACCCCGACAGAACATGAAGAAGAAATTACGGAAGAACCGATTATATGGGATAATTATAGTCCTGCAAGCGTGCTTGTAAGTGAAAACTGGGCATTGACACTCATCAATAAAAATTATCCTCTTGATAAAAATTATTCACCATCAACAGCTGTGGTAATTGAAGGCAGTTCTGTTACAGCTGATGTCCGTGTTGCTGAAGCATACAGATTAATGTATAACGCAGCATTGACAGAGGATGTTATCCTTACACCTTATTCAGGATATTGTGGCTATCAGCGACAGAAAACAATTTATGATAATAAAGTTCAGGCATTCATTCTTCAGGGACTTACTGAAGACGAGGCAAAGCAGAGTGCTGAAAAACGAGTTGAACCTGCAGGTTGTAGTGAAAACGGTGCAGGACTTGCAGTTGATATAATCAGTGCAAGTGCAGGATTTTCTTCTACCGAAGAATATAAATGGCTCGTAGCAAACGCTCATAATTATGGTTTTGTTCTTCGTTATCCTGAAGATAAAACTGAAATTACAGGTATGATTTATCAGCCTTGGCATTGGAGATATGTTGGTATTGATGTGGCAACGGAAATGAAACAGCAAAATCTCTGCCTTGAAGAATTTTTAGGCGTAGTAAAATAGCGAAAAGCGGTCAATGACCGCTTTTTATTTTGGTTTTCTATTATTATTGTAATTTAAATTAAAGTATGTTAAAATGTATTGATTATACTTTATTTGGAGGAGTTATTATGATGAAAATTTCACCATCCATTCTTTCCTGTGACTACGGAAGAATGGCAGAAGAATTAAAGGATATGGAGCTTTGTGGTGCTGACTATATGCACATTGATGTTATGGACGGTCACTTTGTTCCAAATATCACTTTAGGTGCTCCTCTTGTGAAATGTATCAGAAAGGCAACTGATGTTCCTTTTGATGTTCACCTTATGATTAGTGAGCCTTTAAAATACATTGACGATTTCTGTAAAGCAGGTGCTGACATTATCACTTTCCATACAGAATGTGACTCACCAATTGAAGAAACAATCGACAAAATTCTTGCAAATGGTGTCAAAGCTTCCCTTACAGTTAAACCAAAAACTCCTGTTGAGGATATTTTCCCATATCTCGACAAGCTCTCAATGGTACTTGTTATGACCGTTGAGCCTGGTTTTGGTGGACAGAGTTTTATGGAAGATATGATGCTAAAGGTTTCTGCATTAAGAAAAGAAATCGAAAAGCGTGGACTTAACTGCGAAATCGAGGTTGACGGTGGTATAAACGAAAAAACAATTGCAATTGCTGCTAGTGCCGGTGCTGATGTTTTCGTTTCAGGTAATGCAATTTTCTCAAGTGCTGACCGTAAAGTCACAATCGAAAACTTTAAGAAAATCGCAGAAGAAAATTACTGCAAATAAACTTTGCCTAAACATTTACCATGTTCCATTAACCACTCGTGGCAAATATTCTTCGATTTTTCTCCGTATTCATCGACAAATCGATTTAACATTTCATTTTCATCAGGAACAAAAAGAAAATAGTTGTTTTTTAACTTATATGCTTCGCAGACTTGTTGATGCCTGATATTTTTCTTTGCAACGGAAATAAAATCGAGAAAATCGTCAAGATTATCAGTACGGAAAATCAAAGAAACATCATTTCTTTTTACCCTGTATCGTTTTTTCTTACTATATGTAAATGTGAAAATAAAAAAGCATCCACCGTTTTCTGTGGGCATTGCTTCAACAATAACTTTTTCGCCTTTGGAAAGTCTTTTTTCTGTATCTATTCTTGACAAAAGACTTTTTAATGCAATTTGTGTTTTTTCACTACTATTATTCAATGATTCGTATGTAATATGGAATTTTTCCATTTCATCACCTGAAAGTTCAACAAGCATTACATTCTCATTAAGTGTTTCAAAAGTCATTTTTAGTACCCCCTGAAATACTATTTCTCTTATTTCATAATATTACAGGGACAGGTAATGTGCAATAAATAAATATTGGAAAAAGTGAGGGAAATATTTTGGTTGACACAAATATACCTCAAAATTCAATAGAAGAAACAAGACGTTCAGTATCTTTGGACCAGATTCTTATGCTGTGCGTTCCTCTTGCTGTGGCAATTTTCACCCACGGTTTTATTGCTGTTTTTAACTCAGCATTGTCTTTTATTACCTGCCTGTTATTTACAGGCTTTGGGAAAAAGTTTCTCCATTCGGAATTTCCACTAAAATCTCCTCATTCCTTTATAATTGGTATAAGTGTTGCATTACTATTACCTGCATCTGCACCTTGGTGGATGATAATTTTAACAACAGCTTTTGCAATGGGTGTTTGCATTTTACCTTTTGGTAATCCTGAAAAAGCGCCATTTATCCCTTCAGTAACTGCTCTTTGTTTTGCTACACTTTGTTGGCCTGAAGAAATTTACAGCTATTCTACAATTGGCGATTCATTAGGAAAAATGCTTTTATACGGCAATTCAATTGACAAAAACTTTGTTGCAGTTTTAGAAACTCTTGTTGGTAATGTTCCGTCTGCAATAGGAACAGGCTGTGTATTAGCACTCATAGGTGTACTTATTTTCCTTATAATTCGCAGACCAAAAGACAGCCTTGCAACTATATGCTTTATTCTTGCAGTTGGTATTATGGCAAGTCTTTTCCCAAGAGTTTCAACAGGCAGAGTCATTTCTGTAATAATGGAATTGTGTTCTGGTATGATTTTATTCGGTGCTATTTTCTTTATTTCTTTACCAAATATTTCTCCTAAGCGTACAATTTCAAAAGTAGTCTGGGGATTTACAAGTGGCATCATTTGTATGCTTATCCGTTATGCAAGTCCTCTTGAAGAAGGTTCATGTTTTGGTTTTGTGATAGCTTGTGCTATATCTGATTATTTTGATAATCTTCCTCTCACGGCAAAAGAAAAGAAGCGAATCAAAGACCTTGAACCATATATTGAAACAGAAAGTGCACCTTCTGTTGTTCCTGAAGAAATTCTTGATGAAATTCCAGATTTATTTACTGTGGAAATCCCTGAACTGACAGAAGATTCTGAAAACAGTACGGAAGAACAGATTTCTTATGAAAGCGAAAGTCTTGATACTGTTATTTCGGAAGAAAACACAGTAACTGATGGCGAAGCACCTTTCATTATGGGAGGTGACAGCAATGAATAATAAGAATTCCACTTTAAAAACTATTCGCAACAGCGCTCTTATTAAAAATCCGTTGTTGTTCGAGGCAATCGGTCTTTGTCCTGTTGTTGCAATTGCACATTCCTTAAAACTTGCAGTTTTCCTTGCTGTCGTAACAGCTGTTGAACTTATTGTCTGTGAAGTTTTAGCATCAAAACTTCTTAAAAATGTTCGTCGATATTGGCGAGTTGCTCTTTATACTATTTTTGGTGTTGCAATCATTTTCCCGACAATGTATATGACAAACAAGCTTTTCCCTGATTTGTCTGCAAACTTTGGTGTTTATCTTCCTCTTATGGCAGTTAATTCACTTATTGCTCTCCATTGTGAACGAGTTGCAGTAAAAAATGATGTTAAAACAAGTTTTATTGATGCTGTTTCAGCATCGTTAAGTTATGGCACGGTAGCAATAATCGTCGGGTTCCTGCGTGAATTATTGGCAAACGGAACAATCTGGGGATATAACCTTAATCTACCTGTACGACTTCCTGCATTTTTGATGCCTTTTGGTGGACTGTTACTCATGGGCTTTTTAGCTGCAGGACTAAAAGCATTCATTGGTGCAAAATATCCTGAAGCAAACCCTAACAAAGCATTTGACACATCTGAAATCAGACGTTCACTTCGTGATAATTTCATCAACCTCATGAAAGACGACTTCAATCCTTACGGAGATACTGCTGAAGAAGAAAATGTTAAAATTTATAATCCAAAAAACAAATCAGCAAAGACTAAAAAAGATAAAAAGTCAAAAACTGTTGCTGAACAAGTAACAAATACTGAAACTGAATCTTCTGTAACGGAAACTACCGTCCATGATAATGGTCAAAAGTCATATATGGATGAATTTTCTGATATTCTTTCTGACCTTGAGGATTACAAGAACAAAAACAAGCCTAATGATAACGAAACCATCGGAGGTGACGGAAAATGAGTATCTTCTTAAACCTTCTTTCCGCAGCTCTTTATGTAATGCTGTTTCAGAATCTCATTTTTAATGGTGGATATGGTTTAAGTGAAGCTGTCAGAATGAGCGCAAAGCCACGACAGTTGTTACCAATGGCAGTTTTTATAACAATATTCTCCA
Source organism: Candidatus Fimenecus sp. (assembly GCA_045593555.1). Classification (GTDB taxonomy): domain Bacteria; phylum Bacillota; class Clostridia; order Oscillospirales; family Acutalibacteraceae; genus Fimenecus. The sequence goes on along the minus strand of JAZNWU010000025.1, from coordinate 2,171 downwards.
CTGTAACCTCTGCAATATGTGTTCTTGTAGATTTTTTCCCTGTTATAAGAAATCTTAACGAGATTACTCATGCCCTCATTTATGTTGGTGTTCTTCTCGTAATATACATTATTATAATGGTAGCGGTAAATATTTACGGTAAAGTTCAACCTGCAACAAAAAGGCGTATCGGTATTGCTGCTTTCAATACCCTTGTTCTTGCAATGCCTTTAATCAACTATCGTTCTGCATTTACAGTAATTGAATCAATCGGTGCAGGACTTGGTGCAGGACTCGCATACATTATAGCTGTACTGCTTATTAACAACGGACTTAAAAAGCTTGACACTAACACATCTATTCCAAAATGCTTTAAAGGGACTCCTGCAATTTTCATTTATACAGCAATTCTGTCACTTGCATTTACGGGAATTTCAGGCACTTCTGTATTTATTTAAAAAATATTAAAGGAAAATATTTATGGCAAAAAACGAAAACAATCAACGCCGACTTAAAGGATATTACGGTTTTCAAAAAAAATATCCTTCTCGTCGAGGAGAAAGACCAATTCACGAAAGCCGAAAGGCAAAAAAAAGAGAACGCATCAGAACTGCTCTGTTTTGCGTCTTTTTGTGTTGCCTTTTTGCAGGTGTTTTCATTTTTGCCAAGTTTTGCTATAACCTTTCTACTCGTCCTTTGAATGATAATATTATTGAAGAAGCTCCAACAATAACGGCAGATAATCTCGGCACAGTTCGTGCAACTTATCTTCAGAATGACATTCTTGACGATATTGGTGAGCTTAACGATTTTCTTAATAGTGCCAAGGAAAATGGATTTAACTCTGTTATGCTTGACTTTAAAACCAAGGACGGTATTCTCACATATAACTCTGACCTTATGTCATATACCGGTACAGAAAAATTTGTAGAAATCGATTCATCAATACTGGAAAGAATAAAGCTTCAGGGATTTTTGATTCTCGGCAGAGTTTATTGTTTTGAAGATACAATTGCCCCTCAAAGGCTCCGAGCTTATGTTTACGAAAATGTTGAAAAAACAAGAATATGGTTTGATGATTCAGCAATTACAGGGGGCAGAGTATGGCTTGACCCGACAAATCAGAAAGCTACAAACTATCTTACATCCGTAATTGATGAAGTTACAACTTTAGGTGTAGATTGTGTTTACCTTGAATCTGTTCAATTTCCTGAATCACGAACAGGTGCTGTTCCGGTTTATACATCAGACGACACAACTTTAAACAGAAATCTTATTCTGATGAAATTTATTGAAAAGGCTGTTAACTCTGCAAACGGAAGACCTGTCATCCTTGGATTTCCGTTAGAATGTACTGACGGAGGCAATATAGAAAAATGGGGTGGAACACTTTTTGATACTTCAGCTCATATCTGCTCCCCATTACTTGAAAATCCGGGTAATAGTGATTTCATTTCTTATATTGAAAACAGTTATCTTGTCCTTAATGACAAGGCACAGAATAATTTTTCTACTGTAAAAGTAATTCCTACAATAAAAAATCCAATAGAAAATCAAGAATTTTATGAAAAAATGGCTTCAAGTCGTGCAGAAAGTTATATAATTATCCCTTGATTTTACAAAAAGACTTGAAATACAATAAATTTTATTGTATTATTTTATAGTGAATAAAAACAAAACGGAGGTATATTACCTATGGTATCAGCAGGTGATTTCAGAAACGGCGTAACTTTTGAAATGGATGGTAACGTTTATCAAATCGTTGAATTCCAGCATGTTAAACCTGGTAAGGGCGCTGCTTTCGTAAGAGCAAAAATTAAGAACGTTATTTCAGGTGGTGTTGTTGAAAGAACATTCAACCCAACTGAAAAGTATCCAACAGCAGTTATTGAAAGAAAAGATATGGAATATTCTTACAATGACGGTGGTCTTTACTACTTTATGGACCAGGAAACATACGATATGGTTCCTGTAAATGCTTCAGACCTTGGCGACAACTTCAAGTTCGTTAAAGAAAACATGGTTTGTAAAATCCTTTCATATAAGGGTAGTGTTTTCGGTGTTGAACCACCAAACTTTGTTGTGCTTCAGGTAACACAGACTGACCCTGGCTTTGCAGGTAACACAGCAACTAACGCTACAAAACCTGCTACTCTTGAAACAGGTGCAGAAATCAAAGTTCCTCTCTTCAT